>NZ_JMFO01000019.1 GCF_000714715.1 Candidatus Magnetobacterium casense
GCCAAGCTAACCGCATCAGACGGCGCTAATAATGATTACTTAGGCAATTCCGTCTCCGTGAGTTCCGACGGTAGCACGATTGTGGCCGGGGCGTTATCAGGCAGACCCAGGAGGCAGTAACARAGGCGCTGCGTATGTGTTTGTCAAGCCCGGCGGGGGGTGGGCTAACGGTACCCAGACAGCCAAGCTGACCGCATCAGACGGCGCGAATAGTGACAACTTAGGCTATTCCGTCTCCGTGAGTTCCGACGGTAGCACGGTTGTGGCTGGGGCTTATCTGGCAGACCCAGGAGGCCTTGACGAAGGCGCTGCGTATGTGTTTGAAAAAGGTGTAGCATGGGCAGATGGTTCCGGTAATCAGACGGCCAAGCTGACCGCATCAGATGGTGCTATTATTGACAAATTAGGCAATTCCGTCTCCGTGAGTTCCGACGGTGGCACGGTTGTAGCCGGGGCTTCTGGGGCAGACCTAGGAGGCACTGACAAAGGCGCTGCGTATGTGTTTGTCAAGCCCGGCGGGGGGTGGACTAACGGTACCCAGACAGCCAAGCTAACCGCATCAGACGGCGCTAATAATGATTTCTTAGGCAATTCCGTCTCCGTGAGTTCCGACGGTAGCACGATTGTGGCCGGGGCTTATCAGGCAGACCCAGGAGGCAGTAACAGAGGTGCTGCGTATGTGTTTGTCAAGCCCGGCGGGGGGTGGGCTAACGGTACCGAGACAGCCAAGCTAACCGCATCAGATGGTGCTGATAGTGACAACTTAGGCTATTCCGTCTCCGTGAGTTCCGACGGTAGCACGGTTGTTGCCGGGGCTTATAAGGCAGCCGCAGGAGGCACTCAGCGAGGCGCAGTGTATACCTGGACAGCACCTACCCCAACGCCAACGCCAACGTCCACCCCAACGCCAACGCCACCACCGGACCCCGGTACTTATTACACCGTTACAATAACCAAGACAGGTACAGGTAGCGGCAACGTCACAGGTGCCCCCGTGCCGATAACCTGGTCAGACAACACAGGAGTTGTGAGTCGCCCCGAGTACTCTGTTGAGACCCTAACGGCAGCCGCATCGGCTGGGTCAGTCTTTGCGGGCTGGAGTGGGGACTGCTCAGGGACACTTGTAGGATGCACTATGTCTATGACAAAGAATTATAACGTAACGGCAACATTTAATCTGCCCTCAAAAACGCTCACTGTTTCCAGGTTGGGTACAGGCAACGGCAATGTAACGGTATCCCCCGGAGTGCTGACGTGGGTCGGCAATTCAACCACGGCAGAGTATCAAGACTCCACTGTGGTGACACTGACGGCAACCGCTCCTGATGATTCAACCTTTACCGGCTGGGGTGGGGACTGCAATGGGACGGAGACTACATGTACGGTAAAGATGACAACCAACCTGAGTATCACGGCAACGTTTACACTTAAACCAAGGACACTCACCGTGACAAAAACAGGCACGGGCGGTGGCACGGTAACGGTGTCCCCAGGAAATCTGCCGTGGTCTGGTGGTGCAACCACATCAGAAGTGGAGTACCCCGACGGTACGGAGGTAACCCTGACGGCGGGTGCATTTAACGGCTCGGTTTTTGGCGGTTGGAGCGGTGACTGTCAGGGTACAAACGCTACCTGCAAGGTAACGATGTCAAAGGATGTCAACGTCTCTGCCGATTTTGGTTTAACCAGGAAACTTACCATAAATATAACAGGCAAGGGCATGGTTACTGCCTCAAAAGGGATAATCCACTGGAACTTTAATACCGGTGTGGCATATTACGCCGATGGCACGGAGGAGACACTTACAGCAAAGGTTACACCGGATTCAGGTTCAACGTTCAAGGAATGGACGGGCTGCGACGCCACAGATGGCGCCAGGTGTATTGTAAAGATGACGGATTCAAAGACCGTTACCGCTAACTTTTCGCAGGGCGTCAAAAACGACTTTGACGCCGATGGCAAGAGTGACGTGTTCCTCCAAGACAGCTCTACTGGAGACACCGCTATCTGGCTTATCAATGGAATGAGTGTCTCATCTAAAGGCTATCCGGCCAAGGGGGTCTCCGGAGTCTGGCGCTTTCTGGCCAAGGGGGACTTTGACGGCGATGGCAAAACCGATGCCCTCTGGCAACACACCAACGGCGATGTTGTTGCATGGCTTATGAACGCCACCAAGATAGCGAAACAGGCTTATGTGACAAGGAAGCTGCCGGCAGAGTGGCTGTTTAAGGGCATTGGTGATTTCAACGGTGATGACAAGGCCGATATCCTCTGGCAACACACCAACGGCGATGTGAGCATCTGGCTTATGAACGGCGCAGGCATATCGACAAAGGACTATGTGGAAAAGGGCGTTCCTCCGGGGTGGCAGATCAAGGGTGTTGGAGATTTCGACGGTGATGGCAAGAACGATATCCTCTGGCAACACACCAACGGTGACGTGGCGGTCTGGTTCATGGCCGGTCTCAGCGTTAAGAGCAAGAGCGACATAAAAAAGGCAGTATCATCCAACTGGCAGATCAAGGGCGTTGGTGACTTCAACGGTGATGGTAAGACTGATATCATATGGCAGGACAGTTCAACCGGCGACGTGGTGGTATGGCTTATCGATGGAGCGACGGTAACGTCCAAGGGCGTTGTCTCTGCGGCATTGCCCGGCAACTGGAAGCTCAAGGACACAGGCGACTACGATGGAGATGGCAAGGACGATATCCTCTGGCAGGACTCCTCCACCGGTGACGTGGCGGTCTGGTTCATGGACGGTACAAGTATAGCCGGTAAAAGGGCTATCGAAAAAGCCCTCCCCGGCAACTGGATGATTAAGTAAATGGTAGAGAAGTGAAGAAAGAAGGGGGGAGGGTAGCACTCCATTCAAACGTGGACACATTGCTTAAGCATAACAACAGTGCCATATTATGTGGGTACAAAAATGGCTTAAATCCTGCTAACCGCGGTTGATTGTGGTGCTACCAGGGGGGTTGCTTTCGGGACGGTTAATCCCTGCCGTGGTGGCCGTTCCAGCGTTTGAAGAGGCTGTGCGGTATTGACATACAGTCCAGGAGCTTGCCTGTGATGAAGGCTATAACGTCGGCGAGGTCATTGGGTTGGCTGTAAAAGGCCGTAACGGGAGGGGCTATGACAACGCCAAGTCGTGACAGCTTAAGCATGTTCTCAAGGTGTATGGCGCTAAAGGGCATCTCACGCGGCGACAGCACCAGAGACCTGCCCTCCTTTATGACAACGTCGGCAGCCCTGATTATCAGGTTATCGGCATACCCGTTGGCTATCCCTGAGAGGGTCTTCATCGAACACGGCACCACGTACATGCCATCCGTTATGAACGAACCACTGGAGAGTGGACTGTGCAGACAATCGTCTTCATAGTAAAATAGCCGCTCCGTATTGAAATGCCGCCTCAATAGCTCCGTGCGATTAGTGTCGCTGCCTGTCCCTGTGGCCAAGTCTAACCCCGCCTCGTAAGCAATGATCGGTATCGCCTCCGAGGAGATGATCACATGCACCTCGGCAACCGTCACAAGCGCCTCGATCAATCTCAACGCAAACACTGAACCACTTGCCCCGGTGATTGCTACAACGTACTTTTTCAAGCGGATTACTTATCCTTATCCAACTTGTAGATGTACTCATCGGGCATTGCCAGACCCAGGTCTTCTCTGGCCTTTTTCTCGATATAGAAGGGGTCCGTTCCTATTGCCTTTATCTCATCCTTGACGGATGAGATTTCCATTTCAAGGCGGGCAATATCCTCCTCCATCCGCTGCTCCTCAGACTTCAGCCTGAAATAGTTAAACAGCCCCATCTCATCATAAAACAAATTGAACAATATTAGCACCAGCGCAAAAAAGAAAAAACACCACAAACAATCTCCCCCGATGCCTCCTCTCTTTGACTATCTGCTTCCTGAGAAGATTCCTCTTATCCATATTCGTTTGTCTTCATCTCTGGGATTTTGTTTATACTAAAATAGTGCAGTAACGATCCACGCTAAAAATCAAACTAAAGGCTACACAAGACAAAGAGCGCCTTGTGGTACCCAAGATGGGGGTCAAGGGGTCCGTGACCCCTTGCGGGGGGGGCTGGAGGGGGGGCAGGAGCCGCCCCCTTTTTTTTCCTACTTGAGGTTGTAGAATGTGTCACGTCCTTTGTATACGGCTACGGAGCCAAGCTCTTCTTCGATTCTCAGCAGCCTGTTGTACTTTGCGATGCGGTCAGACCTTGACGTTGAACCGGTCTTTATCTGTCCGGCGTTGAGCGCCACGGCTATGTCGGATATCGTGGTATCTTCCGTCTCACCGGAACGATGCGAAATGATGGCGGTGTACTTTGCCTTCTTTGCCATCTCAACGGCATCAAGCGTCTCTGTCAGAGAGCCGATCTGGTTGACCTTGACCAAGATGGCGTTGGCCAGACCCTTTTCGATACCCTCTTTGAGAATGGACGGATTGGTGACAAAGAGGTCATCGCCCACTAACTGCACCTTCTTGGAGAGTCTGTCTGTGAGCTTCTTCCAACCGTCCCAGTCATTTTCGCTCATGCCATCCTCAATGGATATGATCGGATACTTGCCGGTCAAGTACTCGTAGTAGTTGACGAGTTCTTCGGGGGTAAGCGTCTTTCCCTCACCCTCAAAGATGTACTTGCCGTCCTTGAACAGCTCCGACGATGCGACATCGAGTGCAAGCAGGAAGTCACTTCCGGCCTTGTATCCGGCAGCGGCAATGGCCTCCATGATCTCCACCAGGGCGTCTTCGTTGGACTTGAGGTTGGGAGCAAAACCGCCCTCATCGCCCACGGCCGTTGACAGGCCCTTCTTGTGGAGGGTCTTCTTGAGGCTATGAAACACCTCGGCAGACATGCGCAGCGCATCGGCAAAGCAACGCGCCCCTACCGGCATAATCATAAACTCCTGGATGTCAACGTTATTGTCGGCATGTGCCCCACCATTGACAATGTTCAGCATCGGCACGGGTAACTCCTTGCCATTGACCCCGCCCAGGTACTTGTACAGGGACAACTCCGACTCATCGGCTGCGGCCTTGGCAACCGCCAGCGATACGCCCAGGATTGCGTTTGCTCCAAGCCTTGACTTGTTGTGCGTGCCATCAAGCTCGATCATGACGCCATCAATCAGCGCCTGCGATGTTGCCTCCAGACCGATGACCTTGTCCGCGATGACGGTGTTGACGTTTTCTACGGCCTTTTTTACACCCTTGCCCAGATACCTGGCCTTGTCGCCATCTCTGAGTTCTACGGCCTCCCTCTCACCCGTTGAGGCGCCACTGGGGACGGCTGCCCTGCCCGCAGCTCCGCTTTCCAGTATGACGTCTACCTCAATGGTCGGATTGCCTCTGGAATCCATTATCTCTCTTGCGTGAACAACTTCGATTCTAGACATTATGCCCCTCCTTAAATTCTTCATATTAAAATATACCAACAGGTAAAGTTTAAACTAACCTTACCAAATAAGTCTATAGCACTGCCTTGCAGGGTGTATAAGTTTTTCATGGGAAGGCATGGATACGGGGTCAAGGGGGTCCGTGACCCCTTGTGGGTTGGTCTGAGGGAGGGGTCGGCGACCCCCTGCATAAAAGGGGCAAAGCCCTCCATTCTTTTCTTTGACGAGGCTACCCATGAGTGTATTATGCACCTGTCTGGCATTATTTCTTTGGGGAATGAATCGCCTCGCCGAAGACGTCCTCGGCTGCCTCCATCAAGCCTTCGGCCAGGGTCGGATGGGCGTGGATTGTCTCAGCGAGTGCCTTAACGCTCAACCCTGCCTTGATTGCGACCGCCGCCTCGTGGATTATGTCCGAGGCATTGTGACCCACTATGTGTACACCGAGGATCGCCTTGCCAGCCTCATCGGAGAGGACCTTGAACATGCCGGTGATTTCCCCCATGGCATGTGCCTTGCCCAGTGCCCTGTAGAGGAATTGTCCCTTTCTGTACTTGACCCCGCGCTCTTGTAGTTGGTGCTCACGCATCCCCACCGAGCCGATCTCCGGAGACGTAAATATCCCCCCCGGCACACAGGTGTAGTCCATCTCTTCCTTGTGTCCCATGATGTTTTTGACGGCTACCATGCCCTCCGTGGAGGCCACGTGCGCAAGGAGCATACCGCCTACTACATCACCAATGGCATAGACGTCGGGGTTGCTCGTCTGCATCATGGCATTGACCGATATAACGCCACCCTTGCCGGGGGTCACGCCGACCTTGTCCAACCCTATACCATCGGAGTTAAACGCCCGCCCTATGGTGACAAGGAGTTTTTCGGCCTTGAGTTCCTTGCCGTTGGAGAGAAACGCCCTGACGCCGTCGCCCTCAACGCTCACACGGTCTACCTTTACATCCGTGATGAGCTTTATTTTTTTCTTTTTGAGTTCCCGCTCCAGTATCTGTGACACCTCGGGGTCTTCCGTGGTCAGGGCGCGGGGCATCAGCTCTACCATCGTCACTTCGGTGCCAAAACTCTGGTATATGCACGCAAACTCACAACCCATCACACCGGCGCCTATGATTATCATCGAACTGGGAATGCCATCCATGTTCAGGGCATCGGAGCTGGAGATAATCCGCTTGCCGTCAAAGGGGAACGTCGGGATTTCGGCAGGACGGGAACCCGTGGCGATAATAAACTTATCACCGCTTATGACCTCCTCCTGGCCACTGCCACTTACTACCCTGACCTCTTTTTCCGAGATGAAGCTGCCCCTGCCCTCTTTGAGCTTCACCCCCCAGCTCTTAAACAACGCCCGTATCCCCTTGACCTGCGTGGAGATGACACCGTTTTTGCGAGCCATCAGCTTTTGCACATTGGGGGTGAGACTGCCGCTGAAGTCTATTCCGTATGAGTCACAGTGCAGGGCCGTGACATAGGCCTCCGCCGATGCTATGAGTGTCTTTGTGGGTATACAGCCTTCGTTGAGGCAGGTACCACCAACCTCTTTGCCCTCAATCACCGTGACATCGGCACCCATCTGCGCACCCTTGAGGGCCGCCACATAGCCCCCGGGGCCGGCACCAAGGATTACTATCTTCATCCAGCTTCCTCTTCGATGTACTTTTCGTAGTCTGAGACGTCCATCAACTCCTCAAGCTCGGACTCATCCGCCACCTCTATCACGGCTATCCAGCCCTTGCCGTAGGGGTCCTCATTGATTATCTCGGGGGCATCTTCCAACTCCTCATTTACACTCAACACCGTGCCGCTAATCGGAGCGATTACCGAAGAGGTCGCCTTGGTGGATTCAATCTCTGACATCTCAGTATTTGCCTCTACCTCTGCGCCTACCTCCAGTATGTCCAGATACACTATATCACCCAACTGTTCCTGCGCATAGTCTGTTATGCCTATAGTGGCCTTCTTGCCTGACAGACTTACCCAGGTATGTTCCTTATGATATCGTAATTCTTCAGGGTTCATGATTACCTCCGATGGTTTCTTTTCATCCGTTAAACAGATGTTTCTTTCTCTTTAGATTTTTTCATACATTTTTTGCTTTTGTCAAGTCCTGACTCTCCTGCATCCTGGACAGGTCGGCCACGGTCGCCGCTGCACTCAATATGTCCCTCAACAGGGCTAACCTGTTGACCCTCTGAGCCTCGTCCTTGTCCATGACCAACACCTTGTCAAAGAACTCGTTTATTGGCGCCACCAACTCCGTCAATAACTCCAGGGCTCGCCTGAACTCTCCGCCTGCAACAGCAGCCTCAACCCCCTGTCGTATCCGCCCAAGGGCATCGTACAACCCCCTTTCGGCAATACCCTGCATCAGATGGACGTTTACGACGTATGTGCCGTCCATCCCACGTGGTGCTATATTATATATGCGTTTAAACGCAATCAAAAACTCGTTGTATCCCTGCTGTCCCTTTAACCTCCTCAGGGCATCCATCCGTCCGACCAGGTAGTTGAGTTGCACGCACTGAAACCGCTCCATCACCGCCTGGATGACGTCGTGGGAGTATCCCATGGTCGAAAACAGCGCCTGTAGTCTCTGCCTGAAAAACGCATACAGGTCATCCAGGACAGTTACCGGTCTTTTCAGGACATCAGCTACTCCCGTGAGGATATCCTCAACCGTAACCCCAAGGCTACCCTGCAGCAGCACAGCGATCACGCCGATTGCCTGTCGCCTCAGGCCATAGGGGTCCTCCGACCCCGTGGGCGTCTGACCTATGGAGAAAAATGATACCAGATTGTCTAGTTTATCTGCAAGGCTTACGATCATGGCAAGTTTTGTTGACGGTATTTTATCCCCGGCAAAGGCCGGCAGATAGTGTTCGACGATGGCCTGGGCGACTTCCGGTTCATGGCCGTTTTTGAGGGCATAGTACTTGCCCATGACCCCCTGTAGCTCCGGAAACTGGCGTACCACTCCGGTGGTCAGGTCGGCCTTACAGAGGCGGATAGCCATCAGCAGTTGTTCTCTGTCGATTTCGATCGGGTCAAAGAGTCGCAGTCGCAGGAAGTCGCCTATGGCAGCGAGCCTCTCTACCTTGTCAAACACCGATCCGAGGGCATCCTGAAACACGATCCCTTTTAAGTGCTCCAGGCGCTGTATCAGGGGGAGCTTTAGGTCTTCGTCGTAGTAGAACCTGGCGTCTTCCAGGCGTGCCCGTATTACCCGTTGGGCACCGATGCGTACTACGTCGGCGTTGTCTGCAACCGTGTTACTGACCACGATGAAGCGGTTTAACAACCGTCCGTCCTGCGTCTCTATGGCAAAGCAGCGCTGGTGGTCCCGCATGACGGTTATCAACAATTCCCGTGGCAGGCCGAGGTAGACCTCTTCAAACTCCCCCGCTACGGCATGGGGATATTCAACCAGGTGTGTTACCTGTTGCAGCAGGGCGTCATCGGCAACGGGCAGCGCCCCAAATTCACTGGCGGCCTGTTGGCACTGTGCCCATATCAGTTGTCGGCGCTTGTCCTGATCAATAATGACGTAGTTGGCTTCCAGGGTATCGTGATACTGTGCGGCGTCGGAGACCTCAATGGCCACGTTGGCCAGGAATCGGTGGCCGTGTGTGACGTTGGAGCTTTTCACCCCGGCAAACTCAAACTCCACCGCAGCACCGTCACAGAGCGCCAGGAGCCATCTCACCGGACGGACAAACCTCGTGTCAAGGTCAGCCCAGCGCATGGCCTTTGGAAAGTGCAGCGACGTCACTATCTTCGTAAACAACGATGCGGCTATCTCTCCGATGGCACGCCCCTCTGTCCTGATGACTGCCACGACGTACTGTCCGCCCTTCTGCTTATTTTTTCCTGACTGGTTGTGTTCGGTCTTTTGTTTTATTATCAAGTCCTCTACTGCTATGCCATGCAGTTGTGCAAAGCTGATTGCAGCCCTGGTGGGTTTGCCGTCGTCGGAGAATGCTGCCTTTTGAGGTGGGCCAAAGTGTTCGGTGATGCGGTTTTTTTGATGCCCGCTGACTCCGGTTGCTATGACGGTAAGGCGTCGGGGGGTTGCGTAGGCCCTGACGTCGGAGAACTCTACCCCGTTGTCGGAGAGCACGCCTTCGGTGACGTCCTTGAGCTGTCCGATGGCGGCAGGCAGGAAGGTGGCCGGTATCTCCTCAACACCGATCTCCAGGAGAAGCGTAATGTCGTTGGCCATCTCTATAGTGCCTCCTTTTGCGTATCGGTCTGGGCTTGTATATAGGCCTCGGCACAGGGCCTGGCCAGTGCCCGCACACGGGCTATGTAGGCGGTGCGTTCGGCTACGGAGATGGCGCCTCTGGCATCAAGGATGTTAAAGACGTGTGAGCACTTGAGGCAGAACTCATAGGCCGGCCCCACCAATCCCTCCCGCAACAGGGTGGTGCACTGTTGCTCGAAGTCCTCAAACAACTGTTTGTGCAATCTGACATCCGCCCTGTCGAAGTTGAAGTGCGAAAACTCGACCTCATCCCTGTGATGTATGTCGCCGTAGGAGAAGTCCTTGTTCCAGCGCAGTGTGTAGACGTTGTCGATCCCCTGCAGGTACATGGCGATCCTCTCAAGACCGTAGGTGATTTCTACGGAGACTGGTTTAAGGTCGATGCCCCCAACCTGCTGGAAGTACGTAAACTGTGTGACCTCCATGCCGTCGAGCCAGACCTCCCAGCCCAGTCCCCAGGCGCCAAGCGTCGGGGATTCCCAGTCGTCCTCGACAAAGCGTATGTCGTGTCTGCGGGGGTCTATGCCCAGGCAGGTGAGGCTTTCCAGGTACAGCTCCTGGGACTCCACCGGTGAGGGCTTGAGGATGACCTGGTACTGGTAGTAGTGCTGGAGACGGTTGGGATTGTCGCCGTATCTACCGTCGGTGGGTCTGCGGGAGGGTTGGACGTAGGCGGTCTTCCAGTGTTTGTGGCCGAGCACCCTGAAAAACGTTGCCGGGTGGAACGTCCCCGCACCTACCTCTATGTCGTATGGCTGAAGGATAACACAGTCCTTCGCCGCCCAAAAATCCTGTAGCCTCAATATAAGTTGTTGAAAATCCAATGAACCTTCCTTTTTACAATTTATCTTTTTTTTAACAGCTTCAAAAGAAGAATAAAAAAGTTATGCAGGTTTTGTCAAATATTAAAAAAACCTTAGTCGTATATTACCTGCTCAATCGGGTAGTGCCGCAATTAATCCCGGGAACCAAGATTCAAGCCATTTTAGGTCTGATATAATACGGCATCATCACTACGCCTGTGTAATGTGATCATGCTTCGATAGTGGGGTGTTCCCCCATTTGTTGAGCTTACTACATTGGAAGTTTTTTGTCAAGTTTTTTGCCACTGAGGACAATGTGGAACTTGACAATTATGTGTGGCTAAATGCTATTATTCCCTTACCTGTTTTACAGGTCAGTGTAACTCACAAGAAGTAACATTGGAGGGTGTATGTTTGGGGAAGCCAACAATCAAGGGATGAGGTATCTCCAACTTGGTAATACGCTTGGTGTAAGGGTGTTGTTTATGCTGGCGCTATTGTTACTGCTTAACCACGTGGAGTCAGGGTTTGCCGGTGAGCCGCTTGTGCCGTTTAGCAAGGTATCAACCCCTGGTGGGTATGAACATCTGGCATCTAAGGCACAAAGCGATGGTTCGGTGAGGGTCATAGTCAAGATCAGCGGTCCATCACAGCCAATGGGGGAACTGTCCCATACAGAGGCCGCATCGCAGGTGAACATGATCGCACATGCCCAGGACAAGGTGCTGGAGCTATTATCGGGATACCGTATCAATAACTCCCACAAATACAAGTACATCCCCTACATCGCAATGACGGTTGACAAGTCTGCCCTCGATGCCATGCTTGCTATTGCTGAGATAGAAAATGTAGAAGAGGACATGCTTGTGTCCTACTACTTTGAATGGAATATGACCAAGATAGGTGCGCCTAACGTCTGGTCAACGGGCTATGATGGCTCCGGCTACACGGTGGCCATACTCGATACGGGTGTTGATAAAGACCATCCCTTTCTGGCAGGAGCCGTAGTGTCGGAGGCCTGTTATTCCACTAGTGATGCAGCCGAGAAGGCCTCCTCCCTCTGCCCTGGCGGTGTAACAAGCTCTACGGCGGCCGATTCGGCAATGCCATACGCCGGTAATTGTCCAGTCGAAAAATGTGACCACGGCACTCACGTGGCCGGCATTGCGGCAGGACGAAATAACTGATTCTTCAGATAATGTCTCAAATTTTTCAAATAGCGCCGGTTTTCTTAGTTTACTGGCTCCAGGTTCTTCCATAAACTCGTCTGTACCTGGAGGTGGTTATGATACATGGAATGGGACCTCAATGGCAGCCCCGCATGTGGCTGGAGCGTGGGTAATCCTCAAACAGTTAACCCCCTCTGCCACTGTTACAGATATCCTCAATATATTGGTAAGCACTGGTGTAACCATTACTGATGCTCGTAATGGTATCAGCAAGCCACGTATTCAAATAGACAGAGCTGATTTAACCTACACCTATGGTTTCGCACTTTCTGGATTCCTGCTTACGCAGGAATGACATAGAACAACCGAAATCGCCATTTACTGTCATTCCCGTGAAAACGGGAATCCATTTTAAAGAACTGCATAAAAGGCTGGTTTATAAAAAAGTGCGAAAGTATAGCCTACACAAAATCAGGGACTGGTTCCGGTACGGTATCGGATGGTACGGATATATGGCCTGTATCTGCCACAAAGACATATACCGTAGGAACAACCATAACCCTGACCGCAACGGCTGACCACGGTTTTACCTTTGCAGGCTGGAGTGGCGACTGTTCAGGGACGAATTCTACCTGCACGTTGACAATGTCGGCAGCAAAGAATGTGACAGCTACGTTTTCCAATCCTGTCATCATAAATCCTGGTAATAATCATTCGTATCAAAGAATTGACAAGCAAGTGGTATGGTCCACCGCAGCGGGAGATTGTAGGCAACTTGGCGGATATTTGGCAACTGTAACATCGGCTGATGAAAACACATTTCTTGTCAATAACTTATTACCGGCAAACTTTTTTAATGATACATATGATCACACCGGCAATCGAGGCAATTGTTGGATTGGGGCAAGTGATACAGAGACCGCCGGAGTCTGGAAATGGGTAACCGGTGAAGACTGGCAATTTACGGCATGGGCTGCCAGTCAACCTGATAATAAAGAAAACGATGAACATTGTCTGGCGTTTTCTGGTTCCTTCGGCTATACAAGCAATGCGTGGGATGATATTTTTTGTGCTCATCATTCGTATACCATGCTGGATTACAACCCTCTTTGCTTCATTTGCGAATGGGACCCGGTGGTGCAGCAATACACCCTCACCGTCTCCAGGTCCGGCACAGGTTTCGGCACTGTAACCGCATCACCTGGCACACTTTCCTGGCGACGCGATACCGGCACTGCATCGTACAACACAGGCACCTCCGTAACCCTGACTGCAACGGCGGATGATACTTCAACTTTTGCAGGCTGGAGCGGTGATTGCTTTGGCTCAAGTCCAACCTGCACGGTAATGATGTCTGCGGCAAGGAATGTAACGGCTACGTTTAACGAACAATCCTGCAGCTTTACGATAACCCCACAGAGTAAAAACTTTGCATCCTCCAGCGGCAGTGACAGCGTAAGCGTATCGGCTAACACCGACTGCTCCTGGACGGCAACAAGCAACACCACCTGGATAACGATCAGCGCAGGCAGTTTTGGCAGTGGTAATGGGACGGTATCGTACTCCGTATCAGCAAACACGGGCACTGCACGCACAGGCACAATGACTATCGCGCAGCAGTTGTTCACCGTAACACAGGATGCTGCCTACTCAGGCAAGGGGCACCCTAAATACGATTTTGACGGTGATGGCAACAGTGATGTGTTGTGGAAAAACGCTATAACCGGAGATGTCTATATCTGGCTGATGAGTGGGAAGTCCATAATCGGCGGTGATTATGTTGTCAGAGGCGCAGGCACGGATTGGGACATAAAGGTCGCAGGGGACTTTAACGGTGATGGTAAGGCCGACATCCTCTGGCAGCACAAGGACAAGGGCGACGTCTATGTCTATTTGATGGCCGGGACAAAGATATCCATTGAAGGTGACGCCATGCAGGGAGTACCCAGGGTGTGGGAGTTCAAGAAGGCCGGTGATTTTGATGGCGATGCCAAGACGGACATACTATGGCAAAACACCGAAACTGGAGATGTAGCCGTATGGTTGATGGACGGTAAGGACGTCAAGAGCGTGGCGTTTATCGTCAAAGGTATGAGACCGGAGTGGATGCTCAGGGCAGTGGCCGATCTCAATGGCGACGAAAAAGCCGATATCCTCTGGCAAAACGCCGACAATGGCGACGTGGTTGTCTGGTTAATGGACGGTGCGACAATCTCAAAGATGGACTATGCCTCCCGTGGTATCCCCGGCAACTGGCAGATAAAGGCGGTAGTTGACTTTGACGGTGATGGCAAGGCCGACATCCTCTGGCAGGACATTACATCAGGGGACGTTGCCATGTGGCTGATGGACGGGGTCACGATAAAGACAGGCGACTTTGCAGGTCGTGCAATACCCCTCATCTGGCAGATCATAGCAGCAGCGGATTACAACGGCGACGGTAAGGCCGACATCCTCTGGAAGAACACCACCTCCGGTGATGTCTATATCTGGCTTATGGATGGGACAGACAGGGTTGGGGAGGGCTTTGCTGCCAATGGTATACCAGCCCAATGGGAAACCCGGTAGACGTTAAGCAAGAGAGCATAAACCTGTATAGCTACTTATACTCTTCTGCTTAATAGCTTGAGTTAAGTTTTAAGATACTGCGGACGTCTTTGGAGTTGGGGTTTAGGGCGAGGGATTTTTCGAAACTTTCTCTGGCCTCTTTTTCTCTGCCCATCTTTTTGAGGATCAACCCTCTGTGGAAATACAGTTCCCAAGGGTTATTGGCCACCTTGATGCCGCTGGTGAAGTACTCAAGGGCCTCTTCAAACCTGCCCTCGGCGCTCAGGGTAAGACCCAGATAATCATAGACGACGGCATCCGTGGGGTCAAGACGCAGGGACTTCTGTAAGTACTCATAGGCCAGGGCATACTTCTTCTGCCGCATCAGGGCGTGCGAAAGCATCTTGTAAACGACGGCTTCACCGGCGTTTTGCCAAAACGGTCTGGCCCGTAAAAAGTACGGCTGTGCCTCCGTCCCCCTTCCCTCAAAGACGAGGGCGCTCCATAGGTTGAAGTTCAGGTGCGGGTTATCGGGCATCACCTCAAGCCCCCTGGAGAACTGCACAATGGCCTCCTGTACCCTGCCCTCCTTCATGAGATACATGCCATAGTCGTTGTTGGCGACATAGTTGCCGTCGGTCACCTCAACGGCGTGCTTAAAGAGCGTTCCGGAGTTTTTCCAGTATCCCACCTGCTGACGCGTCAAGAGACAGAGTACTACTAACACACACCCTGCAGTGATGGCTGTAAATATC
Organism: Candidatus Magnetobacterium casense; assembly: GCF_000714715.1. Lineage (GTDB taxonomy): Bacteria > Nitrospirota > Thermodesulfovibrionia > Thermodesulfovibrionales > Magnetobacteriaceae > Magnetobacterium > Magnetobacterium casense. Next base: position 14,964 of record NZ_JMFO01000019.1, read on the forward strand.
CTGCCAAGAGGTCTGTGTTGTAACTCGCCCAATCCGTAGACCAACGCAATGAATACCCCGATCAGTGGCACATAGGCATAGCGGTCGGCCATCGGAGAGGCGCTTACCTGTACCAGTTGAAGCACGGGTACAAGTGTTACAAGATACCACAGCCAACCCACAAACAGATACGGCATCCGACGCCTCTTGTAAACAGCAACGGCAGTTACTCCAACGATGCAGACCAGAAATAGTAAAGTATGAGCGAGTTGTATGCTACCCGAATACGGATAAAAAACCGTCAATCCCTTTGGCCAGAACATCAGCTTTACGTAACCAACGTAGGAGTGTACGACGCTGTGGAGACGGAGATTTAGCGGGGCTACGGCAAAGGAGATAAGCGCCTGCTGCTGGGCAAAGATGGTCACTACGCCGGAGAGGAGCGATATGATAAAGAGCGGGATTTTTTCTATAACCAGGTCAATGAATCGTCTTGAGTTAAACCTCTGAAGCGGCCAGTAATCCAGCAACAGCAAGACAACCGGCAAGGTCACCAGCATGGGCTTTGCCATCAGCCCCAGGACAAAGCTCAGGAGGGTCAGTGCGTACCACTTGGCCCTGGGCTGTTGCACGTATCTGAGATAGGCCATCATCGTCAGTATCCACAAGAGTGTGGAGAGGACGTTTTTGCGCTCCGATGCCCAGGCCACGGATTCCACGTTGACCGGATGCAGGGCAAACAGTGCTGCCACCATGGCGCTCTGCCAGGGCAGTTGCGTCATGCGGGTCAGGCATGTGAACAGGAACATTACGCTTGCCATGTGAAACAGGAGGTTGATGAGGTGGAACCCCTTGGGGTTTAACCCAAACATGGAGACGTCCGCCAGGTATGACAGCCAGGTAAGCGGATGCCAATTGGCAAAGTAAAAGGTCTTAAACGCCCACGCTATGCTATCGGGCGTCAAACCATTCTGGATGGCGGGGTTACCGGTGAGGTAGTGGTCATCGTCAAAGCTGACAAAGTCGTTGTCGTCAATGGGTGAGTAGGCAAGCACCGTCAGTAACGTAAGAGTCAGCATGAACCACAGTGTCATTGAATTTGCGGTTTTGGTCATATATGTACGTTTTCCTTTGTCAACGCTGATGTCACCTGGACTTCATGGCATTGTGCAGGTTGTTCAGGGCGATTTTTATCTGTTGGGAATCAGGGTTGAGGGCGAGGGCCTTTTTGAATTCCGCTTGGGCCTCATCGTATCGGCTGAGTTCTTTTAAAACGAGGCCCTTGTGGTAGTAGGGCTGCCACCTGGTGGCATCAAGGGAGATGCTCTTTGACAGGGAGACGAGCGCCTGATCATACTTCTTCAGCGCACTGAGGGCGACCCCAAGTTCCTTGAATACCTCGGCGTCTTTATTGTTTTCACGGGCCGACAAGAGGAAATAGTCAACGGCTTCCCTGTAGTTCTTTTGGTTTAGAAGGTCTATGGCCATGTGCTTATACAGGGCGGCCTTGTCACCGCCAAACCACAGGGAGGCGGACTTCAACAGATAACGATTGGCCTCCTGTATCTTTCCCTGTCTGCTCAGGGCCAGCCACATGTTGTAGTTGATCTCCTCACTGAGGGGCATGACCTTGAGTCCCTCGGAGAAGTGGACGATGGCCTCATCGAGCAGGCCCGCCTTCATCAGTGCCTGACCATAGTTGTTGTGTGCCACGTAGTTGTACTGTGTGACGTTGAGTGCGTGCTCATAGAGCGTAAAGGAATCCCTCCAGTAACTGGCCTGTCTCCACGTATACATGGCAAAGGTTATGCTTACCACCACCGCAGCGGCAATAAAGACCGACCTCAGAGAACACCACTTCTCTGACAACTCCGCCCCCCCCAGGCCACGATAACAAACAACCCTATGATGGGCACATACATATATCTGTCGGCCATTGGGGCAACCCCCACCTGCACCACCTGGATGACCGGTACCAGCGTCCCCAAAAACCAGCACCAACCCATCAGGATGTATGGGGCGGTCTTTCGGTACAACACGGCAAACACCGTTACCGTCAACAGCAAAAGCACCGAAACTATCAACTCCCACGCCGGATGATTAAGATATGGATAAAATGCCGCCAGATCGGTTGGCCACACCGTCTTTCTCAGATAGCCAGCATACGAAGTAAACACGTTTAACAGCCGGGTCGTAAGCGACAACGAATTTAACGACACCACTGCCCCACCTTCCTTCTGGGCGAGGACGGTTATAACGCTCGATGCGATTGTCATGAGAAAAAACGGCAACTTCTCTACGATCAGTCTGACATAGATTGCCCATGCAGGTTTGGAGTCATCGGTCTTGAGACGTCCCAGTGGCCAGTAGTCCAGCAACAGTAGTGTAAAGGGCAACGTCACAATCATGGGTTTGGACATAATGCCAAGGGCAAAGGTCAGGATCACGGCCACGTAGCTCCAGGGATTAGGGCGACGAACGTAGGAGAGATAGCTCAACAAAGCCAGAAGCCAAAACAATGTCACCAGCAGGTTCTTGCGCTCCGACACCCAGGCCACGGATTCCACCCCAAGGGGATGCAGGGCAAACAGCAACGCAACAAAGCCACTCTGCCAGGGCATGGTCGTTGCCCTGTAGAGAAACAGATACAACAACAGCACGTTTAAGGTGTGTATAATCACGTTGGTAACGTGGTGCCCGCGGGGGTTCATCCCGTGTAGTTGGACGTCGAGCAGGTGTGACAGCCACGTGAGCGGGTGCCAATTTGAAAAGTACGTTGTCGTAAATGCCCACTTGACACTCCTAAGACTAACTCCCCCCGCTATGTCGCGATTTTCGGTGACATATTTATGGTCGTCGTAGCTTACAAAGCCATTGTCCCTAATGTTATGGTACACGGACAGGGTCGATAACATCAGTATGGCAACGATACACAGATGCAGGCGTTGCTTATCTTTTAGTAGCTGAATCCTCATAAAATATCAAGTGTTTTTATTATAGCTTATTTATGTTAATTTTTACTGACGGCTAAATTTTTGCTTTAGGGCAATTGCATTTGGTCTGAGGGGGGACAAAGTCCCCCATTCTTTTTTTTCTTCCGGTCAAATGCGATTACCCTGAAGTAGCGGTGTATATGAATTTTTTGCAACTAAGTTTTATAATAAACCAGTGTATTTTTATTTAACTATTTTGTGTGGAGGTTTATATGGCGCAGGGTATCGGTAAACTGCCGGAAGTATTGAAGGTGGGAGCAAACGAGCTGGAGCTTGTGGTGTTTAAGATGTACTGTCAGCTTCATGAAGGGGTTCAGGAGACAAGAAATTATGGCGTTAACGTGGCCAAGGTGCGAGAGATTATCCCGATGCCTCAGTTGACAACGGTACCGGATATGCCGGCCTACGCCGACTCCCTGGCAGAGGTCAGGGGAGAAGTTATACCAATAGTTGACCTCGGCCAGTGGATGAAGCTGACTGTACCGGAGGGCATCGACATAAGACATAAGGTGATCGTCCTGGAGATGCTCGGCACCACGGTGGGAATGATCGTCCATGATGTTGAGCGAATCAGGAGGATCAAGTGGGACAAGATAAAGCCACCGCCTCCTCTGCTACAGACCAAACACGGCGGTAAGATAACCGGCGTTACAAAAATCGACGATGGCAACGACCTCTTGCTCATCCTCGACCTTGAGAGCGTTATCCAGGACATAGGCGCACTTATCCCCAAAAAGACCGCTTCACTGGACGACATAAAGATGATTACCAAAAAGAAGCTCGCCGGCAATGTCCTTATCGTAGACGACTCCTCTGTGGCCAGGAAGATATTAAAGGACATCCTCGAAAACGTAGGTCTCACTGTCCTTGAGGCCGTTGATGGCAAGCAAGCACTTGCCGTACTAAACGACTTTCAGAGCAAGATCGGTGAGAAGTCGATCACTCAATTCATTCAACTGGTGATCAGTGACGTTGAGATGCCCGAAATGGACGGCCTTACATTTACAAAGACGGTAAAGAACAACCTCAAGCTAAAGGTCATCCCGATCATTGTAAATACATCTCTCAGTGGCGAGGAAAACAAGGAAAAGGCCAAAAGCGTCGGAGCCGACGGCTATCTCGTAAAATTTGACGTAAACAACCTCCTCAGTGAGGTCAACAGATTATTGATAAAATGATCCTCTAAAGATACCTTATTTCGCACAGATAGAGTCAACAGGCATTACCGTCTCCGTTGCCCTTTTTTACTCATGGGGGGTGCGCCTGGCAGACTGCAAACAGATACCGGAGGTTATCCGGTTCGTCTTTCAGGGAGCTGACCTTTTTGAGGTTGCAGTTTGCGTAGGTATTAACCCGTAGTCCTTGTCTTGTCTCCCTGATGAGTATGGCGCCGTCACGGTCGGTGCGGTAGAGCATTGTTCCCCTGAGCCTTGCTATTACGTCCTGATGCGGCATACCGTATTGATTGTCTCTGCCCACACTTATGATGCTCACCTTTGGCGCAACCAGTTGCAGAAACTTTATCGATGCAGAGCTGATACTGCCATGGTGAGGGACCTTCAAGACATCTGCCCTGAGTGCCCCACCCACAGCGAGCAGGTCTTCCTCGCCCCTGCGTTGCACATCTCCCGTAAAGAGAAACGACGCATACCTCCCGCTGACCTTCAGTACCAATGAGGCATCGTTGACCGTGGCAGCAGTGTCATCGTAGGGATGAAGCACTTTAAAGGACACGCCGTCTATCGTAAAAATATCCCCCCTGAGGAGATGTCTGACGTCGATGACTCCGTCGTAGTCGTACCGGACGTGGCCGTTGTCAAAAACTCTGTGGACTTTGAACTTGTCAAGCAGTCTGAAAAATCCGCCGGCGTGGTCGTTGTCGCCATGACTTAAGACGATGGCATCTATCTCACCCTTACCCCTGTGTCTCAGATAGCCCTCTACCTCACGGCCAGTCCTGCCAGTGTCAATTACCACAACACGCCCTGCCGGGGTCTCAACAACGGCTGCATCCCCGTCTCCAACGTCGATAAAGGCAACCTGCATCTCACCCCTTGCCGTAAAGACGAACTGTCCTGCAAGGAGCGCCGCCACTGTCAACATCGGCACACACGCAATCCTTTTGTCCCTGATGCGGTAACACAGAAACACCGACAGATAGATCAGCACCAGAAACACCGGGGCAAACGCCCCAACGCTTATCGAGGCAAAAGGCAAATCCGCCATCGCCCCTATGAACTCCAACATGATGAGCGTTGTCCGGTTGATGATGTCAACCAGTATAAACCTCCCGGACAGGGCAAAGACCACACTACTGCACAACACCAGCGGCATGATGACAAACCCCGTGTAGGGAACAACGAGCATATTGGCCAGGACAGTGACAACCGAAAAGGAGTAAAAGTAGTACATAACAATGGGCATCGTCCCAATCGAGGCAGCTACGGATACGAGCAGACTCTCCCTGAGTGTTGTCAGGAGTCGTCCTGCAACTGTTGGTACCGGTTGATTTGCCGATTTGTCTGCCGTGTCGGATTCGTTGTTGCCCGGACGATGCACCACAAGGCCAATAAAAAACACTGCCCCAAAGGACAACTGAAATGACACGGTAAGTATGGCCTCCGGTTGGACAAGTGCAACGACAAAGGCAGCAAACAGGATCGTGTTTACCCACTGCCCTTTCCGTCCAAGCAGCAATCCAAGCAGGAACACACCGGTCATTATAAACGACCTCAGCGCCGGCACACTCAGCCCCGATACAAGCAGGTACAGTCCTATAACCGGCAGCGTGCAGATGGCCGCCACCTCGGAGGTGGTCACATACAGGGTCATCTTCAGCAACACCTTCACGGGAAGGCTGTGCAGCAGGGTACGCAGGACAACAAACACCAGCGTAAAGAGCATCCCAAAGTGTGTCCCCGATATACTCAACAGGTGACTGAGGCCGGTTCTCCTGAATGCTTCGTTGACACCATCTGTCAGACCGCTCGTATCGCCAATGGTGATGGAACGCAGAAAACCGCTGACGTTGTTATCAAAGACGTCCTGCATTGTATTGGTTGTAGTGTATCGGAGGGCCTCAAAGAACAAAAGTCCATCCGTCAGTGAAAGTTCAGATTTGGGGTGCTGCACTGTGATGGCCTGGGCATCCTGTATGATTGCATTGAGTTGGGGTTCAAAGACATAGGAGCCGGGGTTCATGGTGGTGGTGCTGAGTTTGACTCTCATGGGGGCGCTTATCGTGGTGCCGGGTCTCAGAGGAGGGCCGGTGTAGAAGACGTTGATTGGGTCTCTCATGAGGCTGCCGTCAAAAGTGGGCGTTTCGGCGGGGGTATAGATGGTCTTTATCAGGATGGTCTGTTTAAAGCCGCTCTGAGTCTTCCGGGGAATGGATATGAGTGTCCCCTCAACAACTAGTGGTCGGCGGATAATATTGGCATACCTGTCGGGGTCCAAGGGCGGATGGTAGCGCAGGTACGCATAGAGTATCCCGAGGACAAAGAAAAGCAAAAGAATGTAAGAGAGGTGGCGTGACGGTCTTTTCTGTTGATGTCGTGGGGTAGTGTCCCACGGTATATAGCTTTTTAGCATTAACGCTGCAAGTACAAGGCTCAGGGTACAGATGGTCACTGGGAAATATTGGCTTGCGTAGAAGAAAAGTACACCGCATATGAATGTCAGAAATGGGGTTGGGTGGGTGTATTTCAAGTAAACGCTACCTCTTTTGTCTCCATGCCGTATTTATGATATCCTAAAAACCGGGACAAAACAGGCTATTTCAACTCGTCTTTACCTCGTTGAAGTTGAGTATGTCCAGGTACTCCCATTGCCTGTATGCAACGACGTAGAGGCCCTCTATGGTTGCGAATTTGATAATCTCATCCTCAACGACGACACTGGCAAGCATGGGGATTACCTGTCTGCCTGTGCACTCGTCGAAAAAGGTCGGCAGTGTTTTTGTCTTGGCTAGTATCTTCATGACATCTCGCTCATCCGGTTTGGATTTTACCTCTATAACAAAGACCCTGTCCTGACAGGTGAGCATTATATCGACCTCACAATTACTGCCTCCTATCCTTTTCTTGTATCTCAGACAAAAAGAGTCAGGGTCGCAGTTAAAGTATTGTTTTATCAAGGCAACTGTACCAGGGGCTATTATGTCTTCAACGAGCGTGCCCAGTTGTTTGGCAATTTCAGCCCTTTGCTGCCGAGCCTCACGCTCCATTGCCGCCATCTTTAGCCTAAAGGCCTCATGTTCCTCCTTGTTCTTCCGATCGCTCTCCTCCATTCTCCGGTCACGTTCCTCTTGCCTCCGGTCACGTTCCTCTTGCCTCTGCTCTCGTTCCTCGGCCTCGATCTTCGCAACCCTGTGAAGCTCGATCAACTCCGCCATAGCAATCTCTAACCGGTCAACCCTCGATTCCAATAACATCTGCATCGCCCTTACCTCCTTTAATCTTTGCTTTCACTCTCTACTTTCTATGGTAGCATGTCTGTCAGTCCTCTGGCAATGGCGACTACTCCTGATACACAAGAAATTCCAATGGCAGTGGTGCCCGAAAGCCTGAATCTGCTGCATGGCTCACTTAAGTCGCAATGACAGACCGCTGACTATCAGGTACGCCTGCTCGCACACCGCCGCCACCTTCTGATTGAGCAACCCCGCACGATCACGAAAACGCCTTGAAAGCTCACCTTCCGGCACTATGCCCATGCCAATCTCATTAGAAACTACAAGGATGTCCATACTCCCCTTTATCTGCCTCAAGCCCTCTGCAAGACCAATGATGCCCTCCTTAACACGACGCTCCTCCCAGGCAAGCATTATATTGGTCAGCCATATGGTCAGACAATCCACCACTACAACATCATACATCCCCTTGACTTGCTCAATAACACCGCCCAGGTTATAAGGCTCCTCTACCGTATCCCACTGCGGCCCACGCTCCCTCTTGTGCGCCTCAATCCGTTGCCTCATTTCGTCGTCTATGGCAAGCGCCGTTGCAATAAACACCTTCCTGCCCTCCAACGACTCGGCCCTTTCTCTGGCAAAGGTACTCTTGCCACTCTTTGACCCGCCCGTTACAAATATGGAAGTTTTCACTTGCCTGTCTATACGGATTTCCTTAAGTCAGCGGTAAGTCTGAGGGGTGGCAGAACCACCCCCCTTTTTTTTTACTCGATGGTGCGTTCGTTGACTGGCTGGACTGGACGGGCGTTTCTGCCAACTATAGACAGGAACTTCTCTGTTTGCTCCTTTGAGACCTCAATGTTGGCCTTGAGCACATTCCAGCTTACCTTTTCACTGCACGGCGGAGTTGTCAGCGAACCGCTGTAGCGATACAGGGTGTAGTCTGCCGGGAGCAGGTCTGCCGGGTTGATGGTAAAACCTTTCACGGCTTTTTCCTCTCCGACCTTGTCCGGGAGGTTGGCCCATATGGCCTTGACAAGCGGATTCTCCTTGCCTTCCTTCATAAACACGCCCACCACGGCCAGCTCACCCTTATCGTTTTTGTGTACGAGGTGAACCTCCATCTCGTAGGGGGTTCCGCCTACCACGTGTTCGCTTGGGCTGTGGAAGTGAAATTGCAGGAGGTTGTACTTCTTGCCATCAACGGTTACGGTGCTGCCAGGGGAGACGTTGACCTGGATTGTGTGGCCATTGTTGAGGGTCTTGATGGGACCAGTTCTGTAGTTGAACCCGATGCTCTTGGTTGAGGTCTTCAGCTCTTTTGGAAGGTCTATGGGGGATTGACTCTTACCCGTTTTGCAGACCTCATAAGACTTGGAGATGTCTCCCCAGTGCTCGGGGCCTTCCTTGCCTTCGTAGCTCCAGTGGGCTGCGTGATCTCCAGCATAGCCGAAGGTGCCTGCACATAACAAAAATACTACTGCCAATGCTACCGTCGTAAATCGTTTCATGTGTTGCTTTCTCCTTTTGTTTGTTTTTTGAGTGATTAATCTTAACAATTTTTTCAAAAATATTTCAATGTGATGTTGTAAAATATAAATGCGATGAATAAGAAGAGGATGTATATGCTGATTATAGCATTGTCGATATTTGTTGTCTTACCACTGGCGGACGTTTTTTTAGTCTACCCGGCGTTTATAAACCTGATGGTCAAGAATACGGAAGATGAGGCGGTGCGTGTTGCAAGACACATGTCGGTCATGTTGTCCCTTAAGGAACATGAGGGCGAAGGTGATTTGCTGCCGGATAACTTTTCCGACCAGGTTCGGGAGCTTATGAATGACTTCAACATCGTCAAGGTAAAGCTGTTTTCAACAGAAGGCAAGGTTCTGTTCTCTACAGCTATTGAGGACGTCGGCAAGATAAACAAAGCAGACTACTTTAGGGACATCGTCTTACGTGGAAGAGCCTACACCAAGTTAGTCAAAAAAGGCAACAAATCCATGGAGAGCCAGAGGTACAGCTCTGACGTGATTGAGACATACGTGCCGGTTTTAATGGACGGTAAGGTCATCGGGGCATTTGAGATATACTATGACGTTACAAACAGAAAGGCCGCCATCGATCGCCTCCTTAACAGATCACACGTGATGTTCTTTGTAATGGTCTTTGTCTACATATTGACGATTATAGCCATCGGTCTGAGGTCAAAGGCACAAGAAGAGACACAAATGGGTGCCGCCCGGGAAGAGCAATCGGTTGCCAGACTGATAACAATTATGGTTGTTGCCCTGTTTGCCACGGAGATATCGATCATGCTGCTTTTACACTATGCCCTGCCTCCGTTGCCTGGCTTGATGGGTAGTTTTGTAGACGGTATACTGCTGGTAATCATCGTAAATCCGCTGCTGTACGTTTTCTGCTTCAGACCAATGCTGGCACAGATAGGTGTTCGTCAGCGGGCAGAGCAAATGAGTCGGGAGAAGTCCATCTATCTCGACTGCATACTCAACTCCTCCACGGATATGGGGATAATTGCAACCGACATAGACCTGTATATAAAGTATTACAACCAGGAGGCAGAACGGTTGTTGGGGTTCAAGAAAGACGAGGTACTGGGCAAGACCGTCACACAGATGCACGAGCTGGCAAATGTAGCCCCGCCACGTTTTGGCTCAACACTGGAGAGACTTAAAAAAACAGAGACTCACAGCTTTGCCATTCAACTGAAAAGAGACGATGGTGTCTGTTTTGTCGAGGCCAGGGTCAGCGGTATATGGGATGAACAGACGACCCTGGTTGGTTACGTAATGATGATCAAGGATGTCACACGTCAGAGGGCCGAGCAGGAACGGATGCGCCGCCTTATCCGGAGCGTTGAGTCAGCGGGCGAGTCCGTTGTCATAACGGATACCTCCGGTGTGGTTGAATATGTAAATCCGTCATTTACCAAATTAACCGGCTATGAGGCAACCGAGGTCGTCGGCAGAAAATCGAATCTACTAAAGAGTGGACTCACCAGCGACGACCTCTACAAGGACCTCTGGTATACCATCCTCGGCGGTGAGATATGGAATGGCGAGGTCTCGGACAAGCGCAAGGATGGCTCATTGTATGACGTCCATCTCACCGTTGCCCCTGTCTTTGAGGACAGCGGCAAAAAAATCGAGGGATTTATCACAATTCAGAGAGACATATCCGAGCTAAAGGCACTGTATAAGTCTATGGAAATGAAGATTGAAGACGGAGTCAGAAAAAACCAGGAGCAACAGCAGATGTTGGTTCAACAGTCCAAGATGGCCGCTATGGGAGAGATGATCGGGGCAATAGCACACCAATGGCGTCAACCCCTCAACAGCCTCGGGGTAATGATCCAGGACGTTATTGACGCCTACGAATATGGTGAACTGAACAAGGACTACCTCGACAACTTCACCAACGATGCGCTGAAACAGATATCCTTCATGTCACACACGATAGATGACTTCAGGAACTTCTTTAGGCCCTCAAAGGAAAAGACGGAATTCAGCGTTGTCGGGATAATCAGAAAGGTTATAGATATTGTGCGGGCGTTGCTGTATACCAATAACATAAACCTCCAACTCACGGGTGAGGAGAATATAACCATTGTCGGCTACCAGAATGAGTTCATGCAGGTAATCCTCAACCTCATAAACAATGCACGAGACGCCATCTTACAAAGCAGAGAGCAGAGGGATACGCAACAGGAAGGGACAATCTCAATAACTATCAGCAGAGACAGTGCCGTTGTAAGGATAGAGATCAAAGATAACGGCGGTGGCATCCCTGATGACATCAGGAACAAGCTGTTTGAACCCTATTTTACAACCAAGGGGGAAGGACACGGCACCGGTATTGGTCTGCATCTGTCCCGTGTCATAATAGAGAGAAACATGGGCGGAAGGCTCTACGTTGACAACGATGCAGAGGGCGCCGTGTTTACAATAGAGATCAGCAAGTAATGGGATAAGGCTATGTTCAGGCTCATAAGGCGGGTGATATCGGCAATTATCCTGGGTAGTATAGCGTTTCTTGTGATAGCGTTATACTACGGCGGGGATAAGTTCTTGTGGTTTGGAACGAAGGCGCAGGAGGTTGGTCAGGAGGTCAAACAGTTGAGCGAAAAGGCGGCTGAAAAGGCTGATGAGATAAATGTCCGCAAGGATTCCCTGAGCGACCTATATAAACGAGCCGTGGCAGTATATCACGGCTTTTTGGGCGTCAAATCCAAGCCCGCAGACAAAAACACCACCAACAGGAAAGACAACGATGAAGGCAAAGACAAACGAGTTAATCAGGATAACTAATCTCAGGAAGTCCTACGTCACGGAGGCCGGGGAGATACCGGTCTTAAGGGGACTAACTATGAGCGTGGAGCGTGGCGAGGTGATATCGATTATGGGGTCATCGGGGGTGGGCAAGAGCACGTTTTTGCACTGCCTTGGCACGCTTGACAGGCCAACCTCCGGGGAGGTGCTGTATGAGGGCATGGATGCCTTCAAGCTCAACAACAGTGCCCTTGCCTCTTTCAGGAACAAGACGATAGGGTTTGTATTTCAGTTTCATCACCTGTTGTCGGAGTTCAGCGCCCTGGAAAATGCGATGATGCCCGGCCTCATAGCTGGTCTGGGCAGGGACGAGGTCAAAGACCGTGCAACGGTACTGTTGAAGGAGCTTGGGTTGGGGCATCGACTCAGGCACACGCCCGGGGAACTTTCCGGTGGCGAGCAGCAACGCGTGGCCATGGCACGGGCACTTATCGCGGAGCCGTTGGTGATCCTGGCCGATGAGCCAACAGGTAACCTCGATACCAAAACCGGCGAGGCTCTCATAGACCTCATACACGAAATAAACACCAAAAAGTCAACCACCTTTGTCATAGTCACACACAACATGCTCTTTGCACACAAGAGCAACAAGATATACTACATGGTCGATGGCACCATAGCCGATACGGAGATCAGACGATAAAAATTCTTCCTGTAAATACTTCTCTGGGGTGCCTCACCGCCAAGTTATAGCAGGTACTTATCATAATCATCACAAGATTTTTTTACGGCAAGAAAAATCTTGACATCAAAACGGTGTAATGTTACAATAAAACTCATATAGAGAGAATAAGGAGGTAGATGTTGTGGTTAAGAGTAATACAAATATAGCCAGTTATTTTAAGAATTGTAACCGTAGACAAAAGCAAAAGTCAGGGAGGGTATGAAAATGAGCACACTTATTAAAGCCAGGTTTACTCATGGGATAATTGAACCGTTGGAGACAATCGACTTACCAGAGGGGATGGAATTTACTATCAACGTGCCAAGTGAGCTGTGTAAAGCAGATAAGGAAGACCGGTTCTTAAAAGCTGCCGGAAGCTGGAACGGATTGATAGATGCAGAGGAATTAATACAAAACATCTACGCTGCTCGCAGGGTTTCCTGTCGGTCAGAGGTAAAGCTATAAAATATCTGGTTGATACAGACTGGATTATTCATTACCTGAATGGTAATAAAGAGGTAATCTCTATATTAGCCTCTTTCAAACAAGCGGGGTTAGCGATAAGCCTGCTCTCTCTGGCAGAAGTATATGAGGGAGTTTACTACTCACTTGATCCAGTCAGAAGCGAGGAGGGTTTTAAAGGTTTTGTAGAGGGGGTAACAGTTTTAAATCTAAGCGATGAAATTTGTAAGATTTTTGCCAAAGAACGAGGTAGATTACGACAAAAAGGTCAGTTTAAAGGTCAGTTCACAGATAACATTGATTTTTTAATCGCGTCCACTGCTCTTTATTACCGGTTAATAATTTTAACCAATAACCGCAAGGATTTTGAGAAAATAGAAGGGGTGCAAATTATCTCTGTTTAGCATCACCATGAGATTGTTTTAGTATCCTCTTAAAAAAGCATGGTAAGCTTCTATAAGCTAAGGTGCTACCCCCTGCGTTTTTTATTCTTGACCGGACGATGCTGTAGGCTGTATAATTTATGTCTTTAGGAGGTAGCTATGGATTGCATATTCTGTAAGGTAGCAAACAAAGAAATAAGGGCAACGGTTGTGTATGAGGACGACCAGGTGGTGGCCTTTGAGGACCTCAACCCACAGGCGCCTGTACATGTGCTCGTCATCCCCAGGAAACACATCCCCACAATACTGGATATGACCAGTGAGGACACCGCAGTCGTTGGACATATGTTTGAGGTGGCCGGTCGTATCGCCAGGGACAGGGAGGTGGCACAACGAGGGTTTCGGATGGTCATCAATTGCAACGCCGAGGCCGGTCAGAGTGTCTACCACATCCACATGCACGTAATCGGTGGCAGGGCCATGCACTGGCCACCCGGATAAGGCGCACTTGAACAATCACCTTACCCTGGGGTTTTCGCCATGCCCCAATGACACGTACATGTTCTATGCCCTCGTCCATAACATGGTGGATACCGGCGCCCTGAGATTTACCCCGGACATCCGGGACATCGAGGCCCTGAACCTTGCAGCCCTTGCCGGTGAATTGGATGTCACCAAGGTATCGTTTCATGCCTATGGACTGCTGAGGGATACGTACAGGCTGCTTCGTAGTGGGGCGGCTATGGGACGGGGCTGCGGGCCGCTTGTGGTCAGCCTCAGACCAACCTCCATGACAGAGCTGGTCGGCAAGAAAATTGCCATCCCGGGCAGGTATACCACGGCATACCTGCTGTTGCAGTTGTATGACCCTGCCCTTAGTCGCAATGTCGTAGAGATGCCGTTTCACGCAATCCTTGATACCGTCAGGGATGGCCAGGCCGATGCCGGATTGATCATACACGAGAGCCGCTTTACGTATGCCGATAATGGCCTGACTCTGGTGGCAGACCTTGGTCAGTGGTGGGAGCAAACATACGGTTTACCGATACCACTGGGGTGCATCGTGGCAAGGCGGCAGAGCGTGGATGAGTCACTGGCACGGAGGGTCAGCACTGCCATCAGGGAATCAATCCTTTATGCTAATAACCATCCACAGGAGACCCTTGAGTACATACGGGACTACTGTCGTGAGCTGTCCGAGGGGTGCATCCGCGGGCACATCGGCCTGTACGTCAACGACTTCTCCCTGGATATGGGGCAAGAGGGTGAAAGGGCGGTTGCAGTCATGTTGCAATTGGCTCAAGAGAGAGGTATCTTAAAGATGAACAGTTAAAAGAAATCACACATAAATCCTTGTAGCACATTTAAAATCAGTAAAAACAGCAGTTCGTTTAACTCTATCAATGCCCCAAGTGTGTCTCCGTTTAATCCGCCAAGCAGTTTGCCAAACGCCATGACGCACAGGTGGGTAAAGGCGTAGCACGCAGGTAAAATTGCCAGGTACCGGATGCCAAATGCGGCCATGATCGATATTGCCGTCAGGAGGGACAAGAGAAATATCCATGGCGTTGTATTTTCAATGAACACCCTGCCGAGGCCGTCTTTCATTGCGCTCTTACCCGCATACATGGCATAGACACAGCACGAACGGCCAACCACAGGGCAGAGCACCAAAGCGTAGGCATTGGTTCCCAGGGGTGTTTTCAACAGCAGGTATTTCAGCATTATGCAAAACACTATGGCAGCCACGCCAAATGGGCCTACCGTAGGGCTTTTCATGATGCCGAGTTTTTCGGCTATCGATTTTCTGGCTGCGATAGCGTCAAACGTATCAGCGATGGCATCCAGGTGTAACCCACCCGCGATTACAGTCAGTACCAGGACAATCAAAAAGACTGCCACCTCCACGGGCAGATACCTGCTGCTCAACGCCCAACATCCCCACAGACAGCCCCCTATCAACAACCCGACAAGCGGGAAGGAGGCGGCACTCCTGGCCACGTCCCTGTCGCTGAGTACCTCAAAACGCCACGGCAACGGCAGTATCGTGAGAAACCCTACGGCAAAGACAAACGATGCCCTAAGACTTTTCAGAATCGCTTACGCCCGCCTGTTGAAAGGTTGCCATTTCGTTGTATATCTTGATAGCGGCATCGAGGATTGTCATGGCCAGGGCAGCACCCGTCCCCTCACCCAGACGCAGATCGAGGTCGAGCATCGGAGTGGAGTCCATGAACTCCAGGATGGCCTTGTGTCCGACCTCCTGGGACATGTGCGCAAAGAACATATAATCCTTTACGGTGTTGTCCATGCAGTAGGCAATCAGCGCCCCGGCGCCGGATATAAAGCCGTCCACGACAACGGGCAACGACCTCTGAGCCGCCCCCAGGGCCATGCCCGCTATGGCCGCAATCTCTGCCCCACCCACCTTGGCAAGGACGTCTATGGGGTCGGAGCGGTCCGGCTTGTTTGTGGCAATGGCACGTTCGATGACGTCTATCTTTCTCTTGTGGGCATCGGCGTCAATACCGGTACCCCTTCCCGTGACCGTGGCAACAGGCCTTGACGTAATCACGGAGGTTATTGCTGCAGAGGCGGTTGTGTTGGCTATGCCCATCTCACCGGTAGCAAACATCCCAAACCCCATATCGGCATACCGGGCTACCAGCTCTCTGCCAACCTCCATGCACTGTAGAGCTTGTTCGCGGCTCATGGCCGGCTCCTTTGTCATGTTGCGGGTACCGTGGACGACCTTGCCGTGGACCAATCCCTCCAGGCCCTTAAAATCGTAGTTGACGCCCACGTCTACGACCACGACCTCGGCCCCGGCATGACGCGCAAGGACGTTTATCCCGGCCCCGCCAGCCAGAAAGTTAAAAACCATCTGCGGTGTGACCTCCGCCGGAAAAGCCGATACCCCCTCCGCTGCAACACCGTGGTCGGCGGCAAAGACAAAAACTACCTTCTTGGGAATCTCTATCGTCTGAGTCTCATAGATGCCGGCAAGACGAGCGGCATACTGCTCAAGTCGTCCGAGGCTGCCCCGGGGCTTGGTGAGATTATCAAGGTGCTTCTGTGCCAACTCAAGATACTTCTTGTTCATAATGTCTCCTGATTACGTGATTTTTATTACCCTGAAAAATGATATCTTTTATTCTATAACGCGTTTCGATTGCATGCGATACAAAGAAAGAAAGGGGCGGCTCCGCCCCCCTTCAGAACCCCCTGCAAGGGGACCAGTCCCCTTGACCCCGTAAAAATGCCACGAAACACCCATATCAGCCAAAAATCGCATTCTTGAAGTTTATACGGTATGGACTTCTTCCTGTGCAAGCCAAGCGGCATATTCAATGGCCTGGCGGATATCGTGAGGTTCAAGGTCGGGATGGTCGGCCAGCACTTCATCGTATGTTGCACCGTGGGCAATCTGGCCTACAATAACTGAAACAGGAATACGCATTCCTCTTATACAGGCCCTCCCACCCATAATCCTGGAATCAAAGGTAATACGGTCAAAATCCGGCATACCCAAATATCTCCTTCATCACAGAAATATTCACAGTAACAATTTATTACTGTCTCCTACTTCTTATAGTATATCATCACAGATTTTTTTACAGCAAGGATTTTTTTTATACAGGATTGTATATAATATTTGACATATAGGTGTATATCAGAATGAAATTTGTAACAAAGCTTACGTTGATGTTTTCACTCATAGGGATGGCCTTTATTATACTGGTATCTTACAGCAACTATGTCTCAAACATGAGGATATTAGAGATGCAGATAAGACACAACCTCGAAGAACGGGCATCCCATGCCATCGACAAGATAGACAGGATGCTCTATGAAAAATACATCGATATCAGGCGCCTCTCAACCGACCCCGTGGTAAGCTCCAGGAACTCAACGCTTGCACATGTCAACGAACGCCTGATGGAGTACGCCGGCAATGATCAAAAGTATTCGTCGATATCCTTTTACGATCTCAACAGGGTACGCCTCCTTGACACATCGGGTGAAAACATCGGGATACAAGACCCCGTCAACGACTATTGGAGTAAAATTACCAGTGGCAGCGATTTTGCGATGGACACGGCCATGTCGGTAACACTTCAACAGGTAGCCTTTCGCTTTGCCCACGTAGTTAAAGACAAGACTGCAACACCGTTTGCCGTGGTAACCTCCAGGGTGTTGGTGGAACACCTGTACAACATAGCCAGGCAGGCCACCAGTACCGGGGTTACCGATACGGAGTTTGAGGTAGAGCTGATCGATAAAAATGGCCTGATTCTATACTCCAACTACCACAAAGACAAGATGTTGCACGAGAAATCAAGTCACTGGGAAGTCATCAGACAGATGGTTTCAGAGGGCAAGAGTGTCAGCAGCATGAAACACAGCCATTCCGATAAGGACATTGAGGAACTCCTTGCATTTGCGCAGGAGGCCGGTTATCTGAACTTTCAGGGCAACGACTGGACGCTGATTATATATGCCCCGGCCAGGCTGGTCTATACCTCTGCCGTGTCGCTGAGAAACATATCAATAGTCGTGTCCCTGCTTATAGGGGCGTTTGCTACGTTAATCATCTACCTTCTGTCGCGCAATGTCTCCGTTCCGATAAAGAGGCTCGCCCTGGCTGCTGCCGAGGTTGGCAAGGGTAACCTTGACATCACGGTCAATGTGACCTCCGGTGACGAAATGGGTCAACTATCAGGACTGTTTAACAACATGGTAGCAGACCTCAGGCAGTACCAGGACAAATTGGTGTCCTACAGCACAGAGCTTGAACATAAGGTGTCTCAGCGCACGGCAACGCTGATCAACCTCAACAGACGTCTGAACATCCTGAGCAGGTGCAATCATGCCCTGGCACATGCCGCAAGTGAAGCGGTCCTGACCCATGACATATGCCGCATCGTCGTTGAAGATGGCGGCTACAGTCTGGCATGGATAGGCATGTTGCATGATAGCAGGGACGTCCTTGTTGTCGCTCAGGCAGGTTACGAAAAGGACTACATAGAGTCTTTAAAGCTAACGGCTATCGAGGATGACACTCTTCACTCACGGGCAATCCTCATGGGCAAGCCTGTTATCTCAAACGATATAGCGGCAGACCCTGACACCCATTATCTGCGCACAGAGGCTTCCAGATACGCCTATGCATCCACCATATCTCTGCCCCTGTTGCATCAGGACAGCGTTATCGGGGTGTTGACCATCTGTGCTGCCAACACTGATGCCTTTGATGCACAAGAGGTTGGATTGCTGGTGGAGTTGACCGAAGACCTGTCCTTTGGCATTGACTCGCTGCGCCTGCATGACGAGCACAAACGTATGCAGGCAGAGCTACTTACGGCAAAAGATGACCTCCAGGATAGGGTTGCACAGCGCACGGCACAACTGGAGCTTGCAAACAAGGGACTCTCAGAAAGGGCAGCAGTCCTGCAGCAGCGCGACAGCGAAAACAAACACCTCAGCAAGATGAGTGAACTCCTCCTGGCCTGTGCTACGGTGGAAGAGGCCTGTGCCATTATTGTCCAGACTGCCTCGGAGCTGTTTGTCAGTGACAGCGGGGCGTTGTATGCCTTCAGCTCCTCACACAATATCCTTGAGAGCAGGGCTGCCTGGGGGGATATGTCACCTGAGTCGGATATGTTTAAGCCCGATGAGTGTTGGGCACTGCGGCGGGGGCGACCACATACGATCATGTATGCCCAGAGCGTGATGAGGTGTCAACACGTTGGAAGCTCACAGAATGCCTACATCTGCGTACCAATGATGGCGCAGGGGGAGATACTTGGACTGTTACACCTGCAGGTTGCCCCGGTATTAAGTACACAGAACGATTCCCAGGCGCTTAAGGCAAAGGAGCAACTGGCCACCGTCATTGCAGAAAACTCCGCCATGGCCATAGCCAATCTAAAACTCCGCCAGACCCTGCAACACCTCTCCACTCGTGACCCGCTGACCGGTCTGTACAATCGCCGCTACATGGAAGATGCCTTCGAGCTGGAGCGCAGCCGCGCCATCAGAAGAGGAACCACGGTGGGTGTCATCATGGTTGACATCGACCACTTCAAGCGCTTCAACGACACCTTTGGACATGAGGCCGGTGATGCCGTCTTACGTGAATTGGGCATATTCCTCAAGAAAAACATCCGCAGTGGCGACATCGCCTGCCGCTACGGGGGGGAGGAGTTCGCTCTGATCATGCCCGATGCCTCTCTTGACGTGGCCCTGCAACGTGCCGATATCCTGCGGGAGGGCATTAAGCATATTAACGTTGTCTTTGAGCGTCAGTCGCTTGGTGCGATCACGCTTTCACTGGGGGTTGCCGTCTTGCCTGAGCACGGCGTTGAGACACAGACCATCTTTCAGGCAGCAGACAGCGCCCTATACAGCGCCAAGCACCAGGGGCGAGACCGCGTCTGCATCGCCGTGTAAGAATAAGGGCGGCGTAACTTATGATGATTGACAACGTCTTTGGCTTTATCTTATTATAGTTTATCCTGCATATAGTAGTGTAAAAGTATAGATTAGGAGGCGTTTAATGAAAGAACGTATCTGGATGACGTTTGATTTATCAGTCTATGGTGATTATGAAGGTCTGTACTATTGGCTGGATACTATGAAAGCCAAGGAGTGTGGCTATAACTCTGCCACCTTTAATTTTGAGTATAATAGTGATCTGATAAAAGAGCTTACCGAAGCTATTAAAGATAATGTAAAACTGGAGAAAAAAGACAGAATCTATGTAATCTTTATGACCGACAAAGGAACATTGAATGGTAAGTTTATTTGTGGAAAAAGAAAGCATGCCCTGTGGGCAGAGCTTTCCTCAGAAAATGAAGATGATGTCTAATAAGAGCAATAAAAATGTAATCATAGACAGTTGCATTTGGTTTGCACTATTCAATAAATCTGACGGAGATCATAAAAACGCCGTTGACATCATAGAAAATATTGATAATCATAATATCTTGTGCCCTTGGCCAATATTCTTTGAGACTTTAAATACAAGATTTGTCGAAAATACAAAAAATCCTAGCAACTTTAACTCAAGACTTAATCAATTTACGTTAATTGATGATTATCACTACCGGGAACAAGCACTGAAGGCTACTTTAGCAGGCAAAAGGCCAATAAGTCTTGTGGATATGATTATCAGGGGTGTCTTGGAAGATGAAAAATATTTGATAAGCTATTTCGCTACTTTTAACATAAAAGATTTCTTCGATGTATGTGAAAAACGAGAAATCACTATACTACAATAGCAGACATAATATAGTATAGATGTCAGAAAAATCAGAAGGCCACTTAAAGACACAAACCCGCAAGAAGATCGCCCCCGGAAAAAAGATAGCCATCGTCGGCCTGCCCAACACGGGCAAGAGCCAGGTCTTTAATAACCTCACGGGCAAGTACACGATCGTAGCCAACTATCCCCACTCCACTGTGGAGGTACAGAGGGTCGTATGTAAGGTGGATGAGCTTGTCTATGAGTTCTTTGACACCCCGGGTATACACAGCCTCTATCCCAACTCCGAAGAAGAGCTGCTGGTCAGGGACATGCTCATGACCGAGCATCCCGATATAATCATCCAGTGCATCGATGCAAATCAACTCAAGCAGTCGCTGACGCTAACCTCGGACCTCATAGAGCTTGGCATCCCTATGCTCATCTCCCTGAACTCAATCGATGAGACCGTAAAGAAGGGCATATATGTTGATTCAAAGGGACTATCCAGATTCATCGGGGTTCCCGTGGTGGAGTCCATCGCCGTTGACGGCATCGGCACTGCCGAACTGGTGCAAAACATCGCACGGGCAAAAAAGGGCAGACATGACCTCCGATACGGCGATATCATAGACAACGGTATCGCAGAAATAGAGGCCATGCTCCCTGATGCAATCTCCTACCGTCGAAAGATAGCCACCCTCATGCTCGCCTCCGACAGCGCCATCGAAGAACATCTCAAGGCCCTCGTCGATGAGGACATCGTTGTACGTCTGAAACAGGATGTCGAGGGCGTGAGGCAGCAGTTTAATCTCAGCGTCCATCGCGTCATCAACGACAAGCGCAACCGCTGGATCGACAACGTGGTCGGCAGCGTCATCAAAAAACAACACGTCCTGCCACGCGACATTTCGCAGATCATTGCACGCCTGAGCCGAAACATTTATACCGGCATCCCAATATTGATAGCAATCATCGTCTTTATGTACTTCATGGTCGTTGACGTAGCCAATAAGGTTGCCGAGTTTATGAAGGATACAATCTGGATGCCCATAGAGGGCGCAATAAATGCCATCGTCCCACCGGGTATCTGGCACGACTTCCTGTTGGGTGAGTATGGTGTGTTATCGCTGGGGGTTGCAAATGCCTTTTTGACAATTCTGCCAATTCTTACCATGTTTTTCCTGGTCTACGGGACACTGGAGGATGTTGGCTACATGCCAAACCTGAGCGTGCTGACCAGGCGGGTGTTTGAGAAGGTTGGCATGAGTGGTGCGGCCATCATGCCCATAGTGCTCGGGTTTAGCTGCCGGACGGTGGCTACGCTTACCACGAGATGCCTTTATACCAAAAAGGAAAAGTATATAGCCATCGTCCTGATTGGCTTTGCCCTGCCGTGTTCCTCACAGATGGGGCTTAACGTCATCGTGTTGGGCAAAATGGGTGTCAAGGCATTTGCTACGGCCTTTCTGGCGCTGCTCATGATAGAGATTATCGCCGGAATTATCCTCAACAGACTCATAAAGGAAGAGACCTCACGGGGGTTTATACAGGAACTGCCTCTGATAAGACTGCCAAATCCAAAGGACATCATCAAGAAGACCTACTATCGCCTCTATTGGTTTATCGAGGAGGCCGGACCGGTGTTTATTGGTGCGGCGTTGCTGCTCTTTGCCGCTGATAAGGCGGGGCTGCTTGGAGTCATAAAGGACTTGCTCGCTCCGGTTGTCAAGGGATTTTTGGGGTTTCCTATCAAGATGGTTGACGTCATACTGCTCAACGTTGCAAGTCGTGCTGTATCGGCTGGGTTGTTTATCGACCTCATAGAGACGGGACAGATTAACTATGTCCAGGGGGTTGTGGCGGTGGTCTTTACGGGGATGTTCATCCCGTGTTTTGCAAACATCGGGGCAATGATAAAGGAGCTTGGCGCAAAATTGGCCATATACACTGTTATTGGCATGAGCGTAAGCGCCGTATTAATTGCCGGTGCGTTGAACTGGGTACTGTTATATATACTTAAAACGTAAATGGAGTAATTTAAATAAACTTAAACGTATGAAAGAAAAATCAAATGGTCTCTCAGAGGTAGTATCCAGGAAGAAGATTGCTATTGTTGGCCTGCCCAACACGGGCAAGAGTCAGGTCTTTAATAATCTCACGGGCAAGTACACAATTGTAGCCAACTATCCCCACTCCACCGTTGAGGTCAACAGGACGGTCTGTAAGAAGGATGACCGTGTGTATGAGTTCCTTGACACCCCGGGCATACACAGCCTCTATCCAAACTCCGAAGAAGAGCTGCTGGTCAGGGACATGCTCATGAGCGAGCATCCCGATATAATCATCCAGTGCATCGACGCAAATCAGCTCAAGCAGTCGCTGACGCTGACCTCGGACCTCATAGAGCTTGGCATCCCCTTGCTTATCTCCCTTAACTCAATCGATGAGACCGTAAAGAAGGGCATCTATGTAGACTCTCAGGGATTGTCCAACTTCCTGGGCGTCCCCGTTGTGGAGTCCATTGCCGTTGATGGCATCGGCAATACCGAGTTGGTGGAAAGCATCACGCGCGCAAAAAAGGGCAAACACGACCTCCGATACGGTGATATCATAGACAACGGTATCACGGAAATAGAAAACTTGCTCCCCGATGAATTGCCCTATCGGCGAAAGATAGCCATACTGATGCTCACCTCCGATGCCGCCATCGAGGAACACCTCAAGGACTTTGCCGATGAGGACATCGTTGCGCGCCTGAAGCAGGATGTCGAGGGCGTGAGACAGCAGTTTAATCTCAGCGTCCACCGTGTTATCAACGACAAGCGCAATCGCTGGATCGACAACGTGGTCGCCAGTGTCATCAAAAAGCAACGCGTCCTGCCTCGGGACATATCACAGACAATTGCACGCCTCAGTCGCAACTTCTATACCGGTGTCCCTATTTTGCTAATAATCATTGCGTTTATGTACTTCATGGTCGTTGACGTAGCCAGTGCGATATCAGGTTTGCTGGCAAATAAACTCTGGGTGCCGGTAGAGACGGCGATAAACGGCGTGGTACCCCCGGGGTTTTGGCATGACTTCCTGCTGGGTGAGTATGGCGTGTTGTCGTTGGGGGTTGCAAATGCCTTCCTGACGATACTGCCGATTCTCTCCGTGTTTTTCCTGGTCTATGGGATACTGGAAGACGTTGGCTACATACCAAACCTAAGTGTTCTGACAAGACGGATATTTGAGAAGTTTGGTCTCAGCGGTGCGGCCATCATGCCCATAGTGCTTGGCTTTAGCTGCAAGACTATGGCCACGCTTACCACAAAAAGCCTCCATACCAAAAAGGAAAAGTATATAGCCATTTTTCTGATTGGTTTTGCCATGCCCTGTTCGGCACAAATGGGCATTGACGTAAGCATACTGGGCAGGATGGGGTTCAAGTCCTTTGTCATAGCGTTTTCCGTGCTGTTTGCTATTGAAGTTGCCGCTGGTCTGATTCTCAACAGGTTTATAAAGGAGGAGGGCTCACGTGTGTTTATCCAGGAGTTGCCACTGATAAGACTGCCCAGTCCCAGGGAGGTTATCAGGAAGACCTATTACCGGCTCTATTGGTTTATAAAGGAGGCCGGTCCGGTGTTTCTTGCTGCGGCGTTGTTGCTGTTTGTCTCTGACAAGACGGGGTTGCTGGATATCGTAAGGGGCTTGTTGTCTCCGATAGTCAAGGGGGTGTTGGGATTTCCCATCAAGATGGTGGACGTGATCCTGCTTACGGTTGCAAGGCGCGAGGTGGCAGCGGGGGTGTTTATTGACCTAATCGAAAAGGGACAGATTAACTATGTCCAGTGTATAGTGGCGGTGGTCTTTACGGGGATGTTTATCCCGTGTTTTGCAAACATCGGGGCAATGATAAAGGAGCTTGGTGCAAAGTTGGCCATATACACGGTTGTTGGCATGAGTGTAAGTGCCGTATTGCTTGCCGGTGCATTGAACTGGGTACTGGTGCGTATATTATAAAGCGTATCGGAGAAACATGAGGCACAAGAGATCGTGACAAAGGTCTGTTTAGCGTGATGACTACGGTAGCAATAATCCCTGCAAGGTATGAGTCGAGCCGCTTTCCGGGTAAACCACTGGCGCTTATCCATGGCAGACCCATGATTGAGCACGTCTACGATGGCGTATCGAGGGCCGTGAGCCTTGATGCTGTCATTGTCGCCACCGATGATGAGCGGATCAGGCAGGCGGTGGAGGGTTTTGGTGGAAAGGCAGTTATGACGGCTAAAGAACATTCATCCGGCACCGACAGGATTGCGGAGGTTGCACAGGGGCTTGATGCCGACATCATCGTAAACGTCCAGGGCGATGAGCCAATGGTTAGGGCAGAGATGATCGACCAGTGTGTGGGGCTTATGGACGATGGGCGTGCCGGCATGGCAACCCTGAAAATGCTGATTAGCAACAAAAATGAGATAAACGATACAAATATCGTAAAGGTCGTCACTGATGCAGAGGGGTTTGCCTTGTATTTCTCACGGCTACCGATACCCTTTTGCAGGGATGCGGTGGACGATCAACAGTATTATAAGCACATAGGGATTTATGTCTATCGCAGGGATGTGCTCCTGGCACTCAGGCAACACCCCCGGTGCATGACTGAGGCAACCGAAAGCCTGGAACAACTCCGTGCGTTGCACTATGGCTACAGGATAAAGGTTATCGAAACAACGCTGCAAACACACGCCGTTGACACCCCTGAGGACATAGAAAAGGTAGAGCAGCAGTGGCTAAATACATATCCCTAACAGGCGGGGGTGTCTAAAAAACTGCCATTTACGTTAAAAAGCGAAGTCGCCAAAGACGTCATTGACGTCTACTTCCAACCCTTCAATGACCTTGGACTTAACGATCCCCTCTCCCTCGGCTACGGAAAAAAGCTCGTATGTGCCTCCTTCAATTGTAAATACCTCGATGGTCTCAAACTCAGGTATGACTATCCAGAATTCGGTAGTCCTGCAGAAGTAGTGATGGTATGATTTTTATTTTTAGTGTCATGTTTGCTGAGACAAAGAATATCCAGGTTAGTCAGGAAAGCTCTTTCTTTTTCTAAAAAAATAGAAAACCATATTGGAGCGGTATGGTATTTTATACATCACTATAATGCTTCTCTGGTTAGCGCATGAACCTGTATCACTATCTTTACAGGACTACCAAATTTACTTTTGAAAAGTTTACTTCACATTCCCAAGTCCTTATATGCAAGACATGGTAAAACAACACAACCGACGATGTTCATCCTCACCTTTGAACAGTTGATGGATTATGGTTTCCGGCCCGAATAGCCCGATCAAATCGGATAAAAAAACGCTATCACTTCTGTGCAGACTCGACGATGACAATGTTACGATAAAGAGGATTCTTGCCAAATTTAACCGGTTAAAACCCAGAGAAGGGAATAACGGAGACTGAGAGTTGTTCTCTTATCTCTTTCTTTATGGCTCTATGTGGTCTTGCACGAAATCTTCTATGTAGGAGTCTGTGATGGTGTCGTTGTACATGACCATATCGAGTTGTTTGGTGTAGACGGTCAGCTTGCCGAGCATCGTCAGTCGTTTCTCTATTGACGACTTCTTGTACTTCAGGACCGTAGCATCTATGACGTCCTCCCTCACCCGTACAGAGTCAAAGTGCAGGTGTCTGAGGATTTCTGATATAAGTCTGACGCGTCGCAGTCTCCTGTCCGTGGTTGACCCGCCCCCCTTGAAGTGGAACCTGATATAGTTGTCGTTGATATGGTCCCCGGCAAAGGCCTCAACGGTTGACAGGTGATAGCCCAGACGGATAGAAAAGTTCATGTAGTTTGCCGATACGAATGCAAAGCTCCTCTTGGCGATTTCGTCGTAGTCGGCCTCGGACATGGATGCGCTGTGGGCAACCATACCCATGAATCCCTTCATGTCAAAGGGACGCGCTTGGGGCCACCTCATCGAAAGCATACCCTTGAAGAAGGCGTTAAACGGCTCCGAGGTAATGTGCTCCGGGGCAATGGCCTTGGTTGTGGCGCTGATGCCGCCGCCCAGATCAATGGCGTACAGGTCTATGGGGATGCCGGCCACCACCCGCACGGCACCAAAACTGTCCTGCAGGGAGGGCAGCTCCGTCATGGAAAACATTGCCAGCATCGCCTTTTCATGCGCAAAGCGTGTTATATCGTGGAACGTCTTACAGTGCTCTGCCGTGAAGTCCTCCGCATCGGGATTGACTAGGTTGAGCATGACTATGTGCTTGAGCACCCTTGACAGGGTCTTAAAGAGATGTGTGCTTTTAAAGGGGTCGTGTTTCTGTTCGAGGTTTGTTATCAGTTCGGTGACGTAGCCTTCGTATATGTTTCCGTTTATGGCATCCACGGTTATTTCGGAGTCGTGTTTTATGGTCATCGTTGCTACTTCGGTATCAAGGATCGTGGGGATTTGGAACTCTCTGGCAAGTGAGGCCATATGTCCGGTGGTACCGCCGACGTCGGTGACAATGGCGCGGACCTTGTTCATAACGGTCACGAACTTTGGAGAGGTGTTGCGCGCTATAAGGACTACACCTTCGGGGACATGTATCAGGTCATCCTCGCTTCTGAGGATGTAGGCCCTGCCATGTCCCACGCCCTTGCAGGCAATGATCCCCTTGTCCAGGAGCACCTTGTGACCTTCTATACGTATAGGGCGTGATTTTTGTTCCTCCTTTGCGGTGACCACCAGGGGTCTGCTTTGTAATATCAGCAGGCGGTCGTTGTTGTCTATGACCCATTCGATGTCCTGTGCTGTGCCGAAGTGGTTCTCCAGGAGTTTTGCATACCGTGCAAGCTCTGTTATCTGACTATCCTTCAGGCATGGCGTCTCCTCCGCCTCATCAGGCAGCGGAACCTCCTTCAATGACCCCACGGAGGTACAGACGACCATTGTAACCTGCTCAGTTGGTGTTGTCTGTATGACCCTTGTGAGATCGTCTTTTGGCACTACATACGTCTCAGGCGTCACCATGCCGTCCACCAGACACATGCCAAGCCCCCAGATGGCGTTTATGATGATCCTGTTACTGCCCGGCTCATTGGGGTCGTCGGAGAATATGACTCCGCTTACCCTGGAGTCAACCATCTCCAGGATGCCCACGGCCATGGCCAACTCGTTTTCCGTAAACCCCTTGGTCTTGTAGTAAAAGATAGCCCGCGGTGAAAAGAGGCTGGCCAGTACCTCCTTGTACCTCTGAAGCACATGTTGCGGTTTGACGTTGAGAAAGGTGGCATACTGACCGGCAAAGCTGAAATCGCTGTCTTCCTCGATGGCGCTGCTGCGGATGGAGAGGTCGAAGGAATCGTTGTTACACAGCCCGGCGGTGGATGCAAGGATGGCCTCGGCCATATCGCCGGGTATCTCCCCGGCCAGGATATCTCCCTGACACTGGGCACTTACACGGTTGAGTTCTTCCATGTTGCTTACGGAGAGCGTTGCAAGGCGGTCGTGAATCTTTTCAAGCATACCGTTGTGTTCCATGAACCGCTTATAGGCATGGGCCGTTATGGCAAAACCGGCAGGGATGGGGACGTTAAGGAGATTTTTTATCTCACCGAGGTTGGCGTTTTTACCGCCGACGCTGTTGACTTTCTCCTTGGTTATCTCATCCAGTGACAGGGTGTAGCCCTCAGTGGGGATATCTCTTTTGGTATTCAGGATGCCTTCTATTTCCATGCTTATATGGTTAAAACGGTCATAGAGTAGCGTATACCTGTTATGTGTGATGTCGTTGAGTTTGTCGATCAGCTCTCTAAGGTGTTCTGTCATGGTTAGCAGGCTGTGGACTATGTATTGTCTGTCAAACAGGTATTCGCCGGAGAGTTTTTCCTCCATGTCTGCCATGATACCAAGTATGCCGTTGTTACAGTGCAGGAGGGCCTTGAAAGACTCGTACCTTGCGGCTAATATATCCCTCTCAGACTCTACGGACGTCTCCCCGGAGTGCTGCGTGCGTACTCCGATCTTTTGCAATATGCCCTTGAGCGCTTCCTTATATTTCATCTGCAATCACGTGCTGATAACCTAACATTTATGTTGATTAAAAAGCAAGACAACAGTATGTGGTTTGGTGGGCTGGACTATTTGGGGTATAAATAGTGGTGTTGCTTGTGTTACAATATTAAGAAAAGGGCAATTAAAAGGAGGGGTGCATGTCGGAGGAGTTCACGCATCGTCCATTTGAGGGGCTTGGTGGGTTACTCAAGGGTAAGATGGCACTCCACGAGCAGAAGAAACCAAAGAAGGTGCCTAAGGCAGCCGTGGAAACAACCGCACCGGAGATGACCGACGAGGAGTTATTCAGAGAGGCAATGCTCAATGTGAGAGAGATCAAGGAATTTACGCAAATCCCATACAGCCGGGGTAAGCTGAGGCCACCCCCCTGCAAAGATGACAATGACGATTACGGCGACAAGGAGTGCCTGGACACCCTCCGGGCGATCAGAGATGGCAAGCGTCCCATCGACATCAGAAAAACCCAGGAGTATATCGAATGGAACAACCCGGCCCACAGAAACGTCTTCACGATGCACCTTCACGAGGGCAGATATTCGGTGCAGGACTTCCTGGACCTGCACGGCAGTACGCTGGCAGAGGCAGAACTGATAATCACCGAATTCATCAAGGAATCCGTCAGGAAAGGCCACCGCTGTGTAAAGATAATCCATGGACGGGGGCTGCGTTCACCCAATGGTCCGGTGCTTAAAAACGCCATTACCGGTTGGCTCTCCGGTCGTATGCGCAAACATGTCATGGCCTTTGCCACAGCGCCACAGTACGATGGTGGCCTCGGCGCACTGTACATACTCCTTAAGAAGGGATGAGGCACCCCCCCAGGGCATCAATCGGTCAATACACCCTGGGGCACAGGGTGAGTATTAGCCCTCACTTTTTCTTTGACGTTTAGTAGTTGCATGCGAGCAGGGTCTCCATGTTCAGACGTTTGAGCACGTCCTTGATGAAGGATTCCGTGCCTTTTAGCCCCCTGCGGAAGTCCATCTGCTCGGTGCCGCATATCTCCATCCTGAGATCGGAGAGGTAGCTTTGCAGGATTTTGCCTAATGCCCTTGCCTCGTCGTCGGTAAGTTCGAGCGTAACCATGATCGCCCTCCTTAGTGTTGTGTTTGTTGTCTGTTGCAGCAGGAGAATCAGTCAATCCAGTCTCAGCTCGTCTTGGTCTTCTGCATGGATGACAGCGCGATATGGAAGCCTTATTAAATATAACAGTATTGCCCCTGAAATGTCAATAACGTTTGCATGCAGGGCACGGTTAATTTGTTCTGCGGTGCTATTGACCGTGTGTAACCCCGACGGTTATACTTAACAATGAGTGCAACAATGTCAGCAGAAGGAGTAAAGAGTATTTTTAAGACCGTTTCGGCAGTGAAGACCGGATTTGAACCTGCGACTACTCATTAAGCACGCCACGACAGCCGACCTTGTCTTGCTGTGCATCCTGCTGTCGATAACTGCCGCTGCAACCGTTTTTGTCTCTGCCGTGATGCCCAGGGGGGCTGAGGTTACCATCGAGGTCAACAACAAGGTTGTCTACAGGTTATCCCTGGACACGGACAGGGAGTTGCACATCGGGGCTGTGACGGTGGAGATAAAGGCTTCCAGGGTGCGAGTTAAAGACGCAGATTGTCCCAACAAGCTCTGCGTGCGGCAGGGGTGGATAGACAGAGGTACCATCATATGTCTGCCCAACAGGGTGGTGATATCCGTCCATGAGCGCATGCACAGAAAGCAGGAGATCGATGCAACAACGGGATAAGTACAGGATAGCCCTGCTTGCCGCCTATGCCCTGGCGCTGCATGGATTTGAACGCCTGATACCAACACCGTTGCCCTGGTTGAGGTTTGGGCTTGCCAACATCATAACCCTTGTTGCAATGCTCATGTACGGATTCAGGGTGGCCTTGATGGTAACGATCATCAGGGTCACGGTGGGTTCGTTTGTGATTGGGACGTTTCTGGGACCGGCCTTTGTCCTGAGTCTTTCCGGGGGGGTGTTAAGTGTGTTGTCCATGGGGATGGTGTACAGGGCTGCGCCAGGGACATTTAGTCCGCTTGGATTGAGCCTGATAGGGGCCTTCTTCCATAATGCAGGGCAGATTGTTATTGCGTATGCACTGTTTATCCCCAACATGCACTCCATGCTGGTTATTGCACCGTTGATCCTGTTTTTGGGTACAATAACCGGATGCGTAAACGGCTTGTTTTGCATCTTTGTCCTGGAACACCTGAAAACAAAGTCTGTTCTGCACGGCTAGGTTACCTGCTCATCAGGACTACCAAAAAAAACCCCGAAAGAAGTACAATACTATGATATGGATGTAAAGTGCCCTATTTGTGGCAAACAAGAAAAGTGGGAAGGTAACCCTCATCGACCGTTTTGTTCAAAGCGATGCAGGCTCTTAGACCTGGCCTCGTGGGTTGATGGGTCATACAGGATACCAGGAAAGCCCGTAAACAACAGCGAAGAGGATAGCGATTCAGAGGACTAAATCCTTTATCAATAAAAAACGGAGGAATTATGCTTAAGGTAGTGGTGGTTGGAGCTGCGGGTAAGATGGGCCAGAGGATCGGTGTGTTGGCCCTGCAGCATCAGCAGGTAGAGTTGGTTGGAGCCCTTGAGATGGGTGGACACGGTGCCGTGGGGAGGAATTTTGGCGAGGTGTCCGGGGTGTCCGGGGCGGCAGTTGTAATATCGGACAACGTTGGGGATAGTATATCGCTGGCCGGGGTGGTAATCGATTTCACATCTCCGGAGGCGACATTGGAGCATGTAAGGGCGTGTGTTGCGGCAAAGAAGCCCATAGTCATCGGCACCACGGGGTTGACCGATGACCAGGTGCGGCAGATACGGGAGCTAAGTGTCAGTATCCCCATTGTCCTGTCGCCCAACATGTCGGTGGGAGTGAATCTGCTATTGAAGGTGTTAGCTGATGTAGCACCGATACTGGCCGATGACTACGATATAGAGATAGTTGAGGCACACCATCGTCTCAAAAAGGATGCCCCCAGTGGTACCGCCCTGAAGATGGCCGGTGTTATCGCGCAGGCCATTGACAGGAACCTTGCCGAGGTGGCAGTGTATGCCCGGCAGGGGATGATTGGTGAGCGAACGAGAGACAAGATCGGCATACAGACCGTCAGGGCAGGAGACATAGTGGGCGAACACACCGTGCTCTTTGGCACCATCGGGGAACGGATAGAGTTCACGCACAAGGCCTCCAGTCGCGACACCTTTGCCGCCGGAGCGCTCAGGGCTGCCCTGTGGCTTCAGGACAAACCAGCGGGATTGTACGACATGCAGGACGTCCTCGGTTTGAAATAACGAAGGGACTTTTGTGGCGTCTGCATGTTTAAAATCAAGCCTGCGTAATAAGGGTAAAGGACTTTTTATGATGTGAAGATCAGGGACTATGAGTTACACGATAACCCAATAGGCGCCGGTGGTATGGGGTACGTCTATAAGGCGCATCATATCAACCTGGGGGTATATCGTGCCGTTAAGGAACTCAGGACGGATACCTCTGCCCCTGTTGAGATGGTCAGGAGATTTCTCCAGGAGGCACGGATACAGGTGCAGTTAAAACACCCAAACATTGTGGAGGTCTTTGACTGTTTTGAGGAGGCCGGCAGGTTCTATATCGTCATGGAGTTTATTGACGGCATAACCCTAAAGGCCCTGATAGGGAGTCATCACAAGATTAAGGCACATAGTGATATTTCCCCCGGCTTTGAGGGGGTTGCATTAGATATGGACACCTGTAGCGATATAATCTCACAGGCCCTGGATGCCCTGCACTATGCACACTGCCACAACACCGTACATCGTGACATAAAGCCGGCAAATATCTTGCTGACAATGGGAGCCGATAACAGCCTGCACGTAAAGCTGGCAGACTTTGGCATAGCGAAGTTCTTTCACCCCGACGAGGAGAAACTGACCAAGACGGGGATTGCCCTTGGCACGGTCCACTACATGGCACCTGAGCAGATATCCCCGGAGGACTTTGGCCCCTTTGACCACAGGGCGGATATCTATGCCATGGGGGTCATGGTGTTTGAGCTTTTAACCGGCACCTATCCATTCGGAGACCGTGGCACCAGTGAAATAAAGGTGTTGACCAACAAGATAGGTGATGTCATGCCAAACATGCTTAAATACCGTGATGCCATCCCCGATGGTTACTACGATTGCATAAGCAAGGCAATGAAGTGTAATCCATCTGAGAGGTTTCAGGATGCACGACAATTTAAGGAGGCTTTCCTGTCCCTGAGGCACAACATAGCTGCATCTGAGGCCACCGTGGAGCACACAGAGACGCAACCCATAAGTAACAATGTCTCCGCCCCTGAGCAAACAAGCAGGATGGATGTAGTTTCGCCTGATAAATCAACACTGTCGCTAAGGCAAGGGAATAAAAAGCGCAATGTAATATCAGCAGTTGTGCTTATTTGTATTGTTGTAGTCCTGCTGTGTATGATCGTATATACGCAAATCGCTAAAAACACACCAAAAGCCAAAACATCTTCATATGTAACCCCGGCAGGAGAGGAGATTATTAAGAGAAAATGACAACAAAACGTTTTGTCGTATTAATCTTTATGCTTGTATTCATTTCATGCTCAACCAAGGGTAGACCACCAGGAGGAGTGCCATCCGGGGCAGTGTCATCACACAAGCAACAGCTTGCTACCCCCGGAGAGTGCGTAAACAACGGCGGTTTTTGGATACGTGCAAAGGGAGCAGGTGAGGGTAGCCCGTGCCGGTCTGAGCCGGGTAGCATCTCCGTGGGGGTTCTGAACACAGCATCGGGGTTACGCAAGTTGCCTCAAAATAATGCCGGTGTGGTTGCGGTGTTGCAGAAAGGGGAAGAGGTGTTTGTACTGGAATCAGCCAAGGACAACTGGACTAAGGTCAAAACCGTCTGTGCGGTAGAGGGCTGGGTTTTGAACAAGTATTTGGCCGTTACAAGGGTTAAGCCTCCACATGCCATCCAGGGGGTTGATATCAAGGCCGGCAATAGCGTCAGGAGGGGGCAGAAACTCAATATCGAAGTTGATTTTGTCACCACTGAACCCAAAGAGGGTGCTCAGTTGTTTTTCTGTCTGCATCCGCTAAACGAAGAACCTTCCGAACACATGAAAGGCAACGCCGAGTTTACCGACAAGGGGCAATGGACCTACGCCAAGTCTTTCAACATAAATCAAAATGCCCCGTTGGGAGACTGGGTAGCCCACATAGCCATTTACTACAAAACCGGTTGGCTCGATGCCGCCGAAGTGAGGTTTAAGGTCATGCAATAGACAAGGCAGCAGAGCCATGTATACCTGCCTGTAATTGAAAAATTTATACATCCCCCTTGAAATTGTTTATTGACAGTAAATGATAGTTTGTGCTTTAATTATCTTTAATTTTATATAGTAAATGAATGAGGGAGACATAGCTGATGAACATTTTTTTGAGTAATATATCAATCAAAAAAAAATCACGATATACTGAAGTGACACATGTTTTTTCAGGCATGATAATTGAATGTGAAATAATGGGGTCAAGGGGACTGGTCCCCTTGGCGGGGGGTTCTGAAGGGGGGCGGAGCCGCCCCTTTCTTTCTTGTATGCAAGCAATTTTGATACCCGAAAAAACTCGAATCCGATCAGTATATAACTTAAAATTACGGATAGTATAAGGAGATAGTATGACAGTTTTTTTTGTCGTGTTACTGTTTATGATATATTCGACGCCTGTTTTTGCAGCGGATATACCACAAGTGGACAAGGGGGATACGGCCTGGATGCTGGTATCGGCGGCAATGGTGATGCTGATGACGCCTGGATTGGCCATGTTCTATGGTGGGATGGTGAGGAGGAAGAATGTCCTTGCCACGTTTATGCACAGCTTTATTGCCATTGCCGTGGTCAGCGTGCAGTGGTTTCTGGTAGGGTATAGCCTGTCCTTTGGGCCGGACATCCACGGGTTGATCGGCGGACTGGACTGGATCGGACTGAGCGGTGTTGGAGTCGAGCCAAATGCCGACTATGCCCCAACGGTACCACACCTGGCCTTTATGATCTACCAGGGCATGTTTGCCGTCATTACGCCGGCACTGATCAGCGGTGCATTTGCCGAGCGGATGAAGTTTTCATCGTTTTTGGTCTTCACCCTCACATGGACGACGCTGGTCTATAATCCGGTTGCCCACTGGGTGTGGGGTAAGGGCGGGTGGCTGGCCGGTCTTGGGGTCCTTGACTTTGCCGGGGGAATTGTTGTACATGTTACATCGGGATTCTCCGCCCTTGCGGCAGCCCTGGTGATAGGTAAGAGAAAGGGCTTTCCGCATGAGTCCATGCCTCCCCACAACCTGCCACTAACCGTTATCGGGACGGGCATTCTGTGGTTTGGATGGTTTGGTTTTAACGGGGGAAGTGCCTTATCCAGCGGGCAACTCAGCGTAATGGCCTTTGTCACCTCACACACGGCGGCAGTGGCGGCGATGGTCGTATGGCTGGCCATTGAGTGGATTCATCGCGGGCAGCCCACGATGTTTGGCTCCGCAACGGCATCTATTGCAGGGTTGGCAACGGTGACTCCGGCGGCAGGTTTTGTATCGCCCATGTCTGCCTTTGCCATCGGGATGTTGGCCGGGGCGGTATGTTACTTCTCTCTGAACATAAAATCACGCATAGGATACGACGACTCCCTTGACGCCTTTGGTGTTCACGGCGTGGGTGGGACTATCGGCTCAATAAGTGTGGGTGTCTTTGCCTCACTGGCAATCAATGACCACGGTGCCAATGGCCTGATCTACGGACAACACCGTCTGTTGCTTGTCCAGCTTGGTGCCGTTGCCATCGTTGCGCTGTACTCATTTGTGTTGACATTTGTCATCTTCAAGGCAATAAACGCCACCATGGGACTGAGGGTTCAGCACGATCAGGAGATCGAAGGCCTCGACGTTACTCAGCACGGTGAAAGCGGATACTACATGTGAAGACAAGAAGGGAGGCGGCTCCGCCCCCTCCTCAGACCCACCCCGCAAGGGGAGGGGTGAGGCACGATTTTATCGCAGCGGATCGCACCCGCCCCGGCCACGAAGAAGTCCCCCTTTTATGGGGGGGCGCTGACCCCTTCTTATGCGATTGCCCTGCCTTAATCCTTGACATCCGGCAACAGGCTATGTCAAAGTAGACAGATAAGATTTTGACGATGACAGACACCGACGATCTTCTCAACATAAAAGAGGCCAGCGAATGGGCAACGGCACACCTGGGTAAGGCTGTAACCACCTCAAACATCTCTTACCTGATCCAGTATGGACTGCTCAGGAAGCTCGG
Source organism: Candidatus Magnetobacterium casense (assembly GCF_000714715.1). Lineage (GTDB taxonomy): Bacteria > Nitrospirota > Thermodesulfovibrionia > Thermodesulfovibrionales > Magnetobacteriaceae > Magnetobacterium > Magnetobacterium casense. The sequence continues at coordinate 50,852 of NZ_JMFO01000019.1, forward strand.
AGAAAACGGGACGACTAAGGTATCCAGGCAGGAGTTGGCAGACTACTACAGGTCGTACAACGGCGGCAGAGAGCTTTCCTGGAATGACCAACTCGGTGGAGACCTCAACTGGGCATTATCCTTTGACAAGTACAAGGAGGCCGAAACAACCAAACACGTTCACCGCCTGCATCCCTACAAGGGTAAGTTTATCCCGCAGCTTGTGGAGTACTTCCTGGACAGTCACACGGACAGCTTTAAGAGAGAGGCGGCATTCCAAAGAGGCGACATCGTGCTTGACCCCTTCTGCGGCAGCGGGACGACATTGGTACAGGCCTGCGAACTTGGTCTGCACGCAATTGGCATAGACGTCTCTGCCTTCAACGCACTGATTGCCAACTGCAAGCTCATCAGATACGACATAGAAGGTGTCAGGGGCGAAATTGACAGGATAACCACGGCGTTTAAGGGCTTCCTCTCCAACTCGCACACACTTGAGTTTGATGAAAAGCTGACGCAGGTGCTCTGTGAGTTTAACAACAGGTATTTCCCTGTCCCGGATTACAAGTATCGGGTAAAGCGTGGGGATATCAACGAGGCGCTGTATGGGGCAGAGAGAGAGAAGAAGTTTCTGCCGATTTTTCAGAGCCTAGCAGCGGATTACAACATAAAGCTCAGACAAGACCATGCAGAAACATTCCTCGACAAGTGGTACTTGCAGCACGTCAGAGACGAAATAAAGTTTGTCTCTGCTAAGATCAGGGAGATAAGAGACCCCGCTGTAAAGAACATTATAAGCGTCATTATGAGCAGGACTATGCGTTCCTGCAGATCTACGACCCATGCAGACCTTGCAACCTTAGTTGAACCGATAGCGGCAACCTATTACTGTGCCAAACACGGCAAGATATGTAAACCGCTCTTTTCAATCCTCAAGTGGTGGCAGACATACACCAAAGACACCATTAACCGCCTGTTGCAATTTGACAGACTGAGGACAAACACCTTCCAAGTTTGCCTGACGGGTGACAGCAGGACAATGGATATCCTTGGAGAATTAAGAAGGCAAGCCCCTTCTTTTTCGGAATTGGCAAGCAGGCAAAAGCTCAGGGGGATTTTCTCCAGCCCCCCCTACGTTGGACTGATCGATTATCATCAACAACATGCCTACGCCTATGAGCTGTTTGGCTTTGAGAGGAAAGACGACCTCGAGATCGGCCCCCTCTTCAAGGGGCAAGGCAGGCAGGCAAAGCAGGATTATATAAAGGGCATAATTGATGTGTTACTCAACTGCAAGAGGTTTCTGACAGAAGGCTATGACATCTTTCTCGTGGCAAACGATAAATACAACATGTATCCCACAATTGCTGATGGTGCCGGAATGGAAATCGTAAACAGATACAAACGTCCGGTATTAAACCGCACCGAAAAAGATAGGGGTGCGTACTCAGAGACAATCTTCCACTTGAAAAAGAAGTGATGGTTTTATCTAACGAACAACAAGTAAGCGTTGAAAATGTTTTGCGCAGTAGCTTAAGAAGCAAGTTTAAAAGCTACAACCCTGAGCCTGCAAAAATGCCATTTCATACAAGATTGCTTGGCAAGGACAGAATGGCTCTATTTTCTTTCATACATTCCCTGAACACAAACTTTGGTACAAGTATTTTTGAACCTGTGGCATTAGCACTTGCATCATCAAGATTTAAATGTGTTGAAAAACACCAGAAAGCCGCAACATATATTTCATCGGAGGCTCAAATAGTCATCCAAGATATTATGAATGGCTTATCGGCGGCTAAACGATCTCCTAACAAGTCAGAGGAAATCAGTGCAATAAGGGCAGTTTGCCAACATGGAGAGATGAAAACCGTAAAAACAACTAACATTGATATTAAGCTTATTGATCCAACCGATAGAATCTACCTGTTTGACCTTAAGACAGCAAAACCTAATGCTGGAGCTTTTAAAGAATTTAAACGAACGCTTTTAGAATGGATTGCTGTTACACTGGCAACTGACCCAAATGCAAGTGTTCAATCTATAATCGCAATTCCCTACAACCCTTATGAACCAGAACCGTACAATCGCTGGACAATGAGAGGTATGTTAGACCTTAAAGACGAGTTGAAGGTTGCAGAGGAATTTTGGGATTTTCTTGGAGGTACAGGTACATATCAGGATTTGCTCGATATCTTTGAACGGATAGGAATTGAGCTAAGAGCAGAAATTGACGAATATTTTGAAAGGTACAAATAATTTAATTTGAGTATTAGCATTGGACATTACGGGGTCAATGGGGCAGCGATCCCCGGCATAAAAGGGGTTAGTGACCCCTTGCGGGGGAGGTCTGAGGAGGGGGCAGAGGGGGTGGGGCACCCCTGCCACGAACCGCACTCCTTCTTTCTTTTCCCTTCTTCATAGCGTATGGATAACATAGACGACATAGAGATTGCGCTGCTGAGTGCGGCTGGATGTGCCCGAAACGTGATTGAGCACTGCTTGGCGGTCAAGGGGCTTGCCACAACGATCGCCCGAGGGATTGACGGGATAGACTCAGGGCTTGTCAGACGTGGTGCACTGCTTCACGACATCGGCAGGAGCAAGACCCACACCATCACTCATGCCGTTGAGGGCGTGAGGATCGCCACGAGTATGGGCATAGAGCAACCCGTCATAGACATCATCGAACGACACATCGGCAGCGGAATCTCACAACAGGAGGCACGGGAGCTTGGCCTGCCCGTCAAGGACTACTTCCCCATAACCCGCGAGGAAAAGCTCATCTCCTGCGCCGATTCTCTGATAAGCGGCACACGCATCATGAGCTTTGAGGAGACCATCGCACACATCAGGCGGATACTTGGAGCCGACCACCCCGCAGTGGAACGCTTCAGAACGCTGCATCAAGAGATACGGTCGTGGATAAGACCGTAATCCGGCGCCTGATATCCCTCACACGACCCTACTGGTCAACGGTGATCCTGGCGCTCTTGTGCGGCCTGCTGGCATCTGCCGTGATGGCTGCCATCGCCTGGCTGGTCAAACCGGCCATGGACATCATCTTCATGGATAAGAAGTACCAGTACCTGAAACTGCTTCCATTTGCCGTCATCCTGCTGTTTGCGACAAAGGGGTTTTTGCACTTCTGCCAACAGTACCTAATCCAGTCTGCCGGTCTGTCGCTCATCAGGGACACGCAGAGCAGGCTGCACAACCATATAATCTACATGCCCGTTGAGTATTTTGATAAGGAAACATCCGGGATGCTGATATCGAGGGTCCTCAATGACGTCACGCTTATCAACAAGGTCATCTCCGAGGTCATCAGGGCAACGGTTGTCGAAATACCGAAGATTTTCATTCTCCTGGGGATCGCCTTTTACCGGAAGTGGGACCTGACGCTGTTAAGCCTGCTCCTGGTGCCAGGGCTCGGCATCAGCGCAAAGAAACTCGGCAAAAAGGTAAAACAAAAAGTTGCAGCGGCACAGAAAAACATGTCCCTTCTGACCCACAAACTATCGGAATCCATAACCGGCGTGAGGGTCATCAAGGTATTTAACCGCGAGGTCTACCGAAATGAACGCTTTATCGGGGCTGCCATGGACGTCTACAAGGACAACATCAAGGCCATAAAGTACAAGGAACTCAACAAACTGGTTGTGGACTTCATGACCGGTCTGGCCATTGGCTCGGTGTTGTTCTATGGCGGGATGCAGGTGGTGTCGGGCAAGATCACGCCCGGAGACTTTGCCTCCATCCTGACGGCCATATACCTTGTCTTTAGTCCCGCCAAGCTGATTGGCGAGGCGTACACCACTCTTCAGGGGATCAGGGCGGCCCTTGAGCGGATTGATCACGTGCTGGAGACTCCCGTGGAAGACACGGGCAAGGTTGAGATCACTCAGTTTAACGATTGCATCAGCCTTGAGTCGGTGACGTTTCGCTACAATCCCGATGACCCGCCCGTGTTAAGCGACATAAACCTTACGATCAAAAAGGGCGAGGTATTGGCCATCATTGGCCCCAGTGGCACCGGCAAGAGTACGTTGGTCAACCTGCTGCCACGGTTCTACATCCCCAGTGCAGGCAGCATAAAGCTCGATGGCATTGACATCAGGGAGCTTGACATCCAATCCCTCAGAGGGCTGATAGCCACGGTCAGTCAGGACATCGTCCTGTTTAACGACACAATAAGGGAAAACATCGCCTTTGGCAATGCCCGGTGCAACTTTGAGCAGATACAGTGGGCGGCGGAGATGGCCTATGCAACAGAGTTTATCGAGCGTCTGCCCGAGGGCTTTGACACCATTGTTGGCGAACGGGGTCTGTCGCTCTCCGGGGGGCAGAGGCAGCGGATTGCCATAGCCAGGGCGCTGCTTAAAAACCCCCCAATCCTGATCCTCGATGAGGCTACATCATCGCTCGACAACGCCTCAGAAGCACTCGTACAAAAGGCACTGGAGGGGCTTATGAAAGACAGAACAACCATTATCATCGCTCACAGACTTTCAACCATCAGCAACGCCGACAGGATCATCGCCATAGAAAATGCCACTGTACGCACGGTGACAAGTCCCTCAGACCCGTTTTTACAGCAAGTACACAATTTGTAACCCGATCTTCCCCCTCCCTCAGCCCAATCGCATTTGACCGTAAGAGAAAAGAAAGGGGCGGCTCCGCTTCTTTTTCGCTCCAGGGGGTGAGGCACCCCTGCCATAAAAGTCGCACCTGGCCCCTTCAGAACCCCCCGCAAGGGGAGGGGTGAGCCACCCCGGGCACAAAGAAGTCCCCTTGACCCCATTATTTCACACTCAATTATCATGCCTGAAAAAAACTGTGTCACATTTCAGTATACCCGTTTTATTTTTACTCATTCATTATGCTATCATACTATGAAAGATATGTATATCATATTTATATTTAAGGATTAAGAGATGAGAAGGATTGTGGTTAAACAGAGCTATAAAGATGGCCAGGTTATACTGAAAGAGGGTTCGTTTGGTGAAGGTACGTATCTGATCCTTGAAGGTAAGGTGCGCATTATAAAAACCATCCAGGGTGAACTTGTCGAAATCGCCCATCTTGAAAAGGGTGACTACTTTGGCGAAATGAGCTTTCTGGACAGACAACCACGCTCGGCCTCAGCCGTGGCCGAAGGCAACGTCGTGCTGGGTATCATCGACAAAGACTTCCTGGAGGAAGAGATAAGCAAGACCTCCGAGGAGTTTCGCTTGCTCCTCTATACCCTGGTGGAACGTCTGAGGCAGACAACCTCTGCCCTGGTGAGTCTCAGGGCGGAGAACCATATTCTCAAGAAGTAACCTTTGTCACCCCCGGTACGGTATCATATGTCTCATTCAGGGCATGGTGAGCTTAGAGGGGGGATAGGGTGTGAGTTGCGTTTTGGCAAAGAACGGGTTGGTGATGGGTAGTAAATACAAGGTGTCATAGGGGTTGAATGTTATTTGAAGGTATAAAAATAAAGAAACTCCTCAACAGTCTGGAGGAAGCAAGTGGAGAGAGTGAAGAGAAACGGCTGTATACAGAGATAGCAGCCTATGGCCGTAAGGCCTTTCCACGTGTGATCGACGCCTTTAAAAACAATCATATGCGTATCCATAAGGTGAAGGGTCTGCTGGATGTCCTGTGTACAAAGGAGCTTATTGCCGACGTAATGCCCCTGTTGGGTGACCCTCAGGAGATTGTGCGGGTAGCCGCCAAGGACATCATAAACAGGAAGTGGAGGGCCGACTCCATCCCCTACCTGGTTGAATACCTGCGTGGGGCAAACCCCATCTTACGCAGCAGTGCGCTTGAGTTGCTGCTTGCGTTTAAAAACCCTGCCTGTGTACCAAAGCTCCTGTCGATGTATGCAGATGGCGATGTTGAGTTCAAGCGAAGCTGTCTGAGCATACTGGGAGAGATAGGCGGAGATGCCGCACTGAAACTGATCAGGGAGGCCGTCAAAGACAAGTCTTTAAACATTCGGATTACGGCAATGCGTATGCTGGGCGTGATGAAGGACACGGCAAGTCTTGATTTATTTATACATAAGCTCCTGGAGGAGGACGCATATACGAGGAAGGCCGCCCTGGAAGCCATTGGCATCATGGGAGACAAGAGGGCCGCACCCCACATCATAGAACTCCTCAAGGACGTCGATATCTTAATCAGACAGGCAGCAATGGATATCCTCATCCGCATCGGGGATGCCTCGATAGTGCCCAACCTGATCCAACTGATGAAGGAGCGTGATGTAAACGTCAGGCGCTGTGCCGTTGGCGTGCTCAATGGCATAAAGGACCCCAAGACCATCGATGTACTCATTGCTGCCATGAGGGACTCCGACTGGTGGGTCAAGCAGATTGCCACGGATGCGTTGTCGGAGATACGGGGCGAAAACATTGTCAAGTTCTTCATAGCGATGATAACCGATCAGGATGAGAATCTACGCAGGTGTTCGGTGGAGTTCTTCATCAAGGTACCGGACAAGCTGGCCTTGGAGGCGCTGATCTTTGCCCTGGACGATACTGACTGGTGGGTCAGGGAGAAGGCCATAATATCACTGGGGTTGATAAAGGACCCGCGTGCCGTTGCCCCGTTGTATGCAAAGATGGACGACGACTACGTAAACTGGCACATTCCACGAGCACTTGGCACTATTGGTACCCCCAACGTGGTACGCCCACTGGTAGCGATATTGGGACACCCGAAAAAACAAATCCGCCTGGAGGCCCTGAGGGCCTTTGGACAGATAAAAATGGTTGAGTCCCTGACAAATAACCCCGATGCCCTCAAAGACGCCACCGAAGAAGAGGTCAGGAAAGAGTCGCTGAAACTGCTTAAAAAATTCGTCATAAAAAGCCCCGATGAGGTAAGAATGGTCGTACCGCAAACGCTTGTCGCCATGGGTGGTGCCGACGTGAGGGAATTGCTCCTTATGCTGCTAAAGGACCCCAACAAACACGTGCGCATTGAGACGCTAAAGGCCTTTGGGGAGTTGAGGATGGTTGAGGCCGTATCTGCCATAAAAAAGTGCATAAACGACGCCAACGAAGACGAAGAGGTCGTCACGGAGGCAGCAAGGGTATTAAGAGAACTCACCGGCAAGGACCCGCATGACACAACAATAATCAAGAGCGTCCCTGACACGATCCCCGAAGAGGGCACTATCCGTTCCGAGGCCATATTGGTAATAGACCTGTGTAATTCCACGGGGATTGCCAACAAGTACGGCGACAGATTTGCACTTATACTGACGAGGATATTAACCGACGTGGTGCGTCCAATGGCCAAGAAGCAGAGGTTTCAGTTTTTAAAGAGCACCGGGGATGGCTTTCTGATAACCTTTCCAAAGGTGGAAAACGCCGTGCGCTTTGCCGTAGACGTCCTTAACGACATCGCAATACACAACAGGACCGCCGATGAAACACAGATAATTCAGCTGCGTTTTGCCATCAACTTCGGCGAAACAACGGTGGATGCTAAAGGTGACCGACTTGGCGTGGCCACAAACATGACCTTCCGCGTTGAAGGCGTCAAGCCCTCAGACATCATCTCCATAGCAGGCGGGATCAGCAAGGAACAGATGCCGTTGGTTGACCGCATCTTTATAACAGAAACGGCCGTTGAGGAGGCAAGCAAAATGGAAGGCATAAGCAGCAGACTGATAGGTCTCTTTGAACTCAAAGGGATTACCGGACTACACAGGGTCTATGAAATCAAGGAAGGAAAATGGAATTAAATATCTGACTGTCAGAGCCTTTTTGTCTGTTTGATTAACTAGCCCCCTCTTTATGTTTTGCCTTCGTCTCTACGCAATGTATTATACACTTAAGCAACATCTCTTCATCTATTGGCTTTATGACGTTTAAGCAGACCTTTTCGCTCATATGTTCCTCGTCTTTGTATGCGGTGGTGATTATGATTGGTTGGGAGTGATCTATCGCAAATATCCGTTCAATCATCTCTATTCCGTTCATTACCGGCATCTCTATGTCAGTTATTACAATATCGATTTCCTCCTGATATTTGATGTAGGCGTCTAAACCCTCCTTGCCATTGCATGCGTCATAGACAACTGCAACCCTTCGTCTTAAAAAACGCCCCAGCATCTTTCTTATAAACTCGTCGTCCTCTACGTAGAGAACCGTTAATGCCTTTAGTATCGCTTCGTTTGTCATATCTCTATCCTTAATTCGCAGCCCCCGTTAACATTTCTTGCAGTAATACTGCCTTTCATACTCTTTTCTATAATAACCCTGGCAAAGTATAAGCCGAGTCCTGTTCCCCTGGACTTATGTTTGGTGGTAAAATACGGATCAAAGATTTTACCGATAATGTCCTCACTCACTCCTCCTCCATTGTCACTGATAGTTATTACTGCCTTATCAGTGTTGGGTTCTTTATATGTCTTTATTTTAATCGTGCCGTCATTAATACACCTCTCTTCAAATACATCCTTTATGTTGTTTAATATATTCAGTATGACCTGGGCAAATTCATTAGGGAAAAGATTTACGGTTAATCCTTCAGCAAATTCCTTATAAATCTTCACCCCTTTGATCCTGAAATAGCCATCTATCAGTGATAGTGTGTTGTTGATTTCATCTTCAATCCTGCTTTTTGTTTTTTTAGGGTCTGTTATGTAATAGCTCTTGAAATTGTCTATGGTTTTTGACAGCCCCATCAGTTCGTCCGTAATGGACTTGATATTTTCCCTGATGTATGCCTCGTTCAACTCATTGTACAAGTACGCATCCAAAATATCCTGAGCCAGAAGGCCTACGACGGTCAGGGGTTGTCGCCATTGATGGCCAATGTTGACCAACAGCTCACCCATTGCTATATGCCTGGACTGTTCATACATTAACTGGTCTTTTTCTCTGTTTCTTTCGACTTCCTCTTTTACCCTTCTCTTGAGGTTGACAGTGAGTTCGTTTAATTCTTCCTCTAATGCCTTACGTTCAGAGATGTCTTCTATCAAGGCTACACAATATCTCACTGACTCATCCTCATTGCGTCTGCAATTCAACCACAGCTTTGTATATAATATGGTGTCGTCCTTTCGGATAAAGCGTTTTTCCATTTCGTAACCGTCCATTTTACCGTCAAGCACCTGATTAAATAACGCCACATCAGGTTCGATGTCCTCCGGATGGGTTATCTCAATCCAAGTCATCTTCATCAGTTCATCCTTTGGATATCCGAGCATCTGACATAGCCTGTTATTTACATCTATCCATCCTTTCTCAACAGAGGTTATGGCTATGGCAATTGTGCTGAAGTCAAATGCGGCATGTAACTGTTGCTCTTTCTCTGTTAAGTTGCCCTCCAGCTTCTTACGCTCATATATCTCGCCAATTAATTCTGCGGCTAATACCGCAAACCGCTTTACGGCCTCTATGATGTAGTCGGGTCTTGCCTTATAGCCCCGTGCAAGCTCTTTTAATTTTTCCCTGTCAACCTGATATTTTTCGGCCAACTCCCCGATAGCGCTATCCTCTGATGGCGGAGAACCATATCCAAAATTCAGAGAACCAATGACCTTACCAAATCCCTTTATTGGGACTGCATATATATTGATCCCCCCCTCGCATGGCCTTAAATCATAAGAGTCACCCGTCTCAATCGTAATCCGTGACGCACTCGTCCAGCATGATTGATGACATAGCCACTTACCGCAGGCAAGGGCCTCTGCATTGTCGGCAGTCATGCACAGATTTCTTGATGCCATATCCAGAAACTTACAATAGCTGGAGGTGAAAAGCGCTACGGCATAGCTACCATCGGCCTCATATATAGCCGCAGAGGTTTCAAGCAAATCAAGATAACTCCTGGCTATCCTCTCCAGCGTCTCTTTGCCTACCGTATCAAGAAGCTCTTTGTGTTCGTTTAATTCAGTCAGGTCTCCATAGGATGTATATCCTTCCGATTCACCTGTCTGTTTGTCTATGTTCTTTTCAGTGTACAGTGTATAAGCCTTTTTTCTGTTGCATATTAATTTTATTGTTGTACGCTTTTATATTGTAACATATTTTTTCTTGTAAATATTTATGTGATTATAGGAATATTGGTATCTTCTTTATATTTCATGGTAACTATACTTTTACGCATCCTGGATTCCTGGTCAAGCCAGGAATGACCCCTGTTCGAGCCAGGGGCAGGCACACTTGGAAAACGGCTGTAATTGTCATTCCTGCGAAAGCAGGAATCCATGCCTTTTAACCGTTAAATAAAAATTACCCTGCTTTTTAAAGAGGATACGAATATTGTGCATAATCAACCTTATGTCATGAGAGTTAAAAAGGGGTCAATGGGGCAGGCCCTTTTCTTGCTTTATGGGGAGTTCTATCAAGAATGTTGTTCCGTGTCCCCTGTGTGAGCTAACCGTAATTTCTCCGCCATGCTCCTGAACGATCTTCTTTGTAATGGGCAGGCCAAGTCCGTTGCCGTTGAGGTACTTGGTAGAATAAAACATGGTAAAGATATTTTCCATATCCGACTCCCTGATACCACAACCGTTGTCGCTGACCTCTATGGCAGCAAAACCAGTCTGCCGGCAGTGGGTTCGGATAACCACCCTGGCCCTGTCGTTGTCTGCATATTTCTTGTCCCTGCAGGCATCTGTTGCGTTAGAGACGAGGTTCATCAGGGCAGTATGGAGGGCCTTGTAGTCGAAGGAAAAGACCGGCAGGGTATCGTCCAGTTCGGCGATGACCTCTACCTCCGGTGGCATTGAGCCAGTCTGCAACGATTGGAAGGGCGTTGTGATCTCCCGTACCAGGTCATTGATGGAGCCTGGGTGCAGTTGCAGCTTACCGGTGCGTGAGACGTTGAGCAGGTCTGCCGTCAGGGTCTCCATGCGTGCGATGCCAAGCTCGGTAACGCCCCAGCCCTCTTTCAACAGCTCGATGTTGTTGTCAGTCAGGGCAACATTTATGATGTACTTACCCCCCTGGAGGGCATTAAGGATATTTTTAGTGCCGTGGATTATCTGGGCAATGGCAAGGCCAATGGCAGCCTGACGCTCTTTTTCAATCATCGCCTTTTCGGCCTTTATGCGTCTTTCCATCTCCACCTTAAGCGCAACGTTTGTCTCCTCTAATTGCCGGATGTCGCAATAGGAGCGCAGACATGTAATAATGGCCGTATAAAATCTCTGTATCGTCAGGTCACCCTTGTCCAGGAAGCCGTTGATGTCATAGTCCACGATCACGGATTTTTCGGGGGCTATGCCCGGTTGCCCCGTCCTGATCAATATCCGGACGTGCTTATTGCCCAACTCCTGCCGGATGTACCTGACAAGAGACAGGCCGGCCTGCTCGCTCTCCATCACCACATCAAGGATTATGACAGACACATCGGCGTTGTCCTTGATCACCTGCCTGGCCTCCTTTGCCGAAAAGGCTGATACAAAATGCAACTGCCTCTCCTGAAAGACAAAGTCAACCAACGTGGCCCTCGTTGCCCTGTGTACCTCCGGTTCGTCATCAACGATTATCACCTTCCAGGCGGAAGCGTCCGCATCGGCCTGTGCATCGACCTGTAATTGCGGGGGGGTGTCTTCCTCAAAAAAAAGGTAAGGTTCCGAGTCCTCCGGCATGGACTCCGGCATATCCCAGAGGCAATTTATTGGTTCACTGTGCATGGCAGCTCCCTGGGTATTGAGATCGTAAAGTTTGTTCCTGACTTTTCGGCGCTCTGGCAATGGATGTCCCCTTGCAGGGTTTGATGTACGATGTTATACACTATATGCAGGCCAAGTCCGGTGTTGCCTGCCTGACGATTTGTCGTGAAAAAGGGGTCAAATATCTTGCCCAGGATTGCCTCCGGTATCCCCTTGCCATTGTCGCTGACTGTTACGACGACGTTGCCTTGCTTGTGCACTGCCGAAATATCTATGATGCCGCCATCTTTTCTTTCAAAGGCGTGTGTGAGGCAATTCATGATCAGGTTTGTGATTACCTGTGCAAAGGCCCCCGGATAGCTGTCTATCTCTATCCCCGGGGCGCAGTTCATCGTGATGCGGTGTGAGGTCTTTTTTATCATAGGCTTGAGCCCCAGCATGATATCCTCTATGTAGCCTCTGAGGTCAAAGCGTCGGCGTTGCTGACTTGTCTGGTCGCCTGAGACCATTTTGAAGCTCTTGATCATGTCGGAGGAGCGCAGGAGGTTTTTCAGGATTATGTCGCTGTCCTCTCTGACGACCTCTATGTATCTCTGTAGTGCCCCCTTTGTCATCTTGTTGTCCTGAAACAGGGCTAAAATATCCTGCGTCTTTTCCTGCAGGTGCGAGGCGGATAAGACGGCATTACCAATGGGGGTGTTTATCTCATGGGCAACCCCGGAGACCAGTTGACCGAGGGCCGCCATCTTTTCGGCCTGCGCCTTCTTTCTCTCAACCATATCGTTAAAGACGACCACAGCCCCGGAGAGGGTTCCATGCTCATTAACAATCGGCGTTGCCACGTACTCTACAGGAAAGCTCGTGGCATCCTTTCTCCAGAAGACTTCGTCCTCGACGCGATAGACGTTGCCTTCCTTAAAAGCCTTGTATATCAGGCAGTCCTGATCGGCATGGCCTGTGTTGCCGGAGTTGGAGTTGTGCTTGATGCAGTGATATGGCTGACCCAACAGTTCCTGTAGTTGCCAGCCGAGCATCTTGGCTGCTGCGGGGTTTACAAAGGTTATCTGTCCGTTGGTATCGAGGCCATATATGCCCTCACCGGCTGAGTTGAGGATCAGCTCATTCTGACGCTTTACACGTTCCAGCTCCTCCTCGGCACCCCGGCGTGCTATGATGCCGGCAAGGGTGTTGGATACTGCCATCAGGAACTCCTCTTCCATGGGGCTTCTGACGTGACCCGCCTTGAGGTACAGGTTGAGCACGCCAAGGAGTTTGTTGGTAAATATGATCGGTACGCAGAAATGCCCATGCGGCATCATGCCATCAAACCTTATGTCGTGGCGGTCGTCAACGTTGTCGGCAAAGACGATCTCACCGGTGGCAGCCGACATGCCACAGAGACACTTGCCAAATGGGACATGCTTGCAGAGGCTTAACAATTGCTCGGAAAGTCCCCTCTGCACCCGCATCTCAAGGACGTCTTCACGCTGCCCCAAGAGAAAAATAGCCCCCTTGGACTCAAACTCCAACCACGGGATCGTTATAATCGTATCCAGCACCATGCCCATCTGCTCGGTCAGTGATATGGGCTCCAGCGAAATCCGAACTATTGCATTCAGGACGTTTTGTATATGATAGTGCAGCGTAAGTATCTTCTCTGCCTTGCTGTTGTACAGGGCTATCTTTATGGCCGCATACAGTTCGCTCTCTTGGAAGGGCTTTAATATATAGCCGAAGGGGTTTGTCTTCTCCACCCGTTCGATGATGTCCTTATCAAGGTAGGCCGTCAGATATATCACCGGGATGTTGAGGTCGGCCTTTATCTGTTGTGCCGTCTCCACGCCGTCGAGTTTGCCGCCGAGGTTGATATCCATCAGTATCAGGTCCGGTAACATCTCTCTGGCCTGTATAACGGCCTCCTCACCGGAATAGACCATCCCGGCTACATCATAACCCCAGCCCTGGAGTAATCTCTGCAATCCCGTTATCAGTATCGCATCGTCATCTACAAGTAATATGCGCTCTTTTTCCATATATGTAATCGTCTGCTTTATAATATCACGATTTTACATTTTACCACAACAACTATATAAAAGGATGAATTTTCACCCTGCGGCAATCCTGCTTTGATTGCGTAACAGCAAGCACTTACGCTATAATAAGAAGAATGCAGTTTGTAAATATAAGGAGCAATGTAGCGTTTAAGGATATATCTTGCAATGAAGCCAAGAAGGAGGTTATGGAAACAAAAGAAAAATTATAGAGCCTCTTGCAAAACTCCTAAACTAAACCTTTTTTAGTTCTCTTTGTGCTATAATATAACACCTAAATATAATAGATTAAAAGGAGAACATAATGTTATTAGAGAGTATATCATGGTTAGCAGGAAATATACAACGGGTACTGTTCCCAGAGTTGGAAGAAATACTTACCGATCCAATAACCAAGAAACAAAAGCAGTTAGTTACAATCCTGGAGATAGTTCAGATAGAAAGACATATGTGGTGGGTAGACAGTCAATGCATAGGTCGTAAACTCAAGGAGAGGTATGCAATTGGCAGAGCGTTTGTAGCCAAAGTTGTCTATAATTACCCTACGACAAGTCTTTTGATAGAATCTCTAAAAACGATGCCAAATCTGAGAAAGATATGTGGATTTGCTAAAATACAAGATATACCATCAGAATCAACATTCTCACGTGCTTTT
>NZ_JMFO01000020.1 GCF_000714715.1 Candidatus Magnetobacterium casense
CAACTTTTTGTCTACCAATCACATGTCCTTGGTTTTGAAGAGCAACAGCAAGATTACGAACACTCTTACAGGTCCACCGTAATGGAGACTCAGGGTCTCCTCGGGTAACCGGATCTACCAACCCCTCAATATCTACAAGCACGGATGGGTCTGTTTCAACAACCGGCTTGCGTCCACCTCCAGGTAAACGTATCTTCTTTTTCCCTTTTGAAGGTTTTTCCTTTGATTCAGCAATACGTCTAATTCCTTCATATATCGTTGTCCGCGAAAGACCAGTAGATCTGGAAACTGAAGTAACTCCTCCTCGTCCCAATGCCTCGGCTTCCACTGCAGCCCACATTCGTCTGCCTTGTTCGTCTAAAACATCTTTGAGTACTTCAAATTTTCTTTGTATCATAAGTTCGGTATCGCTTTGCACTTTTTGATCATAACATATTTAGACACCATTTGTACAAGTTATTTGTGGACAAATCCTAACGGTTGGGAATCCGTTGATCTTTCCTTTTCTGGAAGTTCTAGCAAAATCAAAGTCGCTGTTACTCCCAACTGTACAGGGACAACAAGTACTGCCTGGGATTTTTCAATCACAGCAGCTACCTGTCCAATAATACGACCAACCATGACAGTTATAAAATCTGGTACAGGGTCTGGAACAGTCTCTATCTCACCTGGTATACTTACCTGGAACGGTACTACTGGTACAGCGTCTTATGATGCAGACACGTCTACCTCTGTAACCCTCACAGCAACGCCAAACTCAGGCTCGACCTTCACCGGTTGGATTGGGGACTGCACAGGGACAACATCGACTTGCACGGTAACGATGTCGGCGGCAAAAAACGTGACGGCTACGTTTACTGGTTCAGCGTCGTCGTTGGCGCAGATAGTCGGCACGGTGTCTTACAATGGGGTTCCAGAAAAAGATGCGACGGTGGTGTTATGGAAGGCTGATCTTTCTATGTCATTAGATAGTTATAAAACTGGAAACGATGGGCGATATATTATAATCCACAACGAACCACTATCCTCTCATGTCATTAAGGCAGCCTCGTCTGATGGAAGTAAGGTTTATGAAGGCACTATTGGAAGTGGCTTTAATCGAACATGGCCAATAAAGTTATTTAACAATAAGAATAAACCGTTAATCTTTGTACCAGGTATCATGGGGTCAAGTGAGAGTGGATGGTCGGCTCAAGATTTCGGTTGGATGAACAATACGGTGAAGGTTAGACTTCCCGAAAAAATTTGTTCAAAATCCTTGGAAGTATTCGATCCAACCGTATTAGGAGTAGTTAGGCCTGTATCTTTTAGGGAATTCAAGGAGCTTTTTGATAAGAATGGATTCACTGTTTTTGAGGCTCCATATGATTGGCGGCTTTCTTTGGATGAGGCTGCATGTAACGGTAAAACGCCATGGGAGCATTATCTTAAACCCATGATTGAGAGGGCAAAAAAGTTGACAGGCTATACAAAAGTATATGTAGTTGCTCATAGTATGGGGGGACTTCTAACGCGAACATATATTCAAAGCAATAGTTATGCAAACGACATTGAAAAGTTTGTGATGTTAGAGACCCCTAATGAAGGTTCAGCAAACACGTATTTTCAATGGGAAGGAGGGGATCCCAAAAAGGCAGATTCTTTAACCACATATGGTATCTGGGATACAGCAGGAGGTGTCTTTACTAACATATATTACGATACAACAATAGAGAATTGTAACCGCATGTTAAAAGGAAACTGTAAAGCCTTGGACAACAAAACGTTAAAAATCTTTACCAGAAAACTTTTAAAGGGAATAGGAAATCTATTTCCAACCTACGATTTTTTAAAAGTGTGGGTTAATAAATCTACACCAGATACTACACCCGCAACAGGTTACGTTAACAGTTTTTTAAACAACCTTAACAGCAATGGCAATAAGGGGAGAATGATATCTAAAGGTGGTTGTCCCTCAACCGACCCTTCATGCGTTCAAACCGCTCTGTTTATGACAATTGACAAAACAACCGCTGAGTACATAAATGTTAAAAAATGTACAGGTTTGTATGAGGATGGATGTCCAACAAGTATAACAATAGGGACAACTAACGTGCCATTTATCCCCGAATTAGTAGCGTCCAATATTGGTGATGGTACCGTAGTTGCTGAAAAAGCGATAGATCCCTTAAAGGATATTGATTATAAACCAGGCAGTTACGGTACACATCCCGAGGTGCTTAAATCTGAAGATATGCAGAACGAAATCTACAAATATTTGACAGATATCAAAATTCCCCCCATACGCTCAATACCCAAAGCCGCAGCATCAGCCACAACACCTGCCACAACTTTTAGTCTTTACCTAACCGGTGGTGTCCAGCCTTACATGACAGACCCTCAACATAGAACTGAGGGACTAAACTTCATCACAAACCAAGTAGAGGAAAACATCCCCAACACCACGTTGAATCTGGGCGATTCCTCCTCATCCATCTTTATAAACAACCCCGTCAATGGAACCTACACCGTTGACCTCAAGGGCAGTGCCGGATTGTTTACCGTAAACGCAGCCTCTTTAAACATTTCAAACGGCTCAGGGGCCGAGGCCACAAAAAATGGCTTCTACAAAAACGGTACCTTCAATCTGTCAATTGCCCTTGACACCAACTCCAACGTATTAACCATCACCAGCAAGGTCGCACCCCCTACAAATATAACATCGCAAAACAGCAGCGGGAAGGCCCTGTTAACGTGGACTAAATCCACAACTGCCGGTGTTGCAGGGTATAACATCTATGGAAAAACCTTTGATCAGGAGGACTTCACCCTGCTTGCAAGCTCCGACAAGGATACTACGTCGTTTAACACTTATCATGACTGGGCATCAAGTGATACGGCAACCTTATGGTACTACGTAGTAACGGCATTTGATGTCGATGGCACCGAAAGCCTGTGGGATACATCCGTGGCAAACACAACCACCCTAAAGGCCGATTTCAGCGCCTCAACGACAACGGTTGTTATCAATACGCCCGTGACGTTTTCCGACCTCTCACTAGGGAATATCACATCATGGCAATGGGACTTTGAAAACGACGGGGTCATAGACAGCACATCAAAAAACCCGACAAATACATATACGGTCCCGGGTACCTATTCCGTAACGCTGCATGTAACAGACAGCGACGGCAAAACCGATTATTCCTCCAGGGGAGCGTATATAGCGGTTAATTCAACACAGACCACAACCTACGCCCTTACCGTAAGCAAGACAGGCAATGGTTCTGGCACTGTAACAGCCTCAACGGGTACCCTCACCTGGACCGGAACCACCGGCACGGCAACATACACCAGCGGGACATCCGTGACCCTGACGGCGGCGGCCGATACCGGCTCAAAGTTTGACAACTGGACAGGATGCGACTCCACAAACGGCAATCAGTGCACCGTTACAATGAGCGCCGCTAAGAACGTTACGGCAACCTTCTCCTCTCAGGGTCAAACTACCTACGCCCTCACCGTGACGAAGTCCGGCTCCGGCACGGTCACAGCCTCAACGGGCACCCTCACCTGGAGTGACAACACCGGCACGGCAACGTACAGCAGCGGGACGTCCGTTACCCTGACGGCAACTCCGACGCAGGACTCAAAGTTCGGGGGTTGGACGGGATGCGACTCCACCAGCGGCAACCAGTGTACCGTAGCGATGTCGTCAAACAGGAGCGTGTCCGTCAGCTTTACCCAGGGCGTCTGCCTGCTGTGCAGAATCCCCAGGATGGATTTTAACGGCAACGGCAAGAGCGACATCCTGTGGCGGAACATGTCAAACGGCATGGTCTACACGTGGCTGATGAACGGGATCAACATAGCAAGCGGCGATTCACCGGCAACGCTCGGCGACGAGTGGCAGATCGAAAGCATGGGCGACTTCAACGGCGACGGCAACACGGACATCGTCTGGCGTAACGCCTCAACCGGGATGGTCTACATCTGGCTTATGGGCGGGACAAACGTTGCAGGAGGCGGTTCACCGGCAACGCTCGGCCATGAATGGCAGATCGAAAGCATAGGCGACTTCAACGGTGATGGCAGGAGCGACATAATGTGGCGCAATACCTCAAACGGGATGGTCTACACGTGGTTCATGAATGGCGCAAACATAGCAGGCGGCGCCTCACCATCGTCGCTGTCACAACCATCGGCGGTTGACTCCGACTGGCAGGTCGTGAGTTCAGGCGACTTTGATGGCGACGACACCAGCGACGTCCTGTGGATAAACACCTCAACCGGGATGACCTACATATGGTTTATGAACGGTAAGGCCGGAGGTTCCCCGGGGACGGTTGGAACTGAGTGGCAGATTGCGTGCGTGAGCGATTTTAACGGCGATGGCAAGACCGACATCCTGTGGCGCAACATATCAACCGGCATGGTCTACATCTGGCTGATGAACGGTGCAACGATAGCGGGTGGCGGTTCACCGGCGACGGTTGGCCTGGAGTGGCAGATAGTCAACGTGGGCGATTTCAACGGCGACGGCAAGAGCGATCTCCTGTGGCGCAACACCGAAAACGACATGGTCTACACATGGCTTATGAACGGCACAACCATAACCGGCGGCGATCTGACGGCCAAGGCCGGCACGCAGTGGCAGATCATAAGCGTTGGCGACTTTAATGGCGACGGCAAGAGAGACATAGTCTGGCGTAATACCGCAACCGGAGAGATATGCATCTGGCTCATGGATGGTACGCAGTTGTCACTTGGCGGCTTACCGGCGGTGCTTGGTACGGAGTGGCAGATTCAATAGGCTGAAACCTGGGGGGCTGACGGGGCACCGTAAGAGAGAAAAGAAAGGGGCGGCTCCGCCTTCTTTTTCGCTCCAGGACGCTCCTGGCCCTTCAGAACCCCCTGCAAGGGAGCCAGCCCCCTTGACCCCGTAAAAATGCCATGTATTTTGTATTTAATCCAATCGAAATCTGCTATAAATGAGGATACCTTGAAACCACTATTTGTTTTCCAGGGTGATGACGGTTACCTCCGGGGGGGAGAACAACCGCATGGGGGGTCCCCAGGTACCGGAGCCTCTTGATACGTAGAGGTATGCGTCATCGCGGAGCCTTAACAATCCGGCGTGGATTGGATAGTGAAAATATGTCAGTATGCTGAAGGGGAATATCTGCCCCTTGTGGGTGTGACCGGAGAGTTGCAGAGCAAAGCCCCCGGCGCTGTCCGTGTCAACCGTTGGGCGATGTTTTAGCAGGATGGTAAAGTTCTGCCCCGGAAGCCTCGTTAAGACCTCTCTCTCTGAGGATTCATCGCCGATGGTGTAGTCACTGACCCCCGCAATGTTGAGAAAGCCCCCAACTGTCACGCCCTGCCCCCGCAGTACCGTAAAGCCGGCCTCCTGCGTAATCCTCACAGATTGGGTTGTGCCTGCATAAAACTCATGATTGCCCAGACAGGCAAACTTCCCATACGTGGCGGGGATTGAGCTTATATTGGCGGCAAGCACGTCGAGGTTGTCCAGTTGACTGTCAACGAAGTCCCCCGTGGAGACAAGCACGTCCGGTTGCTCTTTGTTGACGACGTCAAATATCCGCTTTAACCTGTCATGTCTCACGATAAGCCCAATGTGTACGTCCGATACCTGCACGACCTTGATACTCACACCCGCCGGTATCTTTGGGTGGCTTATGGTCAGGCGCTCCGTAGTGACATGAAGCGCCTCGAAATACGCATACACCGACAGCAGCAGCGATACCACCATTGGCAACATCACCATCCTGTCAAGTTTACCTCCAGCAGACATAAAAAGATTTATACCGAATCGGCACAGATCGCTAACGAACAACGCTGAAACGGCAATCAGCACAAACCCCATCCACAGATATCCCACGTGGGAGATGACAATAGCGGTTTGCTCGTAGCCGTGTCGTTCGGTGTAGCGCACAAGCATAGGGGCATTAATCATAAGGAGCGCCAGCAGCAAAATGGCCACCCTCACCACGGGACCCGGGTGAGTGCTCAGGGCAATCCCCCTCAGCAGGTAGTAGTGCATCAGCCCATATACGGAGAAGTATATGACCAAAAATGACTTCATCTGATAGCTCGCTTCATATTAAGGTTCTTTTATCACATGCAAGTAAAAGTTGCTATAAATAATTTCAAAGTTATGATATACTTCATATTATGATATAATAGTCATCGTGGATAATAGTAGTAGGCAAATTAACAAAAAAAATATATACATATAGGAGGTTGCAATGGCAATTGCTTTGTTGACGGCGATACACGTCGTTAGTGTTGTTATTTGGATCGGTGGTGTGGTGTTTGTTACAATAATCGTCTTTCCGATGATAATGAGGATGGAACAATCGTTTGAGAAGGTGATGTTTTTCCAGGGAGTGGAGCATCGGTTTGCCAAGATAGCGAAGATATGTGTCTTTTTTGTCGGCGTAACGGGGATGCTGCTTTTGATGATGACAGAGGAATACAAGAGCCTCTTTACCCTTCGCGGAATAGGTCCGACGATAATGTTGTTTGTGTGGACGTTCTATTTCCTTGTCCTGATGTTTGAGGCAAAAGTGTTTGCGAAGATATTCAGCGGTGAGGCACAGCACGATATGAATAAGGTATTTGGGCTTCTTACCAGATTCCACTATGTGGTCATGGGGGTGAGCCTTATGGCTGTAGCCGTCGGTGTTGGTGCCAAACATTACACTGCCTGAGCCGAAAAAAACTGGTCTTCTGCCTTTAGCGGGGCAGGAAGACCAGTTGTCTTGTTTATCGTCGTATAAAGCTATATCCTCATACCGCCGTCAACTTCGAATATCCTACCGGTAACGAAGTCGTTTTCAACGATGAATCTGGCGGTCTTTGATATCTCCTCCATCTCACCGAGCCTGCCCACGGGGATCTGGGCGATGATCTTGTCAAGGACGTCCTGTCTGATCTTGGCGACCATTTCGGTGTTAATGTATCCGGGGGCTATTGCCGCTACCCGTATGCCGTATCTGGATAGCTCCTTTGCCCAGGTCACTGTCATGCCGTCAACGCCGGACTTGGTGGCCGTGTAGTTGGTCTGTCCGAGGTTGCCCGAACGGCTGATCGATGAGATGTTGATGATCACACCCTTTACGTCCTTTTTTACCATATGGTAGGCAGCCTCTCTTGCGCACAAAAACACGCCCGTGAGATTGACCCCGATGACCTTTTCCCAGTTTGACATGGGGAACTTGGTTATTTCATCACCCTTCTTCCGTATAAACAGTGCATCCGACGTTATGCCGGCGTTGTTGATCAGGACGTCAGGGGCGCCGTGGGCGTCAACATACTTGTTAAAAAATGCCTCTACTTCGCTCTCCTTTGATACGTCAAGTATATCTCCCTCTATGCCGGTCTCTGCCTTGAGGGCATCGAGGTTTTCCTGCACCACATCGACAACGTAGGGCTTTGCACCCGCACTTTTCATATCAACGGCAAACTTCCTGCCCATGCCTCTGCCACCACCAGTGATTAATACGTTCTTACCCGCTAAATCCATAACCCTTAAATACCTCCTAATTATATTTAATTGTACTACTTCTCACAAAACAGCAGTATATTTGTGTCAAGGTTATATTATACTGCATTTAAAAAAAAATTCATAGTGGCCCAATTGCCTCATCTAAAATCTAAACGAAATTATAATAAACCTCGTATGTATCCTTTATAACTCTATCCTGAACTCCACGCCGCCGTCAATATTTATGGCGCTTATGGTGCCGCCGAACTCTCTCTCAAGCAGCATCCTTGCCAGGTACAATCCCAATCCGCTACCGGAGGCTACCGACTTTGTGCTGAAGTATGGCTCATATAGCTTGCTTATCGCCTTATCGCTGATCAGTCCGCCATTGTTGGACACTGTTATCACTGTCTTGTTGTCTTTTGTTGTTACATGGAGCTTGAGGTATGGGTTGTGTGGCTTGTTTGTAAGCAACGCTTCAATGCCGTTGCACAAAAGCTCGAGGATCAACACATTGGAAAACTGCCTCTTATTCCCTTCTGTCGTAATGTCCGTTTCGTACTCTTTTATAAGGCTTATGCCATTACAATTAAGGGTGTCCTTGACGATAAAAACAGCGTCATCAATGGCATCTGCTATGCTGAAGACCTCTTTTGGCTCTGTCTGCTTACAGTGTTGCCTGAATTCATCTATCGTATGAGACATTGACTTGATGACCTGCATTATATTGGCAACTGAATTGTTCAGCGTCTGTTCATCCAACTGCCCATCAATATATAGCTCAGGCAGTTCCTGCACATACAGACTTACGGCACTCAACGGTTGTCTCCAATGGTGGGCAATGCCGGCTAAAATTTCGTTCATAGCCGAAAGCCTGGCTATGGCAAGCATATCTGCGATGTATGCTCGCCTGTGATGAATCCTTGTTGCTACGTGCAGTAAGCCTGTCAGCAGAGTTAGCAAGTTAATCGGTTTGGTAACAAACTTATCAACCCCCATGTTAATCAACTCATACATGCAACTGTAATCGTCATGAGCCGTCGTTATAATCATCGCCTGCTCGGGGTTGATTGTCTTGATCTTACCGGTCAACTCAATGCCACTAAGTCCGGGCATCCTGATATCGCTTATAACTATATCATAGCACCTGTTCGTATACATATCCAATGCCTTAGCGCCATTGTCAGCAGTATTCACCACACCGAAAAACTTATTCAGGATGCCTGCTATATCTTCTCTTATGCCTTCGTTGTCCTCAACATACAGTACGTCCATATCCTTTGAGTACTTCTGCAGTTCGTCTTTTATTGTATATTCATCCATACTTGTACCTCTTATCTCCCTGCATTGTTGTGTTGCTCTTTTTTATCAGTATGATTCGGAAGCTCGATGATAAAACTCGCCCCGCCTTCTACGTTTTTGGCACACAGTTTACCATGACAGTGCTCCTCTATTATCATATTGCTCATGTAAAGTCCAAGCCCTGTGCCGTTAAGCTCTCCCTTTGTGGTGTAATAGGGTAAAAATATGTTATCAATTATATCGGGAGATATACCGCCTGCGTTGTCTGTAATCTCTACAACTACCCGGGCGTCTTTGTCATATATGTCTATAGATACCTTTGGATTGGCCACATCTTTTCCCTCAAAGGCATCCCTTGCATTTTCAAGGATGCTCAGAAACACCTGGACAAGCTCACTGACATAAGTCTCTATCCTGGTATCCGAGTGACATCTGAGGTCTACTTCAATGCCTTTGGTTTTATATTGTTCCCCTATGATGTTAAGAGCCTTTTGCATGACAGACTTGATATCCGATAACTCCTTGTCTTTGTCCGGCTTGAAGAAACCTATAAAGTCGCTTATTATCTGCGACAGATGATGAAGCATATCGTCTATTTTTTCAATAGCTGGCTTCAACACAGCTTCATTCAGGGTGCCAAACATCGTTTCAACTTTAAGCTTGTTTATGGATGCGCCTATCACAGAGATTGGTTGTTTCCATTGGTGGGCTATTATGCTTAACATCTCACCCATATGCGCCTTTCTCTGATTTAAGAGAAACACTTTATCTCTATGTTTCTTTTCGGTAATGTCATTGTGAAAAGCAAACAGCATTATCTCACCATCTAACTCTATACAGTTTACGCTTACTTCTACATCCACCCTTCTGTTATCCTTGTGTCGCAACACCGTCTCAAACTTTATGTGTCCATCGTGGATTATTTGTCTTATACGTTCGATGATCCCGGCATTTGTTTGCCCTACATCTATATCCGATACGTTCATACTGTACAGCTCATCAAATGAGTAACCCAACAGGTCGGAAAAGGCACGATTGACCTCTAGTATCTTACCTGCCTGATCAACTAGCATATATCCGTCCATTGAGACGTCAAGGATCATCTTGTTGCGTTTCAGCTCTTTCTCTCTTGCCCGTTCATCCTCCATTACATCCAATGCAAACGATATGTCCAGTGCAACCTCTTCCAATAGTTTAAGCTCATTGTCAGAAAAAAAGCCCTTTTGAGGAACGCCCAATGAAAGAGCGCCAATAGCAACCTCACGTTTTCTTATAGGAAACGATCCCAGTGAAAGGTATCCTTTCTCTAACGCCTCAGCCCTGCAAGCGGCTACTGCATGGTCTGTTGCCATGTCGTTACATATAAAAGTTGCATCATCCCTTATAACCGCAATTATCGGACATGTCCAGTGAGGTCTGTTTACAATGCAGCTCACGATATTGTTTAGCTCTCTCTCGTCTATCCCTGCAAATGCGATAGGTTCCACTGACTGCCTGTCCGGGCTGCTTAATCCAATCCAGGCCATTTTAAAGCCTCCATACTCTACACATATGCGGCATATCTCCTTAAACAATAACGTTGCATCTTTTGTCCGCACTATTGCTTGACTTACCTGACTTAAGACCGCATATAGCCGATTAGTACGGATAAGCCTTTCTTCAATTTCCTTGCGCACCGTGATGTCCTCTATCATTGTCAGGCCATACAACATTTGTCTTTTGTTGTCTTTGATTGTGCTGACTGTTGAGTTGCCCCATAAGACCTTGCCGGTTTTTGTTATGTAACGTTGCTCAATACGAAATAACTGAATTTCATTGTTAAGCAATCTGGTTACCATCTCCATACTTTTATCAAGATCGTCTGAATGCGTTATACCTTCAAATGTCATGTCTCCTTTTTCATCAGCGGTATATTGCAGCATCTCACACAACTTCTTATTGACGTCCAAGAACATGTGTTCTTTATTCCACAAGGCTATTCCAATCGGGCTATCATCAAACAACTTCCGAAAGCGTTCCTCAACTTCATGCTGTTTCTTTATGTAGTTGGTCTTTCGCTTCTGCCATACCAAACCAATCCCCATGCCTGACAGTGTCAATAATAAGCTGACTATTATTGACATATTCTTTGTTATCGTTACAATAGGTGCATAAATTTCATATTGGTCTACCTTGGAGACAATAAACCATGGCGTCCCTGTCACAGGCATAACCGCTGCCAGCACATGATGTCCCCTGTAATCGATACCTTCCACTATACCACGCTGCCCCCTTACTGCCATCGCAGCAGGCAGGTCATTATCACTTACAGGCAGGCGAAAAACCATGGCCGTACTCCTTATATGACGAAGCTCATTTAAAAACACCACTTCGCTGCCCTCACGACGGACCAATAAGGTCTCTGCCGTGTCGCTCTCTACAGGCCAGCCCTGAATCAACGGAAACAGTCCGTCATAAGGGTCGATATCTATTACAAGAGCGCCTGCCACACCACCTGCTATCTCTCCTGTAAACGGCTCTCTCTCTAATATAGGTACAACAACAGTCAATCTGATGGTATTGTGCGTATCCAGGTACAGGTCGGAGATTACTACGTCTTTTGACTTCATTGCACTTTTGAGGGAGGGTTCAACATATGTTTCTATTGAGTTACCTTCGGTTGTATTGGTTGCCTCCGTAGACAATACAACAGCGCCATTTTTATCCGTAAGCATTATCCTGCTAAACCGTTGCCCCCATTTCAGGGCGAGTAATCGCCTGTGTAGCATATCCCTTTCTGTGACTGATGATCTGTCACTAAGATAGGCGGTTGCACGCATGGCAAAAAACGGACTCTCATAGATATAAGCCGCATCTCCGAGACGTTCATTTCGCCATGTCACTATCTGTTCAACCTTGGTTTTTGTTATCGTTAATAATTGACGCCCAATATTTTCCTTGCTTTGTCTTTTCTGAATTTCAAACGAAACGTACCCCACTACGAGTATACAAATACCCAGGATAACAAACATCCATACTGCACTCCATCCTGAGACGCCTCGAACTTCGGTTGCTGCAGACGATTCCAGTTTCATAACAACCTCCTTATGCCTTTTATTTTAACATTATTTTTATTTATTTTGAAATGTATCGAATTGCCCTGCCCCCTGTCCAGGCTATTGACAAAGATGCCAGGTAGCAGGTATTATTAATGCTATGGTTAAAGAAGAAAAGTGTGGTGACTGTCGTCTGTACAATGCCGTCAAGCGGGTGGCCATGAAACCCGATGCAGTGAAACAGACCGTTGACGGATACAGGCATTACTATGATGGGTGCTGCAAGAGTAGTGATGGCCTCAAGGGACGGATACTCGTAGCAGACAAGATCGTGAATAAGTATTCCAACCTTGCTGCCTTGGTTGGTAGTGTTACGGCTATACCCAGCATTATCCCCGGGATTGGCACGGTGACGGCCATTGCCGCCGGTATGGCCGTGGACGTGGTTACTGCGATGAAGTACCAGGTGGACATGTGTCTGTGCCTGTGTGAGGCCTTTGGCTATGACACCTCGGCGGAGCAATCACGTCAACTGGCCTTTCTCCTGGCCGCAGCCGGTACGCTTGAAAAGGCCGGCTTGACACTACAGTCCAATTGCGACAACCTTAGCACCATACGACTGATAAAGAGTAATCTCAAGGGCGCTGCCATACAGTTGACCGGTGCAAACATCGGTATCAAGGTTGCCAGTGACGCAGGTGTCACCATGATACAGCACTACCTGCAAGGGGCGGCCTTACATATCTTAAAGGACCTGTTTAGCCGTATAGGCATCAACTTCACCAGAAAGGCCGTAGAGAAGTCCTTGCCCTATGGGGTGGGGGTCGTCCTCGGTGGCACGCTCAATTATGCCCTGACCAAGTATGTCGGTGTCACCGCCAAAAACTGGTTTGTCATCGAGCAGGCAAACCAACAGCAACAATCCAGCGCACTGACTCTCTGTGCAGTGCCACAGGCTGGCTGTTAAAAAACTTGTTCTAAACATCCAGCACCCCTAAAACAACCGGGACCATGCAGCCATCGCCATTGCACTAACTCTTGCTACATGTTTCTTCTGTATAGTTCATGATAACTTATGAAAGGGACAGCTCGCCCCTCACTGCCCCCTTAACTTGATAGTGGTGCTACCGTTAGAATCTCTTTCTGCGTGCTGGTATTCTTGATGGCGCTCTCCGTGGCGCCTTTGGCCTTGTTGTCTTGTGCATGATGCGTTCAACCTCCCTGGTGCTCAGACCTATCCTGTTTGGGCCTGCCACCTTTTGCTTGTCCAGAAGCATGGAGAGCGCCTTGCACGCTATCTGCGTACAATCCATGTCCTCAGACAAACGCTGGATGATCTCAACGGACTCATCGCAGATGTGTTTTTGAGTGAGGTTGTCTACGAGGGTGTTTTGATGCCGCCTCTTGGCCTGTGTGATGGTTGGCACCTCCTCATAGATGATCGGGGCACCGGAGAATTCCATAATACGCGTTAGCTCCTTGAACTCCAACGGTGTGACCAGCGTGATGGCAATGCCCTTTTTTCCAGCCCTGCCCGTGCGCCCAATGCGGTGGACATAGCTGCCCGGGTCAAAGGGGATGTGGTAGTTAAATACGTGAGAGACGTCGGTAATGTCCAACCCCCTGGCTGCCACGTCGGTGGCTATCAGCATGTCGATGCGTCCACGCTTGAAGTTGTCCATGGTGGTGTTTCGCTGGAACTGCTCCATGTCCCCATGCAGCGCCTTTGCAGAGTAGCCGCGCGATACCATTGTCGTTGAAAGGAGGTCGGTCTCCTTCTTGGTGCGACAGAAGATAAGGGCCTTGGGGGGGGCCTCCGTGTCTATGAGCCTGACAAGGGCCTCCTCACGCTCACGCTCATCTATCACGTAGTATCGCTGTTCAATATCGGCGTTTGTTGCCAGGTCCTTGGGTGTGACGTCAATAGTGACCGGGTCCTTGAGGATCGACCGGGCCAATCTCGCAATAACGGGTGGAACGGTCGCCGAAAACAACAACGTCTGACGCCTGTTAGGAAGGTACTCAAAGATGGCCTCTATGTCCTCGATAAAGCCCATATCCAGCATCTCATCGGCCTCGTCAAGGACAACGATGCTGGGATTGAATCCCTTCAGGCGCTTGCTCCTGAGATGGTCCAGGAGTCTTCCCGGGGTGGCCGTGACCACCTGTGCCCCACGGTTGACCAAATCCACTTGCCGGCTGATGGATTGCCCCCCGTATACCGCCACCGTCTGGATGGAGGCAAAGCGTCCCAACCGATACAACTCGTCGCTGACCTGGGAGGCAAGCTCACGCGTGGGGATTATCACCAGTATCTCCACCTCTCCGGTGTAGTTGACCATCTGCATTGCCGGTAATCCAAAGGCTGCCGTCTTGCCAGTACCCGTCTGTGCCTGCGCTATGACATCGCGTCCCTGGAGGATCACCGGTATCGCCTTTTCCTGGATCGGGGATGGTACCTTGTAACCAGCCTCTATGACCCCCTTGAGGATGTTCTTACTAAAGCCAAATACCTCAAACTCATTTTTTATTTCTTGTTCCATATCCATTTATGTGCCTTCTATTCTTTAATTTGCCTAATTATGCCCCAGAACCTTATGGTCCAGGCATAGGTGGCATTGGTATTGGGGGCGTGCCGGGAGGTGTGTTCATCCCCGGAGGTGCCCCTTGTTGTGGATTGCCCTTTTGTGGTACCGGTGGTGATGCAGGTGATATACCTGTGCGGGGCTTCTTCTTGCTGTGGTCTACGACCATGTATCTTAAGGTCTTTTCACCACTGACGAACTCAACGTATTCAGGTGTTATAATCTGTAACGTGTAGCCGCTGATTGTATCTCCCTGGTGGAGTCTCCTTTGTCTTGTCCCCCTGCCCTGCGTGCTGTAGGGATTTTTCTTGTCCTCAACATAGACTGTTGTGGCGTTAGGATACATCAGTATCCCATACACTGTGAACTCAGGCGGGGGTGCCTGGGCCTCTGGCGGCGTCTTGGCGGGTAAGACAAGCTTTCTGTCCTGGTGAAACAGGTTCTTGTCCGTGATAAGCATATAGCTGCCCCTGTCCTGTAACTGTTGCCCCTCCTGTATCTTTACCTCCTCATGTTCCAGAGGCTCAACCTTCTTCATGGCAACCCTCACCGGGCGCTTCTCCTTATAAAGCCCCTGTTCGTACATCCCAGCCATCACAAGCAATACGATAAGGCCAACATTGAGCAGGTTGAAATGCCTCAATACTCTCATAACTTATATCATAGCACTTCCGTAAAGATTAGCGCAATGATTTAGAATTCGCTTTGAAATACGTGGTTATTTTATGGGGTCAAGGGGACTTCTTCGTGCCCGGGGTGGCTCACCCCTCCCCTTGCGGGGGGTTCTGAAGGGGCCAGGTGCGACCTGGAGCGAAAAAGAAGCGGAGCCGCCCCTTTCTATTTTCTTCCCCTGATGGGTTTTTTACAGATGCGCCTGAGATAAGGTAAAATACCGGTACGGATATGAAACGGGGTTTGGAATTAGCGTGCCTGATAGTGCTTGACACACTGGCGTATTACGTCTCCCTGCTGGGTGCGTGGTCTTTAAGACA
Organism: Candidatus Magnetobacterium casense; assembly: GCF_000714715.1. Lineage (GTDB taxonomy): Bacteria > Nitrospirota > Thermodesulfovibrionia > Thermodesulfovibrionales > Magnetobacteriaceae > Magnetobacterium > Magnetobacterium casense. The sequence goes on from NZ_JMFO01000020.1 coordinate 15,404, forward strand.
TTGGCTGGTGCCAGTGTTTTACGACGGCGGGACGCCCGATTATTCCCTCAGCTACTATGCGCAACTGTGGTGGATACCGGTAATCTATGTCTTTTTCATAGCCTATCAGCAAACATACACGGCACGGCTACCCTTCTGGGATGAGACCAAGAAGTTGTTTCATGCCCTGACGCTGGCCTTTATTGTGTTTATGGCCGTGGTGATGCTTGGCAGGGTGTATGAGATGCTACCAAGTGCGGTACTGGTGATGCTGTGGGTGATGTCAATGTTTGTCTTTCCGATGTTTCATCTCTATGGCAAGAAGTTTCTCTTTAGACTGGGGATATGCAGGGAAAAGGTGCTCATACTTGGGGCCGGAAGAGCCGGACGCCTCATCGCTCAATGGCTGGCCAGGGAGCGACATATCGGCTATGACGTGGTGGGCTTTCTGGATGACAAGAAGGAAAAGACCGGCCAGTTCATAAACGGCAAAAAAGTCTTTGGCAGGGTCAGGCACTATACCCGGTTTGTCAGGGAACTTGCCATAGACACCATCATCATAGCAATGCCCTCAATGGGTGCCGAAAGGACCTCTGCCATGGCCTATGAAATCCAGCAAAGGGTCAGGCACACACTGGTAGTCCCTGACCTGTACGGCGTGGCAATGTTAAACACACAGATGTTGCATCTGTTCTATGAGGAGTTGTTTCTGCTGCGGGTCAGGAACAATCTCAAGTCGCTGCCCAACCGGTTTGTCAAGAGGCTTTTTGATATCTCCGTGACCCTTGCCCTATCACCGGTGTGGTTGCTGCTGATGGTTGTTATTGTGGTGCTCATAAAGCTGGAGTCCCCCGGCGGGGGAGCGGCCATCTGCTCAAGCGTGAGGCTCGGCATGGATGGCCGCCCCTTCAGGTGCTTTAACTTCAGGTGTACGACAGAGGGCAGATTGACACGGGTAGGCAGGTTCCTGGAAAAGACCTCCCTGGATGAGCTGTCACAGTTGCTCAACGTCCTCAGGGGAGACATGAGCCTCATCGGGCCTCGTCCATATCTGCTGAACGAGGTCAACGCCGTGCAGGACAGCATTGACGCCATCACCAGGGTCGCACCGGGGATAACCGGACTATGGCAGGTCTCACACAGAGACAACGATACGTATGAGGATAGAATTAGGTTGGACATATGGTATATAATGAATTGGTCGTTGTGGCTTGACCTGTTCATACTGCTGAGGACCATGGCGGTAGTATTTTCGATAAAGAAAGGAGAGCAAAAAGATGATTAAAGCTGCAAAGTGGCGGATGCCCGTGTATTTGTTATTGTGTGTAGCGATTCTGGTATCGTTGATGCACACACGTACCGGGGCGGAGGATACCAGGGGCAAGTTCCTGGCCCGGGTAAAGGAGGTCTATTCCACGCTCAAGGATGTAAAGGGACATTTCAATCAGACGAGCAGGCTCAAGGACCTTGGCAAGGAGATGAACTTCAGAGGTGAGTTCTTCATCAAGATACCGAACCGGTTATTCTGGTACTACGATGGCGACCAGGTGCAGGAGGTCTACGTCAACGATAACGTGCTCATCGTCTACCAAAAGAAACTGTCTCAGGCCATACGCACGCGCTATGACGCACAGACCATGGGACAGAGTCCTATAGCCCTGTTAAGCGGTCTCAAGGACGTAGAAAAGCACTACGACATCACAGACATCAACGGCGCCCTGCGTCTGGTTCCAAAGACGGAGTTCAACAACATGAAGCACTTCGATATATATCCGTCGGAGAGCGGTTTCCCAATCAAAAAGATAATCGTCACCGACCTCAAGGACAACACTATCGAAATAACCCTCAAGGACGTACGCCTTAACACCAACATAATCGATGAAACATTCACCTTCACCCCTCCCAAAGACACCAAGATAGTGGATAACTAGAGTTGTAGATCGTCTTGATTGTGTACGCTACAAAAGAAAAGAAAGGGGCGATTTGTGGCAGGGGTGCCTCACCCCCTCCGCCCCCCTTTAGAACCCCCTGCAAGGGGTCACGGACCCCCTTGACGCGCCATAAAAGTGCCTCGTTGCTTTGTACTTAAAAGCAGACATTGTTTCTGCCGGAGCGCTTGGCTTCATAGAGGAGTGCATCGGCACGGTTTAAGAAGTCGTCTTCCGTTTCGCCCTCTATGTATGTTACCACACCGAAGCTGCTTGTAATCCTAACGGCACACATTCTCTGACTTTCGGTGTTTGCCCGTAAGCGTTGTGCGATTTTAACGGCAGCCTCCAGGTCAATGTGTGGCATTAGAACGACAAACTCCTCCCCGCCCCATCTTGCCAGTACATCCTGGGCACGGGTTTGTTCGGAGACAAGCTTAGCTACTTCCTTTAAGACGCAGTCTCCCAGGAGGTGTCCGTAGTCATCGTTGACTGTCTTGAAGTTGTCTATGTCAAAGAAAATCAAGGAGAGAGGGTACTCATAGCGTTGCCGGTTCTTTATGTGTGTCGATAGGGTTTTATTGAAGAATCTCTTATTGTACAGGCCTGTCAGTTCGTCTGTTATGGTTGTGAGTTCCAGTTCTTTTCTTTTGCTTTCGTAGTTTTCTATATCGGTCAAGGAAAAAATGTATGTTTCGCTTTCAGGGATGTGAGCATGTTTGAGAATATACGCCCTGGATGAAGCATCATCCACGGGGGTATTGATAGAGACTATCGTTTCTTCTTCGTTGTGCTCTTTCAGATGGCTTATTAAATCTATATGTCCGTTGGAGTTATTGCACTTTTTTGTGGCTATGGATAAAATATCATCCACCGATTTATACTTGGCATGAAATTCTGTTATGGAAGGGCAATCCAGAAAGCCAAGGAACGTAGAGTTTGCAAACTCCAATCTGTTTTTTCTCATTGTAACTATAAAGTTTGGCAGCGCATTGAGTACAAAGTTAATGAGTTTGCTTTTTTCATCGAGTTCTCTTCTCTGCATGGATACAATTGCGAGTTTTGCGATAGTTTCAGTGAGTTTATATGGGTCTACAGGTTTTTTTATAAAACTGTCTACATGTGCGTCTATGGCTTTAATGAGATACCCCTCGTCATTAAATGCGGTGGTGACGATTATCTTGGCATCCTGTCGTATATCCTTGATATGTTTGGCCATCTGAATGCCATCCATATCAGGCATTTTTATGTCTGTAACCACGACATCGGGGGTTTGCATCTTAAATATCTCAAGCCCCTCCTTACCATTAAAGGCGTTAAAGAGTGTTTTCAGCCGCCTTCTTAAAAAGCAGGAAAGCCGCCTGTTTATCTCCTTATCATCTTCCACGTACAGAAGGGTTGTCTCTTTAAGGATACCCTCAGATTCATTATCAACAGGCTCGATATCCATTATAATATGTTAGCAAAGATGCGCCTGATGCGTCAAGTCAAGGCAATCGCACTATATAACGGAGCATAAATGTTTAGAACATTAGGGTTAAGAATAATGGGGTCAAGGGGACTTCTTCGTGCCCGGGGTGGCTCACCCCTCCCCTTGCGGGGGGTTCTGAAGGGGGGCGGAGGGGGTGAGGCACCCCTGCCACAACCGCCCCTTTCTTTCTTTGCAGCCTACAGGGTTGGTCTGTTAGTGTGCCATGGGGTAGCTCTTTCGTATGCGTATGCGGCCTTGAGGATCGTCTCTTCGTCAAAGAACCTCCCGATGAGTTGAAGTCCTACGGGCAATCCCCCGGAGTCAAAGCCTGCCGGGATGGATATGGCCGGCACTCCGGCAAGGTTTACCGAAATGGTGAATATGTCGCTGAGATACATCTGGAGGGGGTCGTTTGCCTTTTCACCGATCTTAAAGGCCGTTGTCGGTGACGTTGGCGTGACAATGACGTCCACCTTTTTAAAGGCTTCTTCAAAGTCATGTTTTATAAGGGTTCTTACCTGCTGTGCCTTTTTGTAGTATGCGTCGTAGTAGCCCGATGACAGAGCATAAGAGCCTAACATGATTCGACGCTTGACCTCCTTGCCAAAGCCCGCTGCACGTGTCTTGAAGTACATCTCCGTGAGGTTGTCGCCATCAACCCTGAGTCCGTACTTAACGCCGTCGTAGCGTGCGAGGTTTGAGCTGGCCTCGGAGGTGGCAAGTACATAATAGGTGGCAACGGCATATCCGGTATGGGGGAGATTTATCTTTACGGCAGTTGCACCCTGTGCGCCGAGTTCGTCAATGGCCCTTAGTATGCACTGGTGAACCTCCTTGTCCATGCCGTCGATGAAGTACTCATCGGGGATACCGATTTTCAGTCCCTTGAGGTTGCCTCCGAGGGCCTTCGTAAAGTCCGGCACCTCAACGTCTGCGGAGGTGGAGTCCCTGTGGTCTCTGCCGGCAATCATGTTAAGCAGGATGGCCGCATCCTCAACGGTCTTTGTGACAGGTCCTATCTGATCGAGCGAAGAGGCAAAGGCCACAAGTCCATAGCGTGACACCCTGCCGTAGGTTGGCTTGAGGCCGACAACGCCACAAAAAGACGCCGGCTGACGGATGGACCCCCCCGTGTCTGACCCCAGGGCTGCGATACACTCATCGGCAGCCACTGCCGCTGCGGAACCGCCGCTGCTGCCCCCGGGTGCCCTGTCCGTGGCCCAGGGGTTGAGGGTCGTGAAAAACGCCGAATTCTCCGTCGAAGACCCCATGGCAAACTCATCGAGGTTGGTCTTGCCCACCAGCACGTAGTCGCCCAATTTCTCCGTGACCGTGCTCTCGTATGGGGGGACAAAGTTCTCCAGTATCTTTGAGCTGCAGGTTGTACGGATGCCTCGTGTGCAGATGTTGTCCTTGATGGCAAGGGGGATACCTGACACCGGAGTGCCCAATGCCCCGGACCCTGTTGCCCTGGCACGCTCAATGCCTGTGGCTTTCGTAACCGTGACGTAGGCATGTACCTTATTATCAACTGCCTCTATTCTGTCAAACACTGCATCGGCAAGTTCAACCGGGGTTAGCTCCTTGCCGGAAAGCATCTCTTGCGCTTGCCTGAGCGTAAGTGTGTATGGTTTCAAATCGCCTCCTTTGTTGCTTTAATCTTAAGCTATTACCTTAATCCCGGTGATATTGTACCATTGCCGTTTAGTTTATTTCAATCGTACCTATGCCCTCAGAGCGTCAACAGTACGTATGATCTCCCTGGCTATCATTCGCTCCTCATCGGCTGCCACGACAAGTATCCTGATGCGCGATGCCTCCGTGGAGATATCAGCTATGTTACCACGCTGGACCTTGGCCATGCGATTGCTTTCGGTATCAAGGATTATACCGAAGCTGTCAAGTCCCTGACATATTCGTGCCCTGATTTCAGAAGAGTTCTCCCCGATGCCCCCTGTAAAGAGCAGTATGTCTACCCCTCCCAGTGCCGCCAGATAGGCGCCGATATACTTTCGCACCCGATAACAGAACATCCGCAGGGCTATCTCCGCCTTATAATTGCCCCCGTCGGCGGCCTTTAGTATCTCCCGCATGTCGTTACTGATACCGCTGGTTCCCTTTAAGCCGCTCTCCTTGTTCAGGGTCTTTTCTATATTGTCTGCGCTAACTCCATTTTGTAGGAGATACAGCACAAGGCCCGGGTCAATGTCCCCACACCTCGTTCCCATCACAAGCCCCTCCAACGGGGTCAACCCCATAGAGGTATCAATGCTCCTGCCACGCTCTATGGCACAGACCGATGCCCCATTGCCCAGGTGACAGGATATTATTCTGAGGTTACCAACGTGCCGCTTGACAAACATGGATGCCATAAGGGCTACAAAGTGGTGGTTGGTGCCGTGAAAGCCATAGCGTCGCACGTGCCTTTCCTCGGCCAACTGGTGGGGCAACGCATATGCATATGCCTGATGTGGCATACTCTGGTGAAATGCGGTGTCAAAGACCGCCACGGAAACGGCATTTGGCAGCAGGTCGGCCATCACCTCTATGCCGGTGAGGTTGTAGGGGTTGTGCAGCGGGGCAAGGGCTACACAGTGGCGTATGGCATCCTTAACCTCATCGCTTATAATCGCAGAGCCGGAGAACTTGTCTCCACCATGTACCACCCTGTGACCCACTGCCTGTATTTCGCTGAAATCAGTGATGACGCCGATGGCCTTGTCCGTGAGGGCATTGACCATTGCCGAAAATGCCTCCCTGATGTCCTTTACGACCTCACTGCGTTGTATCTTGGCAGTTACCGTCTTGAGCCTGTGAGGTGAGCTCTCTGCTCCGATGTTTTCGATCAGTCCCTCAAACATGGGTTGGGGGCTTGAGGTGTCAAACAACGAGTACTTCAGCGAAGAGCTTCCACAGTTTATGATAAGGAGTTTTACCTGCTTTTTGGCAGATGAGAAGTTAAGGTCGTAGGGGTCGGGGTTATCCGTAAACCGCGACCTGTATCCGGCCCTGGGGGGGATGTGTTGTCCTCTCTGGATTTGTCTTTCGGTCGCTATGCAGGCAATCTTTTTGAGTACTGAGGGGTTTTGCGCAACAATATGCGAAAATACATCCCTTGGCAGCCTTATAACACTCGTATCCTCTGCGGCAGTAATGTCATCAATTACAGGCTTATCAAACGTCACAGACAACTCACCCAAGACGTCTCCCGCATTAAGACTGGTGAGAAACAACGGCACATTTTCCTGGTTGATTCCTGATATCTCAACCTTGCCTCTATACACAATCCATAAGTATCTGTATAGGTCTCGTGTGCTTATGACCCGTTCAGAGGCCTTATACTCAATAAACTCAGAGGCCTGAGACAGGTGCATCAACCAATCATCACTTAAATCCGAAAATATCTCTATACCCGACAGAAACTCTATTAAATCATCCATAATTAAAACTCCTTAATGTTTCCCATACAGGAAAATCGTAACGGTTGTATGTATTTTACAACAGTGCTTATTGATATAGATAGTATCTCCTATTCCAAGCACATAGTCGAACTATTACCTTGACCTTTTGTGATAAGATGCACTAAAATGAGATCATGTTAAGATTTGGAGGTTTGTCAGATGCCCATATATGAGTTTGAGTGTACCACGTGCAAGAGGACTCAGGAGATGCTACAAAAGGTCAATGATACCCCTGTCAGCGTTTGCCCGGAGTGTGGCGGACAGATGAGAAAGCTGATTTCGCCGACATCATTCGTACTAAAAGGCGAGGGCTGGTATGTGACAGATTATCCCTCAAAGGATAGAAAGAACGCTGTAGAGTCGGAGAAATCGGAGGGCAAACCCACTGAAACAACCGACAAAACCACAGGCGAATCAAAACCTGCTCCGGAGTCCAAAACTGTCAGTCAACCACAGGGCACCGCGGTTGACAAATAAAGATATAGGTGCTACATTAACCAGCAATATCGGTGGAGAGATTATGGCAGACTTAAAGCACATCATAGAGAGTATTGAGAGCAAAAAGGAAGACTATAAGAGGTATGACTTTTCAGATGCCCAGGCAGTGGCCTTAAAGGCGTTTTTTGATCTGGCTCAGGAGTTTGACGAATCCGAAGACATATACCTCTTGTGTATAGCAATCCCGAAGGTCTTTCTCGACCTCGAGGCCAGATTATACCTCATAGACCAGAGGGCAATGGAGTTTGTCATGGTCTCATGTACCGATACACCAGGGGGTATCTTTGATGACAGCCTGCCCGAGTACATACAGGCTCAACCCAAACCATACAGGGTAAACGGTCGCCTCGTAATGACCATCCGTGGAAAGAAACTGCTCAGTGAGCAGTTGCCACAGACGCATATAGACAACTGCATAGGCTTTCTGGAGGTCTATCCCGACACTAATATTAACGAGCACGATATTTTTTTCCTTGAAAAGTACGCAAACCGTATCGGATACAATATACACAACAGATTCCTGCTCAATAAGAACATAGAACACCTGAGATTTATCCAATCGCTGGTAGCCGACATCGAGCATAACATCATCGTTCCCAACATGATCTTCAAGCTATTCCTAAGGAGACTCAAAGGCAAAATAGCCAAAAACAGGGAGATCGAAAAAAATCTGATCACATACACCACTGATGAGACCTGTGACAGCATCTGCATAGAGCGCTTGCTCGAAGAGATGGTCGATGTCAATCACAGTCTCGTGGAAGAATTCTCAAACATAGAGCGGCACTATCAAAACACGTCGCTGTTTCTGGAGACACTCCTGCGCAAGAGCCACTTCGACAAGGGGCATCTCACGCTGCGGACCAAGCCCTGTAACATGAAAGAGGACGTTATACTGCCACAGCTTGAGCAATTTGCACAGCGATTTAAGGAGGCCGGGTTTAAAGTAGAGGGTATGCAGTGCGAATCCGGCGCTGCAGACGTCATCACGCTCATAGACGTGGGGCTGATTGCGCAGGTCTATGCCAACCTGTTCTCCAACGCCCTCAAGTACGGACAGGAAGTGACCAACCAAAAGGGGGAAACTATAAAGCTCGTCAGATATTGCAGGGACCTCAAGAAGGACTACTTTGGCACAGGCAAGGATGGCGTAAAGTACTCAGTCCTTAGTTCCGGACCACACATAAAGCCCGAAGAGAGGGACAAGGTATTTGAGGAGGGCTATCGTGGTTCCAACTCCTCAACCAGACCGGGTACAGGACACGGCCTGACGTTCATTAAAAACGCTGTCGAAATACACGGTGGAATTTTCGGTTATGAAACACACCCGCTGGGCAATAACTTCTACTTTGTCCTGCCCAGGTAGTCCGGGTAATTTTGAACTGGCAATGGGTGCATAATTTTTTAGTGGGTAATCAACTACCCTTTACGGGGTCAAGGGGGCTGAGGGGACCAGGTGCGACTTTTATGGCAGGGGTGCCTCACCCCCTGGAGTGCCAAGAAGCATAGCTCCCCCTTCTTTGGCAAGGCTACCCACTCTTTTTTATGCACCCAACTGAATTATATAGTTGACAAAACAAAAGATATCCGAATATAATAATAGTCAAGATAATCTATTGTGCTGTATAAGGATTTGGTAAATGGAAAAAAACATAACAAAGCGGTATTTTAAATGAGCATTGAGCGATATGCTTCCTTAACTTTCAAAGTTCCAAATGAATCTGAAGACTATATGGAGTGTTCGGATTTTGTTGTAATTGCAATTGAAAAAATAATGAAAGATGCCATGGATACAGGAAAAAATAAGATTATCATTAACACAAACTTAAAACTTGGTATGCCAATGGAGAATATCAATAAAATTGCCGGACCATTTATTGAAGCGTGGGTTTATGAGAAATTCATGGACGTACTTGAAGATGGCCAGAATGCTTATCAATTAGTAAATGTTGAATCATGTGAAAGATTAAATATGGCAGACGTTATTTTGCAATTTAAGAGAAAGCGAAGACGACAATCTTCAGTAACTGCTAATATTGATGTCAAAGCTACAAGTAAGGATATTGAAAATAGTGGTAAATCTCCAAATATAACTTCTTTTATACGCATTAGAACAGCATATTTAAAAGACCCGGATTACATTTTTATTGTTCTGTCTATTAAGCATAAGGTTTACAGTCAGAGAGATTCCGATTTAAAAATGATGATGGGAATTATGGAGATAGTTGATTTTAATGCTTATGATTTAAAATATATTGCCGAAACAGACATTTCTTACAATCCAGCTCTGGGTAGTGGTCAATTACAAGTTAGAGATATTCACTATGTCACAAGACAAAACAGAACCGTTTGGGATTTTTGTCAAATGTTAGATAAAAAGTGTATAGCATCACAAAAGGGATTTGAAATATGGTATGGTTATGCTAAAAAGTTTGAATGGATTAAAGATGCTTAATATTGACATACAAACAGGAGATGCCTTACATCTTTTTAAAAACATAGCTAATGAAAGTGTAGATTTAATTATCACAGACCCTCCCTACAATTTAGGTAAAAATTATGGCAATAACGACGACCTAAAAGGATTTGAAGAATATTTGAGTTTTTCAAGAGAATGGCTGCAACAAGCACATAGGACACTGAAAAAAACCGGAACTATATATGTATTTATGGGTGTAAAATTTATTTCTTATCTGTATGACATTTTGGACAGAGATTTAATGATGTCTTTCAATAGTTGGATTTGCTGGCACTATACACAAGGCATGGGCAGAACAATAGGTTTTTCACCTAGACATGATGATATCTTGATGTTTAACAAGACAACCAATTTCATATTTAATCTTGATGCAGTAAAAGTACCTCAAAAATATTACAGGGAAAGAAACAACATGAGGGGTGCTAATCCTGGCGATGTGTGGGAATTTTCGCATGTGCATTACTGTAATCCCAATAGACAATCACATCCAACACAAAAACCTGAAGGACTGATTGAGCGAATGGTGCTTGCCTCATCAAACGAGCACGATTTAGTAATTGATCCGTTTTCAGGAAGTGGTACAACACTAAGAGTTTGTCAACAATTAAATAGGAATTGTACAGGATTTGAATTAAATCCTTCATATGTAGAGATGACAAGAGATAGATTAAGTAAACCGTTTAAAGGTTTTGATAGTGTCGATCCAAGGATGGAAAGAGTACCTTTTGATTTAAGACAAGATGATATCAGAAAGGAATATTTATCAAATCATGTCACATGGTTTTTGAAACACCATAACGGTTCAATTGAAAAGTTTAAAGAATCTGTTAAAGAACTCTATAAAGATGATACCGAATTAACATCTCCAAAACAACTAAAACTATTTCAAGACAATTATAAGGAAAGATAAATGAATAATGAAATTAACGCGGACCTAAAGATGCCAATGTTCCAGTTTAAGGCTTATGCATATAACATGGAGTACTTTGAGGAGATGAGAAAGGTACCTTTAAAGGTAAACAGAGATAATTTTTTTAATTTTCTTGATTCTATTGCAGATAAATATCCATTTATGGTAATAATTGGCTTGCGTGTATTAACAGAAATAGCAGTTAAAGAAATATTAGAGCAAAAAGGGATTCCTTTTGCAGAGAGAGATACTTTATCTGTCTTGATAGATAAGCTTTGTAAGAAGGAAGATGTGTGTAAACGCTTGAAAGATTTTTCAAAATTTGAGAATATAGCCGCACATGGATATGAAATACCTGTAGATATAGCAAAGTGGGCATTAGATGTAATACCATATACTTTAAATGAATTGAGTAAAAAAACACATCAAACTTGACATGTCATGACCAATAACGTCTCACTCATAGACAGGGTAAACCATATCTACAAGCGCATCTCCTACGCGGCCATGCGTGCAGACAGAAGCCCCGATGAGGTCAAACTCATAGCCGTCAGCAAGCATATACCGATGGAGGCCATTGTGCAGGCCATAGATGTTGGGCTGAGGCACTTTGGTGAGAGCTACATCCAGGAGGCGGTCAAAAAGATTGAGGCCACTAGCGACGACCAATCCGCAACACGCCTGTCATGGCACCTCATCGGTCACCTGCAACGAAACAAGGTCAAACATGCCGTGGGGCTTTTTGACGTAATCCACTGCCTGGACTCTCTGGCCCTCGCAAGAGAGATAGACCTGCACGCTGAAAGGCTTAACAAGATACAAAGCGTCCTAATACAGGTCAAACTGGCCGATGAGCACACCAAAAGCGGCATCGATCTATCCCTGTTACCGGCTCTGGTTGAGGACATCGCCACACTGAAGCACGTGCGCCTGGAGGGGCTGATGACCATCCCCCCCTACCTTGACAACCCGCAGGAGGTCAGACCGTACTTCAGGCAGTTGTATCAGCTCAGAGAGGCCGTTTATGGCATGGGCTACAAGGACCTCGAACTATCAATGGGCATGTCCAACGACTACGAAGTCGCCATCGAGGAAGGCGCTACGCTGGTCAGGATTGGCACCGCCATCTTCGGCCAGAGGTGAGGCAATGTCTGTCATAAACGCCGCACTCATAAACGAAAAACGTGTTATCGAGACGTTTAAGGAGCTAATAGAGATACCGTCGCCGTCGTTTCAGGAGCAGGAGATCGGCAGACGACTTGTTGAAATGCTGCGGAGGCTCTCCTTTGACGTAGAGATGCTTGACTATGAATATTCCTTTAACATATTGGCACACAAACGGGGCAGTATATCTGGTGCCACTTCGTTGTTGTTAAGTGCGCACATGGACACAGTACAGCCCACCCCGGCGGCACTGAGCTACAGCCATCAGGACGGTCTCATTGCCTCTACGGGGGAAACCATACTAGGGGCCGATGACAAGAGCGGTATAGCCGAAATCATAGAGGCCCTCACCATACTTGAGGAGACCGGCCATCCCCACGGAGACATCGAGGTGCTCTTTACCTCGGCAGAGGAGCGAGGACTGTATGGCGCCAGGCATGTTGACTACGGCAAGATACGCAGTCGCTATGCCCTGGTCTTAGACAGCAGCGGGGAGGTTGGACGGATTGTCCTGGCCGCCCCCACACACGTTACATATCGCATGACGATTACCGGAAGGGCAGCACATGCAGGCATAGAGCCGGAGAAGGGTACAAACTCAATCATCGCCGCCGCCAGGATAATATCCGCCATTGCCGATGGCCGGATCAACGCCGACACCACCGCAAATGTCGGCATCATACACGGGGGCAGTGCTACAAACATCGTCCCCTCTGAAACCGTTGTTGATGGCGAGTTCAGGAGTCTTACCCCCGCAACCTTGGATAAGCTCATGACAACTACCTTTAATACGGCAAAAGACATCGCCCGAAAAAATCAGGTTAAGCTGGCAATCCGGCATGAGCGCCTCTATGAGGGTTACAGCTTTGAACCAACAGAGCCTTTCGTCCAAATCATAAGCGGCGCTATTGAGCGTTGTCGATTAGAGTCGGCCTGCGTCAGCTCAGGGGGAGGTTCCGATGCAAACATATTCAACCAGCACGGCATAATGGCCATCCCACTATCCACCGGTATGCAAAAACCCCACACAGTCGAAGAATATATCTACACCAACGACCTGCTCAGGGGCAGCCTCCTCGTCCTTGAGGTTATAGCGTCATTGGCACAGAGAATAAGAGAAGATTAGATAACGGAGTTAAAACATGCAGGGTTTGACCTACTATCCGGTATTTCTTAACCTCGCCAACAAGGAGTGTCTCATCGTAGGTGGTGGCAAGGTGGCACAGCGAAAGGCCTTAAAGCTCATCGAGGCGGGGGCTTCTCTGACCATCGTGGCTCCGGAGCTGACAGAAGAGTTAAACCGCCTAAAGACTGCCGGGAGGTTCACTCACCGGCAACGGACGTTTGTCAAGGATGACCTCGATGGTGTGTTTCTGGTCATAGCGGCCACCTCTGACAAGCGGGTTAATGAAGAGATCGCCGCACAGTTCAACGGCCTCATAAACGTCGTTGACAGTCCGCAGCGGTGCAGCTTTATCGTGCCATCGTCGGTGACAAGGGGCGAGCTGACCATAGCGGTATCCACCTCAGGGGCAAGCCCTGCCCTTGCAAGCACCATACGCCAGGAGCTTGAAGCGTTGTATCCAGAGGACTTTGCCGATTACGTGTCGTTTCTGCGGACGTACAGACAGAGGGTACTCGACAGCAATGCCGATATTGAACACAAGGACGCCCTGATAAAAGAAGCAGCCGGCAAGGACTTCGTTGAGGCGGTAAGGGTCGGCAGGCTGGAGGCGGTAAAGGCAAGGCTGTCACAATGGCCGGTAAGCAGTTGAAGGGTTTCAGATAAACTGTTGTCAGATAAAAAAATGAAAATCAGGAGGAAATAAGATGATTTCAAAACAAACCAGCAATAACAAGATCAATGTATGTATCTTTCTTTTGTCCCTCTGCATGGCCTTTCTTTATAGTACTGTCACGGCAAATGCAGGAGAGGGGGCACCACCAGATAATGATGCAGTTGTTGTCGAACTTAAAAAAACCGTTGAGACGGACTTGAACACCACAATAAAGGCACGGCAAGAGAAAAAGAAACAACACTGTGTGTCGATCTCCTACTGTGACTCCCTGTGGCAGTCTTTCTACAATGAATACACCGGTGAGTTTAGCCATGATATACAAAAGACCACTGACCCCCTTCAGCCCTACTCTGCCGAGGTGAAGCTCTTCTTTTACAAGTACAGCGAGGTCGGGGCAAACGGACAGAATATCGAATATGAAAGCCTGACAGAGTGTGAGGCAAAAGTGCCAAAGAGTTTCAGAAAGATATCAAGGCTGTCTTCGGAATATATCTTCTACACGTACAAGGACAATAAATGGGTGTTGAAGGAATAACTGGCAGTTGACCCCTTCTCTGCCAAAGGTAGCCATCATACTGGTCAACTACAATGGCTATGCGGACACGATAGAGTGCCTCAGGTCGCTGACAACAACACAGTGCGGTGCAAGCAAGGTATTTGTAGTAGACAACGGTTCAACAGACGGTTCAATGGCTGAGATCGCACAATGGCTCCGGGACAGTGAAACCGACACGGCAGAACTGATCGCCCTGCAGGCCAATATGGGCTTTGGTGTTGCCAATAACGTGGGGATGGAGCGTGCCTTTGCTGACGATTATAACTACGCACTGCTCCTGAATAACGACACGGTTGTGACGGAGGGCTTTCTTGCAAAGATGCTCGGGACGTTTGAACACTTCAACGATGCCGGCATCGTTGGTGGATTGATCCGGAATTACTACAGACAAGGCGACGTATGGTTCAGCGGCGGATATATTGATTACATCAGGGGGGCATTCTACCATCTGCACAACACATGCAAGGGGATGCGGCAGTCCGGTTTCATCACCGGATGTCTTATGCTGATCCCGCAGCGGGTCTATCGTGAGACAGGGGGGTTTGACGATAGGTACTTTCTGAACGTCGAGGATATAGACCTCTGTTGCAGGGTGCGGGATGCCGGCTACAGGCTTGTCGTAAACTGCGACGCCGTCATATATCACAAGATCAGCGCCTCAATAGGCGGCCTTTACAGCCGGCGACACCAGTATTATTTTCACAGGAACAGGATGCTGTTTTTCGGCAACCGTCTCAGGGGGATGCGTAAGGGCGTGTTTTATGCCCTTCAGTTTCTTGTTGCCATACCCATCTGGATGGCGATTCAACTGCTCAAGGGTAATCTCAACGCCGTCAAAGGCGCCCTCAAGGGGTACTACGACCTCCTCAGAGGACATACAGGAAAAGGGTGACGACAACTGGTGGCAACTGTTTTTTTCCCTGCCTATGCCGTACTGAAGTATTTCTTCATTTCCTCCAGGATAAATATATTTTCAACCTCCACTGCCAGCGGACGTGTATAGTCCCCAATGTACCTTTGCAGGAACTCATCACCATCCTCGAGTCTGATCCGCCCTATTGCCCCAAGCTCAGGAGAGGAGTCCAGGTATTGGTTAATCTCATCTATGTCATAATAAGACGTTATCATGTCGGCAAACTTAGCTAACAACCTCTCACCTTCCAGGAATATATTCATACACTCTTCCTCGTCATCAACAGTGCCCAGCATGTTATAGATTGTCACCAGCTTCCTGTACGACAGGACATCGCAGGAGACAAAGTAAAATTTCTCACCTACAATGTAGCTTATAGCTACCTCATTACCCAACCTCTTACGGAAAGTCTCGGCTATCCTGAGCCATCTCTCCAGTATACTCTTATCATACATGATAACCCTTCTGTGAAGCCGGTTATGATCACACTTCAATGCATCAGTGCAATCGATACCAGCCCATGCCACTAAGCGTCTGTTAAAATCCCTTTCTGGCAGAGGCAATCTCCGGCGGGGTAAGGTATTGCCACTGTCCCGGCCTCAACTCACCTAACCTGATGCCGTTTATTGCCACGCGCTTGAGCTTGCTGACGGGGTGGTCAAGGCGTTGCAACATGCGTCGAATCTGCCTCTTTCTGCCTTCATATATGGTCATCTCTATCCAGCTGTTTACGTCGGTTTTCCCGTGCAGGCGGTCAACCTTTGCCGGCAACGTCATGCCATCTTCAAGCTTTATGCCTGCCCTGAGTCTTGCCAGATCGGCATCCTCCAGGACGCCCTTGACCTTTACGTGATACGTCTTGGGTACCCTCTGCCGCGGATGCAGGAGTTTGTGGGCAAAATCACCATCGTTTGTCAGCAGCAACAACCCCTCTGAGTTGTAATCCAACCTCCCGATCGGATATACCCTCGTGCCTATGCCCTTAATGAAGTGCCCTATCGTCACCCTTCCCTCGGGGTCCTCGAGGGTCGTCACCACTTCCACGGGTTTGTAGAACTTTACGTAGATACGCTGTTGCTCAATGGCCCTGGGATTGACCAACTTGCCGTCTATCTTGATGTGGTCGTTGCAGATGTCGGCCTTGGCGCCAAGTTCCGCCACAGCACCATTTATCGTAACCCTGCCCTCGACAATCAACTCCTCCGCCTTCCTTCGTGACATGATGCCTAGTGCCGATATGATCTTCTGAAGTCTTTCTTTCATAATAATAGTGTAACATAAAGTTGACAGAAAAAAGGGGACAGGGAGATTATTTTGTCCTTTGAAGTCCCTCAAGGATATAGGCTTCATCATCGACAGAGACCAGCCTGACGGAGCCGATCTTCTCAGGCAATACGAACCTCAGGCCACCAGAGACGGCCTTTTTGTCGTGATACATAAGCCCCACCAGTTGGTTATGGTCGATGTCGTCTGGTACCCTAAAGGGCAGATGGTAACTCTCAAGGATATTTTTCAACTGCACCAGGTCAGCCGGGGCAAGCATGGAGCGTTCCACGGCAATGCAGGCAGCGGCATACATACCGATGGCTACGGCCTCTCCGTGTAGAAACTTCCTGTATCCGGTAATTGTTTCAATGGCGTGTCCAACCGTATGACCATAGTTGAGGATGGCCCGCAGGCCGGATTCAGTTTCATCCTCGGAGACGACCTCGGCCTTGATCTGGCATGAGCGATTGATTATATAGATCAGGTTGTCGGGGATAAAGGACAACAGTTCATCGGTCTTTACCACGAGGTAGCGGAAGAAGTTCGCATCCCAGATAACACCGTACTTTATGACCTCGGCAAGGCCGGAGAGGCGCTGTCTCCAGGGCAGGGTGCTCAACGTCCCGATGTCGATCCACACCAGGCGGGGCTGATAGAAGGAGCCTATCATGTTTTTTCCAAGTGCGTGGTTGACGCCGGTCTTACCGCCAACGGAGCTGTCCACCTGCGCCAGGAGCGTTGTGGGAATCTGGACGTAGCCAATGCCTCGCATATAGATAGATGCGGCAAATCCAGTGATGTCGCCGATCACACCACCCCCAAGGGCAATCAGGGCTGATTTGCGGTCGAGCCCCTCTTTCAGGAGTTCAGACAAGATATAGTTGACCCAGTTGAGGTCCTTGTACTCCTCACCGTCGGGGAGCAACACGTAGAAACACTTAAACCCTGCCGTCCTGACCGAGGCCAACACCCTCTCTCCGTAGAGGTTAAAGACGGTCGGGTTGCTGACAAGTGCAAGGGTCTTGCCAAATCCGCACTCTTTGAGTCTCTGCCCTACGGCATCAAGGATACCGTGGCCTATTGCTATATCGTAGCTCCTGTTGCCAAGAGAGACGGGTACTATTTCCATTTCTGCCATCCTTGTATCATTAATCCGACATTAAGAGAAGGGGACTCCGTCCCCTGACCCCCTGGAAGGTGGCGGCTCCACCCCCCCTTCACCACCCTGCAAGGGGGCCAGCCCCCCACTGAGCAGGGGGTCGCTGACCCCTTGACCCCTTCCTTGCGGCGGCCTCAGAGTGAAAACGTGGTCATCGCGATTATCTCCGCAACGACCATTTCGGGGGTCTTGTCATCGGTATCGATCACGAGGTCGGCCTGTTCATAAAACGGTCTTCTGAAGTCCAACAGTTCGTATATCTTTTGCAGGGGGTTTGGCACCTTAAGCAGCGGACGGTCATCGGTACTGGCGACACGGCTCAGGATCGCCTCCGGAGTTGTCATCAGACAGACGATGTAACCGTTGCCTCTGAGATATTTCATGTTTTCCTCTCTCAGCACAATGCCACCGCCAGTGGATATGATCACGCCCTTGAGGCTTGATACCTTTTTGGCCATATCGGTTTCCAGCTCTCTGAATGCCGGCTCTCCGCGGGTTGCAAAGATTTCGTTGATCTTCATTGCGGTTGTTGTTTCAATTTCGGAGTCTATATCGATCAGCGGTCTGCCCAGCGTCTCAGAGAGGAGACATCCGACGGTGGTCTTTCCGGTTCCCATAAAGCCTGTCAGGACTATGTTTTTCATGGTTAATACCCTTTCAGGTACGTTAGATAATTGTTATAGTTTCTCATTGTCTCATCAATGCAGTCACCACCGAACTTACAGAGGATGGCATCAGTCAGGACAAAGGCAATCATGGCCTCGGCTATCACGCTACATGCGGCAACGGCGCAGACGTCCGAGCGTTCGTAAGCGGCCTCTTTTGGCTCCTTGGTTATGATATCAATTGACTTCAGGGGTTTTCGTTGTGTTGGAATGGGTTTCATGATAGCCCTCATCAGCAGGGGCATACCGTTTGTCATACCACCTTCGAGGCCTCCGGCAAAATTGGATTGGCGATAAAAGCCGGTTTCATCGCTGTAGAGTATCTCATCCATAAGTTTTGAGCCAAATAGCCCTGAGAGGTCAAAGCCCAGCCCGCATTCTACGCCTTTTACGGCTTGTATACTCATTATTGCCTGAGCCAGTTGTCCGTTGAGGCGTTTATCCCATTGCACGTGGCTACCCAGTCCAACGGGCAGGCCCACGGCAAACACCTCAAAGACACCTCCGATTGTATCACCCCTTTCTATTGCCTCATCAATGGCCCTGATCATGCTTTGTGCGTCCTCTTCGAAGGGGCATCTGACGGGGGATTGATCCGCTTTGGCACTGAGTGCTAACAACTGGTTGCCGATGTCCTTTGTGGCACCCGGTTCGTTCATTGCGGATTGATAGTAGCGTTTGCCAGCCCCTCCGATTCTTACGACGAAACTGCCGATGGTGATGCCAAACTGAGCGAGGAACGTTCTGCACACAGCCCCCAGGGCTACCCTCATGGCCGTCTCTCGTGCCGAGGAGCGTTCGAGTACATTACGGATGTCTCTGAAGCCATGTTTGAGGCATCCTGCGAGGTCTGCGTGGCCTGGTCTGGCCCTTGTAACGGGGGGGATTGAGCCTTCATCCTGGGCGAGGGAAGACATACCCTTTTGCCAGTTTTCCCAGTCGCGGTTATCGATCTTCAGGGCGATTGGGCTGGCCAGGGTCTTTCCCCATCTGACGCCGGAGAGGATTTCGGCCTTGTCTTGTTCGATCTTCATTCTGCCGCCACGTCCGTATCCCTGCTGTCTTCGGCGGAGTTGTTCGTTTATGGTCTCCGTCTCTATGGGCAGGCCTGCGGGTATACCCTCGATGATTCCAACCAGCGCCTTACCGTGCGACTCACCCGCAGTTGATATCTTTAATCTATCCATATTTGCACTTAATTCTATTCGTGACTAAGAAAAGAAAGAAGGAGGGCGGCTCTGCCCCCTCCTCAGACCTCCCCTGCAAGGGGACCAGTCCCCTTGACCCCATTATAGCTAGTCCACAGATTATCCTCAATATTGTACCGAATTAATTTATACTTCCAAACCTACGCAGTCTTATCAAGAGAGCCAGTGCTATTGGCAACAGGACAGTCAGGATATCCGTTTTGTCTTTGTCATTATCGGAGCTACTGGTACCGGCTATGGAGCAACCGCCACCGCCGCCACCACTTGAGGGAGGAGGAGCTACTACCTGGACAGTGGCCTCGTTGGAGTTGGGCGATACGCCAATTGCGTTGTATGCCACTACCTTATACGTATAGGACTGCCCTGCGATTGTATCGGTATCGACAAATGACTGTGTATCGGCAACCAAGGCCTTGTATTGTACATATGGGCCATCACCGGGTCTTCTGTAGAGCAGGAAGCCATTTTCTGCGGTAGCCCTGTCAACCCAGTTCAGGACTACATAGCCGGCAGAGGTGCTGACCACTTTGAGGTCGGAGGGGCTCCACAGGGCCGAGAGCGATTTCCAGGCATTTATCCTTCCACCGGTTCTGGTCATGGTGTTGTATGGCGAGGCCATTGGGTCAGTGTAGCTTTCTACCATCTGCTTGATCTGCGCAAAGCTGAAGTGCGGATAGTACGCCCACAAGAGGGCAGCCAAACCACTGACGTGCGGGGCAGACATGGACGTTCCGCTATAGATGCAACTATAGATGGTGCCGGAGTTATAGCCTGTTATCGTGCTGCAGATATCAACGCCGGGGGCGGAGACATCGACGGAGATCACCCCGTAATTGGAGAACGAGGCTAGCATATCGTTTTGGTCGGAGGCTGCAACCGATATGATGTTTTCCAGGTTATAGCTGGCAGGGTAGCACGGGGAGAGGTCGTTGTCGTTTTGGAGGGAGCCGTTGCAGTAGATGTCATCGGAGCTGCCACCGTTACCGGCTGAGGCCACCAGCAAAACGCCTGCATCCCTTGCGTTTGCGATTGCATTATAGATGGCCTGACTGGTGTTTTTCCATCCCAGGGAGGCATTGATGATCCTGGCGCCGTTTCTGGTTGCGTACTGGATACCTGAAATCAGTGCATCCATTGTGGTTTTGAGGTCGGAGTTGAGAATCTTGACGGGCATAATGGTCACGTCCCAACTGACACCGGCCACACCGGTTGAATTGTTTCCGATGGCGCCGGTTGTGCCGGAGACGTGGGTGCCATGTCCGTGGACATCCATTGGGTTATTGCCTTCTTTTGGGTCTACAGAGTCATTACCGACGAAGTCCCATCCCCGGATGTCATCAACATAGCCGTTGTTGTCGTTATCGAGGCCGTCAAGGGATTCTTTGATGTTGTTCCAGATATTACCGCCAAGGTCGGGGTGATTGTAGTCCACCCCTGTATCCAGGACGGCAACGATGACGTTTTTATCGCCTTTGGTGACATCCCACGCCTTATAGGCCTTTATGTCTGCACCAGGGGTACCGTTTTTCTGGCCGTTGTTGTACAGTGCCCATTGCACGGCAAAATAGGGGTCATTGGGCATCACGTCCAGGCCCTGTGCATAGTAGTTGGGTTCGGCGTACTGGACATCGGCATGTTGCATGTACTGCTTAACGGCCTCTTTAACGTTGAGGGACGCTGGCAGTGTCACGAGTTCGAGATTTTTCACCAGCGTGTAGGACTTCACGACCTTGGCGCCAAGTGCCCTATGCACGGTCAACGACCTGGTTGAGGTGATATCGTCCTTGAACTTAATAAGCAATTGTCCTTCTTTATAGGCATTCGTATTGACATCTGAGAGGTCCTTTGGGGTAAACCTTCCTTTTGTCAGGGAGGCGGTTTCGGTCTCGTGTGTCTTTACGGTTGTCGTTGCCGTATTGGCAGCGGTGTTGGAGTTAGCGGCGTCTTTTTTCCCCTGGTCTCCGCAGGAGGCAACAGCCAGCAACATCGCAATCACGATTATTACTCGTATCAACTGAATAATACTGCATCTCTTCATAAGTTCCTCCACATGTCCTTCATCAATATACGGTCAACTTCACGCCACAGCTACTTGTACTGGTAGTGGCATCAAGCACCTGGATATTGACGGTTGTACCGTTATCGCTGGCAGTAACCTTTTGTCTGACGGTAACCGTCAGGGGTATAGAGCTTGAGGCGGTTGCAGAGTTCCCGACCTTTGCGGTTAAGAGGTCAGGGCGATCGACGTAGATCTTAAACGGAGGGGTACCGCCAAATATGTCAAAGTTAGCCGTATCACCTGCGTTGGGGGCGAGCAAGGTAATAGTCTCAGGGTATATTGAGAAGGTTCCTGCGGCAACTTGCAGGGTTCCAGTGCCCGTTAAACCATTGGCATCCGTGACGTAAAAGGTAATAGTTCCCGATGTAAGGTCTTTCAACAGGGTGAGGGTCACAGTTGAACCTACCACAGATGCACTGGCCAGTTGAGGGGAGTCGGTGGTCACTGAATAGGGTGTTTTGCCACCTGAGACCGTATATGTGGCCGTAGTACCCTTTATCGGTGTCGTCAGGATTCTGGTTGCAGGTGTTACAAGCAGCGAGCTAGCCCCTGCAGGATTTAAGTTGAGGTTTGCCGTGCCAGTAAGGCCATTGGCATCGGTAACATTGATAATAACGGTAGTAGCCGTTGTAATTGCAGCAAGGGTTGTCACGTTGAGGGTGTCACCGTTTGTTGAGGTGCTTACCGTTTGTGGCAGATTAACGCTGGTTCTGTAGGGGCTTGTACCGCCGATGATCGTATACGTAGCGACAGTGCCCACCGCAGGGCTTGTGAGGGTTTGGCTGGCAGGGTCTATCCTTAAAGAGCCTGTGGCCGCCCTGAGGTCAAGCGTTGCGGTTGCCGATACGCCTGAAGAGTCTGTAACGTAGATATTTACTGTACCGGCGTTAGAAGTTGTGATTGCCACACGGGTTGTTGCGGTTATCGTATTGCCGCTTATTGCAACGTCGGCAAGTTGTGGTTTATCCACGGTAACGCTGTAAGGCGGGGCACCGCCCGATACCGTATAGGTAGCAGTAGTACCTACAGGTGGATTTGTCAGTATCTGGGTTGGCGGCGTGATCTTTATACCGCTTGAAGAGGACACCTGAAGGGCTAAAGATGCGGTGGCAGTCTTTCCCTTATTATCCTGCACGGTCAGCGTTACAGATTTTGCATTTGCCGCTGTTATGACCACAAGGGTAGTAACGGTCAAGGTTGAGCCGGATACACTTGTACTAACCAGTTGCGGGTCGCCAGAGGAGGCCGTATATGGGCGTCTTCCGCCTCGCACCGTGTATGTAACACTCGTCCCCACCGGTGGAGAGGTCAGCGTTTGAAGGTTTGGTGTTATCGACAGGGGGTCAGAAGCCAGCACTAAGGTAACGGTGACCTCGGTGTGTTTTGCGTCGGTTACCGTAATTGATACGTTTGTTGTATCATCATTGGGGAGACTTACTACGGTGGCCGTTATCTCAGAACCGCTTATTGCTACCGACACTGCCGGATTACCGCTGCGCACGCTATAGGGTTTGGCGCCGCCGACCACGTTAAACGTTGCCGTATCGCCGACCTTTGGGTCTGAGATGGTCTGAGTCTCCGGGGTTACTTCCAGCGCCCTATTGACCGTGAGGGCGACAAAGCCCGATACTGCTCCAACCCTTGCCTCTACGGTGCATTGTCCGGAATTTCCGGTAGGGATTTCTGTTGGGGCGGTAAAGATCGTTGTAGCCTTACCGTTGACTATCTGGGCTGTTTGCGGGTTAAACGACGACAAGGCTGTAGCGGTGCTGTCTTTGCAGTCGGCGTAGAACTGGACAAACGTACCATCGGGTGCCGTTGCATCACCCAGGGTTGTGTTCACCGTGGCCGTGATATAGGACGTCTGTCCTGTGGCAACTTCCGTGGGGTTTGCCGTTACCGTTACGCTTGAGACAACTATTGGCTCTATAAACAGGGTTGTGCTGCCCGTGCCGTAGAACTTCCTTCCAGTGGGGCTAAACTCGGGGAAGCTGTAGCTGTCCGTCGTTGCCAAAACAGAGAGCAACCGTTCTTGAGTGATGTTCTGGCAGCTTATTCGGAATTCGGTCTTGGCCTCTCCGGAGCTGTTGGTATAGACGCGGTCTTCGCTGAACCAATACGACGGCACACCCGTTGTATTGTTGTGCGTTGTATAGCAATTGTATTCGTTAGTGGCATCTATGGTGCCGCTACCGTTATAGTCACATCCTGTAAGCGTTTTGACGCCCGTTGTCTGGTTTACGGAGTATATGCCGTAGGTGTTGTTATAGAAGTCAACGAGATTACTCAGGTCAGTGCCTATAAACAGGCCTATACCGGCGGTCTTTTCTCCCTTGAAATAGACCGTGGCCTTGACTTTTACGATTTGGTCTGCTTTTGACTGACAGACTTTGTAATCGTCTTTTTCGTTATAGGTGCCGTTGTTGTTGCCGTCTATGTCCAGGACAACCGATATGGGTGTAAACTGGTTTACGATGGTCCCTGAGCTTGTAAAGAGCACCGACCTGCGTGCCATCAGACCGCCGCCGACGTATGCCTCTACGGTGACATAGCCGCTTGCCGTGGAGTTTACCTTGATGCTTGCCCGGCCATAGATGTCTGTTTGAACCTTGTAGACTGCGACATCCTTAGCGGCAAAGTCGTTTAACAGGCTTGGGCTTATGTTGCCGGCCGTTGATGTCTTTGTGAAGGTCACTTCCGTATTTTTAACGGGTTTGCCGTTTGCGTCGGTGACCAGGGCGGTCATATAAATCGGAGCGTTTGACTGTCCTACGGTCTTGTCGGTGGAGAGCATTATGTCATGCGGTACGCCTCCGGTTGGTTTCGGCGGTGTGTAGTCGTTACCGGAGGAGCCACCCCCACCGCCACAACTGACAACGGACATGGCCAGCAAACACAAGAGCATGGAATATAGGAAATAACGCATTATACTCTGATTACATCTATTCATTATTATATACTCCTTAGGATTTAACAGTTATCGTAATTGGCCAATGACACCGTCCTGTGGATCGGCACATTAAACTCATGCCCCAGCGAATCAACGCCATAGAGGGTTATTTTCATATCATACAGGTATGGCTCCAACTTGTTGGGGTTATATTTCCCGCTGTTTATCTCTTTCATGTATTCCGTTTTTGTACCTGCATCCAGGATAACAAGGTTTACCGTTGCCGAGGTATCGGGTTGCACCGTAACGGTCGTTGTCAGGTCAAACATCTTAATTGGCGGCAGGTCAAGTTCGTATATCTGCTGTGTATATTCAATGGTATAACGTTGTATAAAGACAGGGTTGGCAGGGGTCAGTTTATCATACGATGCGAGATTGACCGTCATAACGCTGGTATCGTCTCCCCACTTTTCCGGTTTACCGCCTTCACATATGCCCTGCACCAGATCAATGCTCCACCCATCCCCCTGGTCTCCCGCGGGGGATGAATGAACCATAGTGGACACGGTTAGATACCCGCCGATCTTACCCGGCTCACTACTACCGGGGCTGGCCGGTCCGCTACCCCCTCCACAACTGTAGACAAACACCAGACCCAAGACCAAAAACAGTGTTAAAATCCTTCTTCTTTGCATATCTTCTCCTTCTTGTATAATCTTAATATACCGACGCTATGAACTATAAAAAAAAGTAAAACGTCTCATGTCGTTATTGCTCCACGATCTTACAATCAGTAGCATCGCTGCCAAATTCTCTCTCCACAACCCTGGGCGTTATAAATATCAGGTACTCTGATTCTTTATTCTCCTTCGTGGTTGATTTAAAGAGCCAACCCAAAACCGGTATATCTTTTAGTCCTGCCGTCCCCTCCTCTGAGATGGCAGCATTTTGTTTGAATATACCTCCCAACACCAAAGTTTCACCATCTTTTACTATGACCTT
This sequence comes from Candidatus Magnetobacterium casense, assembly GCF_000714715.1. Taxonomy (GTDB): domain Bacteria; phylum Nitrospirota; class Thermodesulfovibrionia; order Thermodesulfovibrionales; family Magnetobacteriaceae; genus Magnetobacterium; species Magnetobacterium casense. The sequence continues at coordinate 40,811 of NZ_JMFO01000020.1, forward strand.
TGTTTTTTCGTTTAATTTCGTTGTATTGGGGGCATCGCTGCCACCTATCTTGGTATAGCCAACCAAGTCTTCCTTTTTAATCTCCACATCGAGATTGATCAGCCGACCGGGCGTGATCTTTGGCGTGATCTTGATATCAACGGAGACGGACTTAAACGCTGCCGACACCACTCCCTGGGGGTTCATTATGGGGTATGGTATGTCCAACCCTTGTGTAATGCTTGCTTCTTCGTTGTTCATTGTAAGCAGGCGGGGGCTTGTGATAATCTTACCACTATTTGAGGTCTCCATTGCTTGCAACTTCAGGTCCAGACCAAGTGTCCTCTGGGCATTTATAAAACCCAGGGCTATACCACTGCCCAGGTTAGAAACAGTTGTAGGCATATCTGCCAGAAAGGTTTGGCCAGTGACGCCTGCTCCCTTACCTATCCCTATTGCACCTGTTTTGTCAAAAGACCTTGAAAAGAATCCCCAATTTATTCCCAACGCATCCGAAATATTATTATTGACCTCTATTATCTTGGTCTCTATTAACACCTGTTTCTTAGGCACATCCAGTGCATGGATAAAATCCCTGATATTCTTCAACGCTGATTCTATATCTATAACTATGAGTTTATTTACCGATTCGTCGGCATAAACGGTACCTTTGGCAGTCAACAAGCCTCCTTGTGCTCTTTTCTGCTGAAGACCTATATTGAAAGCCTCTACATCCTCCTGTTGCTTGGGTTTTCCTGCTGTACTTTTACCTTCCGCCTCAAACTTGCTTAACAGTTTCTTATTTACTTCATCGGCAGGTACATATTTCAGAAGACAATCCATGCGCTTTACTTTAGCCAATTCCTGCAACGCTTCTTCTTCTTTGCGTTTAGATGCTGATATTCGCAGCCTTTCATCATCTTCTCGTTTTTTCGCTTCAAGCTCTGTCTTTCTCATATCGTCCAGGGTCTTCTGGTTGGCTATGCGAATGATGTTGCCGGTTACATCGCAGCCGAGTCTGAGTATTTTTTGAACAAGGTCTACCACTTGATACCAGGGGGCATCCTTAATCTGCATCGTCACCTTACCGCTAACATCGGAGTCTACTACGATATCACAGCCACTCTCGTCGGCGAGGAGTTTGAGCAATGCCGTCACAGGGGCATCCTGAACATTCAGCCTTATCTTATTTTGGGTACCACACTCAAGTCTTTTGCCGCACATAGTAATCTCAAGGGGTTCAGCGGCTTCATCCTTTATTATCTTCACCGTCCCATCATCAAAGGGCGAGGCTAAAGAATCTCCTCTTTGCACAGGGGTTACAGGAGGCATTTTTCCAACAGGCTGGTCTACTTTGAAAGCAGGCATATCTGCCGCCATGACAGGGTCTTTCTTCTTACCTGCTACATCTGCCTTTGTGCTACCTGCCCGTTCTCTGCGTTCGGCAGGAGTTGAATCGCCACCCTTCACGGCCCGCCTTACCGCCGCATCTATCCGGTCAAACGTCGTCAGAGACACTATGATCGTATCATTGACCGTCAGCACCTCGTAGGGGGTATCCTTCTGCAGCTCTAATACTACACGCACGCCCAGATTGCCCTCTTCCCACCTTAGCGCCTTTAAGGGCACTGCTATCTCCTTTGGTAGTTTTGACGCTATCTTTACATTTGGGATGTCTATTGCTATCTTGTCTGAGACACTGACATCGCTAAGGCTGGATATCACGGGTTTCAAGGCACCGTCGCCACGGATTATCACATTTACGGCATCCCTCTCTCGCTTAAAGCTCACACCGGTAATGCTCCTAGCCTCATGCACGGGAGTATCCCCAGCCGACACCGGATGACTCTCCAGCGATTTGTCTGCGGGCTTCTCTGTCGGCAGATTCTCTATCGGTGTTGTCTCGTCGCTTGATTTCACTATCGGTCCTTTTTCCGATTTAACCGCCAACCACTCTTTACCGCCATTTTGTGCACCACTGCTGACATCCGCAGCCCTAACACCATCGGCATCCTTGCGAACGCCAACAGTCAGGACATTATCCGACTGCTTATGTGTAGTCTCAAATGGTGACGTAAGCGTAATCTCCACGTTTAATACGCCATCTGCACCGGAGGGCTGCAATGACACTTCGGCAATCCCTTCCTTGCCCGAAACAATCCTGTTTCTGTACATGCCCAAGTCCACGGCCTTTAGACTCACCACTATCTTAAACGGGTCCGACGGTGGAGTCAGCGAATATTCAAAGGGCTTCTCCGCTACGACCTTCACCATATAGTCCTCTATTTCTATTGATTTCAGAAAATTGGGGCCTTTGGCACCTGCCTGTGCCTTCCCGCTGTCATCTTGCAACAGGCCGTCAGGTTTGCCACTACCACTGACACCTCCCGTTGAGCTGCAACCATAAAGCATCGTGACAAAAAGTATAACGACCCATAATATTAAGCCCTTGTCTTTAAACATTTTCATTGGCCTCCCTGACATCTCCATTAATTGATATAAAATCATTAACTATCCTAGTGTTTACCATCTTTCTTTGATCTATCACCCTTGTCACCCATACTCGTCCTATCGCCACCGGCACTGTCGCCAGTGTTGCCATCGAGATTAATGTTCAGATCGAGACAGATATTGCCGGTGCCTGACTCGATATTTTCTCTCTTTATAGACCTCCCGGCACCTCCCATATTTGAGAAGGTTATCGTCAGGTCCTTTATCACTACCGGCTGCGAGCTACATTTAGCAGCCCCATTGGCCGTATCTTTCGGTTTTATTTTCAGAATATTACCGTCAACTTCTTTATCGAGCCTATGCGTATCAAGGATCAATTCCAGGGCCTTATCCCACGGAACGTCTTTCAGCTTCAGCGTAATCTTACCCTTGACGGCCGGGTCTACAACGATGTTATATCCGCTGACATCGGATATCAATCTCATTATCGGCACAATTTCTGCGTTGTTAAAGTCGAGCGTCACCAGGCCCTTTCTTGGGAATTCTGCTCCATCATGCCCTTTTTCGGCGGAGGGTTTTTTACCCTCTTCCTTGAGGCGGTCTATCCTGGCCTGCACATCGCTCATCACATCATCCGTCGTTGAGGCATCTTTACCACCACGGCTATCTCTCTTCTTTTTCTTTCCGGCAGGTTGTTCCTTTCCGACAGGTTGCACGATTGCTGCCGTGTCAGAGGCATTCGTCCCCGGCGCCGTCAGCACGATCTCCACCACATTGCCACCCATGACCACATCGTAGTTAACCTTCTCTGCCACGTCCAACACTATCCGCACCTTATCTTTGTGCTCTACCCATCTGATGGCGCTCAGGGGCATCTTAGGGGTTTGCTTTTGTAGCCTTGCCAGTCTCACCTTGGGGATGTCTACCACGATCCTGCCATCGAGCGTAAAGACATCCGGCGCTATCGGACCATCCCCCGATATCTCCACCTTTGAGAGCGTAGCCGATTCCTTCCTGAAATGTACACCGGTTATGTTTCTGGCCCCTTTTAACGCACCATTTGATACTATGACCTTCTCCTTAATCGCACCGTTTGTCGCCACGCCTGGTCTTTCTCCACTGGATTTAACAGTGTCTGTTGCCGGGTCAAGCGTGCCGGCTTTAAGTACAAGTTCCAGCTCATTTTGCGAAACCACATCAGAGACATCAAATGGAGACGACAGCCTTATCTCTAACACGGTTGACATTTCTTCCTCTTTGACGGTTACGTCCACTATGCCTTCTTTGCCTACAATTAGACGGTCTTTATAATCGCCTGCCTCTACACCCTTAAGTTCAACTATTTTTTTCAACGGATCGAAAGTGTTTATTACATTATAGGGAAACACGCTACTTGCGGTCAGTTTGATTTTATCGCCCTCAAGACCAACTTCATTCAATACATTACCGGAAGGCTGCCGTGTGTTTTGCTCTGCTACCTGTTGTGTCTCTTTTTTTGTCTCCTGCTCTATTCCTTGGCTTACCGGCCCCTGATTTACCGGTCTGGCATCCTTCCTGCCAGAGGCACAACCATAAAGCAATACAACAGAAACCAAAACTACTATCAACTTACTAAAAACGCCTAAAAATCGCATCCACTGGCCTCCTCTTGATTTAAACACATGGAGAGTCTCTTCACTATACTCCTGCCCAGGTCATCCACCATTATCTCTTCTACAATAATCCTGTCATGTCTTATCTCCACGACCTTACCACCATTCATTCCAATAAAAGTTCCCTTTTTTATAGCGAACGCTCTGCCATCAGACAAGACGACAGAGGCATACTTGTCTATCCGATCAATAACGATACCGATCAGCTTCATTTTTGCCCAGTTGACAGTTTCCAACGGGGAAAGTATACGGGTATCTCTTGGTTCCTTTTCTTTCTGGCGTTTCTTTTTATTAAGCTCCAGGATAGACATAAAAGGGTCGCGCCGACCTTCGGACTTATACTCATATGGAACAATAACGATTGGTTTATCGGCGGGTTTATCCATACTCTTATCGACAGGCTGGGCATTGTTTGACGTTGCACCCTTAGCATCGACCCCTAAGGCATCTCTCACAGCCAGGTCAGAGAACACCAACATCGCAAGTATAACACTTGTAAAGCACCATTTTTTTAACATAGCATTTATTGCCTTTACACCAAAAGCCACTCTCACATGTTCTCCTATTTTGCCGCCGTACCCGGAGCACCTTTGGCATCAGGCTCTGGTATGGCCGAAAACGTATTGGCCACAAGCTGTATCTTCAGGCTAACCTCCTCAGCTCCAAACGTTGGACTGTCCAACTTTATCTGCGATATATTCACAATCCTGTCAAGGGCTGTCAATCTGCTCAGGAAGTTGCCAAGCTCGTGGTAAGAACCATTCATCGAAACATTTACAGGGATCACGTAGACTATGTTGCTTGGGTGGTTAGACTTTGGTTTTGGCTCCCACAGGTTTATCTTCAGCCCCGAATACCTGCCCTGGTCTGAGACCATCTTTAAAAGGCTTGATATCTCGCTCTCTTCCGGGAGCTGTCGCTTTATCTGCTCATATTCTTTTTCTGCCATGGCCAGTTTTGCCTTTAGCGCAGGGAGTTGCTCAACCATCTTTTGTGCATCTGCTATCTCGCTGTCTAATTTCTTTATCTCTGACTTTAACTTTTTTATCTGCGCATACTTCGGTTTGGAAAAAGCAAAATAAAAAACCAACAATATAATAATAAGCGGTATTAACGCTATAAGCACCCTCACTCCGGGATGCAGCTTATTTATGGACTCAAGGGTAACAGGCGTCAACTTTTTACCTCCGCAACCTTTGCCTCCGGCTTAACAACGAGCATGGTTATTCCAAAGCTATACACCTTAATAGTGTCCTTTTCCCCCTTTTCAGCCACCTCAAAGCTCTTAACCAGATACGTATCCTTGAACAACTCAGAACGCTTGAAGTTATTTACAAACACCACGACGTCATCATTGGTCATAGCAACGCCCTCTAAAGCAAGGTTAGAGCCGTTGAGTGTCAACATCTTTATCCATACATTTTCGGGCAACGCCTTGCTGACCTCATCTATCACCCTCACAGGGATGCCCTGATTTGCCCTCAACTCCTCGATTGCCTTTTTATTTGCCTCCACCTTATCTATCTTTTTCTTCATTGCCTCGACTTCTTTAATCTTCTGTTTCAGACCCTCAAGTTTCGCCGTCTTTTGAACCTTATCATTGGTCAACAGCCTGACTTTCTTGTTTATCAGGTAGACGCCCACCCCCGACAATATCAGTGCTACGAGCAGACTGGCTATCAGACCTATGATGATCGTGGGGACTTCTTTGGCGGCTTTTTTCCTTTTTCTTGGACGCTTGTCCGAGGGTAACAGATTTATCCGTATCATCTGTCTCCAACCCTCCTCATGGCCAACCCTACGGCTACGGCAGCCAGAGGTGCAACCGATTCCACGTACTTGGCATCCATCTGCTTGGGTATCTTTATCTTGCTAAAGGGGTTCATCAATGTTACGGTAAGCCCCGTCCTCTCCGTTATCAGCTCCTTAAAACCTTTAACCATGGCCCCGCCCCCACCGAGCATCAGTTCGTCGATGTTGCCAATATCGGGCGTATCGCTGAAGTAATCCAGCGAGCGGGTTATCTCCATGACGATCTCCTCCGACGCTGAATTTATGATAGCCTCGGCCTTCACTGCCGATATCCCCTCGGCCTCCTGTCCACGTTTGAGCTTCTCTGCCGCTTCCATTGTCACATCGAGTTCCCGCATGAGGGTATCCGTGTGTATCTTGCTACCGATTGAGCTGTCACGCGTAAAGGCGGACACCCCGTTTCTCAATATATTTATCGTCGTATTGGTTGCACCAACGTTGACAAGCGCCACGTTCTTTTCTTCAGCACTGTGGTAATTGATCTCATACATGTTCTCAAGCGCAAAGGCATCAACGTCAACTATGACCGGAATCAATCCCACATCCTTGACCACACTGACGTAGCTGTTTAAGAGGTCCTTCTTCACCGCCACCAGCACAACATCTATCTGACCGGCCTCTTCGGCAGGGCCTATTATCTGATAATCGAGGTTGACGTCCTCTATGCCAAAGGGCACGTACTGCTCCGCCTCAAATCGTATATTTTCATTTAGGACCTCTTCAGTCATCTCCGGCAGGGTGATACGTTTGATTATAACAGAGGAATGGCCCGATATGGATATCACGGTGTTTTTCGTCTTTATATTGAACTTCTTGATCAGCTCCTTCAGAGTCTCGCCTAGCTTGACCGTATCCGCTATGGTATCCTCCGCTATGATGGCTGGATGAAGCGGCATCACCCCCAGCAACTCCAGTTCGTAACCCTCCTTGAGGTCCTTCAACTGAACCGCCTTTATGCTTCCCGAACCTATATCAAGACCCAGTAGCGACTTAGAACCAAATAACGATACCATAGAGATGTTATACCATAGCAAAAATTTCTTGTCAAGTGTTTTTTTATTTTTTTATAGCCACTTAAGAACTTATCTTAAAACTTAACTTTAAGTATTAGGACAGCCGGCAGGTATACTCAGGTTACATCGGAAAGAAGGGCGCTCATTCTGATGTTTTTGCCCGTAACCAAACCGACAGCAACGAGTCTCCCGTGGGGGTCCTTCACCCTCACGTACCGCCCGGCCTGCTCATCGTCTGCCACCAACGCCCACGCACAAGGCCCCACACCGGAGAGCGTCTGGCCGTTTGTCAGCCTCCGCACCTCACCGAAGCTCAACACCACCTCCTGCATGTGCCCCAGCACGTCATCGAGGCTGTGACACCCCACACCGGAGAAATTCAACTCTCCCAGGTGCATCGCCCCGCCAACATCAAAGCGCCCTACACGCATCCGCCGAAGACTTTCAACGTACCCACAGGTGCCGATATCCCTTGCAATGTCGGCACACAACGTCCGTATATAGACCCCCTTGGAGCACGACACCCGAAGCTCAACAGAGGGCAAGCGCAGTTGCGTCAACCCGATGCTATATATGCTGACACACCTGGCACTTCGTTCCACCTCAAGACCGCTCCGTGCCTTCTTATACAGCGGTACCCCGCCTACCTTTATGGCGCTGTACATCGGCGGCGTCTGCATGATCTCACCCGTGTACCTCACCAGAACCTCCCCGATCTCCGAAGCCGTAAGAGGCGGCACCGGCATCTCAATCACGGGTACACCTTCTGCATCAAGCGTGTCCGTCTCCACACCGAGCCTCATGCGGACAACGTACTCCTTGTCAAGGCCAACAAGGTACTCCACGACCTTCGTAGCCCTGTTGCAGCAGACCAGGAGCACCCCCGTAGCCAGCGGGTCAAGCGTTCCCGTGTGTCCCGTCTTGTTGAGGCCAAGCTCCCTTTTGATCCGTTGGCAAACAGCGTGCGAGGTCAGCCCCTGCGGCTTGTCCACGGTTAGCACAACATCCATGCTCAATGGTAGCACATGCTCGCGGCCCTGTCAAGGCAGTAATCGCATTTGACCGCAAGAAAAAAAAGGGGCGGTTGTGGCAGGGGCGGGTGCGACCCGCTGCGGGAAAATCGTGCCCCACCCCCTCGCCCCCCTTTGGAACCCCCTCAGCCCCCTTGACCCCATCCTGCGCAGCCTTGATTTTTAAACATAAAATAACCTAATCAACAACTCATAAAATTCTCTAATGCGCTTGCCCTGACCACTTAAAAAATCTCTTGACTATTTCAACTTTTTTTTATAAAATAAATAAGATCGTTCTTGAGATGATTAGGAATGAGGTGGAAAAATACAATGTCAGATGCAGAAAAAGGTATAATTACATTAAAGAAACTCGATATATCAAGCGAAGATGATTATGACATCTTCAAAATCTCTGAAAGAAAAGGTGTGTAACGATAACAGCGTGGAGTTGAATTTAGCTAAACGGATACTATGTACACCAATGCCTAAATTTGTTTGGTGCGTCGATATATCTACAAAAGACGATTTCAAGTCATTAAAAATGTCCGGCAAAATAATTATAGATATAACGGCAGGGACCTATGAACTTGATCCGTGGATACTTTATCATGACCTGTCAAAAGTCGTATACTACAATACTGCTACGAACGGATTTATGGAAGAAACACTACCAATAAAGCCTTATAATATCTATAGAAACAACTTAAGGGAGATATAAATGACGCTAAAGGATTTTTTATTGGAAAAACCTGTTTTGGGAAAAGAGTTAAGCTCGCCAACAAATGACGAATACAGGAGACTTTGCGCAACCGAACTCCATCCCAGGATCGCCGAAATTCTGAAGGATAACGCCGAGGCTGTCAGAAACGCAAGCAACTATTACATAAGATAACATTCTGCAGCAGAAGAGGGCATTTTTACGGGGTCAAGGGGACTTCTTTCTGGCCGGGGCGCCTCGCCCCTCCCCTTGCGGGGGGGTCTGAAGGGGGGCGGAGGCGCCCCTTTCTTTCTTTGTATCGCATGCAATCGAAACGCGCCATAAATTCTCAAATACAATTGCCCTGTAGTCAAAAGACAATGCCCTGGTGTATAATATAGCTTGATGCAACTTTTAGTGATGACATTTAAGGAGGTAAGACAATGACAGAGGGTAGGTTCAGACTCGTTACCAGAAGTGATTTTGACGGTCTGGTGTGTGCGGTCTTATTAAAGGACCTGGACATGATCGATGATATCAAGTTTGTGCATCCAAAGGACATGCAGGATGGCAAGATAGATATAACCAACAGGGACATCACAACCAATCTGCCCTATGTCGAGGGCGTCCATTTGGCCTTTGACCACCACCTCAGTGAAACAATCAGGGTCGGCAAACGTGACAATCACATCATACATCCCGAGGCTCCATCGGCGGCAAGGGTCGTCTATGAGCACTTTGGCGGTAAAGCCCGATTCAAAGACATATCCACGGACATGATGGAAGCCGTTGACAAGGGGGATGCCGCACGCCTCAGCCTCGATGAAATACTCCATCCAACAGGCTGGGTGCTCTTAAACTACCTCATGGATGCAAGAACCGGCCTCGGAAGATTCAGGGACTTCAGGATCTCAAACTACAATCTGATGATGGACCTCATCGACTACTGCAAAAACCATACGATAGAAGAAATCCTCGCACTGCCTGACGTCCAGGAACGCGTAGAGCTGTTCTTCAAGTACGATGAGCTGTTTAAAGACCAGATCAAACGCTGCGCCGTCGTACACAATAACCTCGTTGTGTTGAACCTCCTCGGAGAGGAAACTATATACCCCGGAAACCGCTTTGTGATCTATGCCCTCTTTCCTCAGTGCAACATATCAATACACATGCTCTGGGGGCTGAAAAAGCAAAACATCGTCTACGCCGTTGGCAAGTCCATTGTCAACAGGTCATCAAAGACCGACATCGGACCGCTGATGTTAAAATACGGCGGCGGCGGACATGCTAACGCCGGCACATGCCAGATCGAAATCGACAAGGCCGATGCCGTCCTGGCTGAACTGATTAAGGTTATCAACGCCGATGGTTGAGCTTGTCTCAGGGGTACAGCAATTGTCTTTTGCAATCTGCATGGTATATAACGTGGCTTTAACAGGCTGAGAATATGACGAAAAAAACTATAATGATCGCCGATGACTCACCCAGTATACGTCAGTTGGTAAAGATAACGCTGACTGAGGCCGGCTACGATGTGATTGAGGCCTGTGATGGTGAAGAGGCATTGGACAAGATAGAAGAAAGCCACGTGCATATGGCCCTGGTTGACCTGAATATGCCCAAAATCGATGGCCTGGACGTCATCAGAGGTATCAGGGCTAATCCAAAGCACAAGTTCATTCCCATCGTTATGGTCACCACGGAGTCAAGTGTGTCAAAGAGGCAGGAAGGCAGGGCTTGCGGGGCTACAGGATGGATAATTAAACCCTTCAAGCAGGAACAGTTATTGGCCATCGTAAAAAAACTCATCCCCGGTTAAAGATATCCGGGCATATTGCCGAATAAAGAGTATTAAGAAAGGGAGGTAAAAGCATGATAGAAGAGATTAGCCAACGGGTAATGCAAAACGTGCAAAGTACGGCTGGTATGTATGTAGCCAAAAAAAGCCTCGACGTAATGGAAATGCAGGGACAGATGGCCGTAGCACTCATCCAGAATGCGGGCGGCGCCACAAATCCTGCAGGAACAGGTACTCTCGTCAACAAATACGTTTGAACTCTGACTTTCTTAACATTGGCTCTCTGGCCAAAGGGGTGACCCCTGAGACAAGGGTAAGCCCGACAGAGAAACCCGAAAGGGAAGTGGGGCTGTTCACTCTTCCCCTTCGGGCTTTTAACACCCGTGGCCAAGGGGTGGGCCAAAAAGTGGGCCAAGGGGTGAGTCACATAATTGGGGATAGTGCACGTGGACTTTGCAGTTAGTCCTGCCAAAAATGTCGCTCTAAGAGAGAAGATGGCTGCCTTAAGCATCCACGAATCCGATATCGAGGAGAGCTTTATTCGCAGCAGCGGCAATGGCGGACAGAAGGTGAACAAGACCGCTTCGTGCGTCTACCTCAAGCACATACCAACCGGCATGGAAGTCAAGTGCATGAAGGACAGGAGCCAGTCCATCAACAGGTTTCTGGCAAGGAGGCTGCTGGTTGATAAAATCGAACGACTTCTCAAGGGAGAAGACAGCGTTATAGAAAAAAGGTTCCAAAAAATAAGAAAACAAAAGGACAGAAGAAAAAAGAGGGCTTTAGTCCGAACAGATCATGAAAAAGAGCCTCAAACGGAGGCCTCTGCCCAATGAGGGACTATGTTACTTGAAGAGATAACAATGCAGGAGTTTCATAAACACCTGTTACAATGCAAGACGATAATATTCCCCTTTGGCACGGTCGAGGAACATGGCACTCACCTGCCCCTGTCAACCGACACCCTGATAGCCAACGAAGTCCTGATGCGGGTGCTCCGTCGGCGGGATGTCTTCCTTGCCCCACCCGTGCATTACGGGGTCTGTACCACGACACGGCAGCACCCGGGAACAATAAGCATAATGCCGGAAACACTACGGATGCTCACCAGGGACCTCGTCGTGGACTCGTACAAGAAGGGGCTGAGAAACTTCATGCTGTTATCGGGGCACGGTGGTGGTATCCACATGTCTGCCATGAAGGAGGTGGCCGAAATCCTGATAGATGAACTCGATGACATTCAGATAGCCGTCCTGTCCCCCTATGATATCCTGCACAAGGAGCTTGCGCAACTGTGTGAGACCCCCGGTGATTCACATGCCGGTGAGCTGGAAACCTCCGTCGTAATGGCCCTGCGACCAGACTTGGTAAAGGGAACTGCCCCGGAAGGATATCCACAGTTTCCACGACCATTTATCGTCAGAGATAAGCTCAAGTACTGGCCACACGGCATCTGGGGCAACCCGCAAAAGGCAACCATCCAAAAAGGGCAGGCGGCTATTGATATTATCGTGGCAGCGGTTGTCGCGCTAATCGACAGGTTTGATGAAGGTACAGGGTTTTAGAGGAACCTCTCTTTTCTTGTATTACACACAATCTAAACACGCTATAAACCTCTGATCCCCCTGTATATCATACTCAATTCATCCCTGGTTATACCCTTTATAAGATAAAGCGACACTATATAGACCAATGCACCACCAAGTACCTCAATCGCTATATTAAACCCGGTAGTCGTATACAAAAAGAGTGCCATGATTGCCGATGCTACCACGGGTTTTAATATAAACCTGCCTATCGCAATCGTAGCGATGTCCCTGAATGCCCGCACATACAACAGTAGTCCAAGGGCTTCAACCGCCAGTGCCGCTATAGCACAACCCACTATTCCCAGGCTTCCAATAAGCATGGCGTTAAGCAGCAGACTCACAATTGCCTGCACCAGGACGACCCTGAGATATAGCCCCTGCCTGGCACTTGCCCACAAACCTCTGATGTACACCATGTTACATACGCCTACTGCCCCTGCCCAGAGCAAGTATCCCAGCGCCGTACTTGCGGCGTCATAACTGCCACCGTAGATGAGGTGCATCAGGGGGCCGGCTAACATGCTGCCACCAACGGCAATGGGCACTAACAGGGTTATTGATACCCTGGCACTGAGGGACAGTACAACGCCAAATGTTCCCGCACCGGCTTCGACTCCGGCATAGTGTCTGGTGATGACCGGGTATATCGCATCAAAGTACACCGAACCAAGCATACTCAAAGGCAATAGCAGTTTAAAGGCGCTGTTAAAGTATCCCACGGCACTTTCTGTACTCATAAAGCCAAGCATCACGGTATTTGCGTTGTTGATGACGAAGTTCATGAGCACTGCCATACCTATGGGCAGGGCCTGCCACAGGGATGTCTTCCACAACCCCATGTCTATATTAAGTGCGATTTTGCCGGCAATCTTCCCGAAAGACCAGAACAAACACCCCGCCGTTACCACTCCTGCCAGAAACTGAAGACAGGCAACAATGAGCAGTTGTTGCGGGTTGCGTATGAGGCTGAACACCCCTCCTGCATAGACCACTATCCCTGCGATCCGGCCCAGTGCTATGTAGTGCATCCGCTCAAGCCCCTGAAACAACCACTCTATGAACAGACTCGATACAAACACGCCTGCCCCATAGAGGATTATCAGGGATTTTATCTCTGCCGGTTTGTCAAGCATCAAGGCAATTGCAACGAGCACAACAAAACTCACTACGGCCATCGTCAATCTCAGGGCAATGATGTTGCCCACATACCTGTTGAGCTTCTCCCCACCCACACACCGTCCGACGGCAACCTCCCTGGTGGCTATTACGCCTATTCCCATGTCCGTAAAGAGCATGAAATAACCAACGATGGCAAAGGCAAAGTTGATCCTACCAAACCCCTCCGGCCCCAACACCCTTGCAAGGTACACGACGACAAAAAACGAAACGGCATGTACCGCTATGCCGGAAGAGAGCAGGGAAAGGATGTTGTTTACAATGCGCGCCCGATGGATTATTTTAGGTCTTGAATGCCCTTGTTGCTGCAACGCCTCATCAGTCAATCTTGACCACTTTATCACCCAGTCTCTTAGCCAGTGCATCCACGGCCAGGGTCAGGGCGGCCTCATCCACGGACTCAAGGGTCAGCATTACCCGATGGTTGCTGTTGTGCATTATGGGATAGGAGCCGATCTTTACGGCCCTGTTGTCTCTTACTATTTCGTTGAGCATGGGGGCTATTTCGGACTCGTACTCGTTGACGTACACCCGCTTAAGCAGGATCGAAGGGGCTACGAACAGGTGTTCGATGACGTTGAACTTGTCTCTGAGAAATTGTGGGATACCGGGGAATATGAACACGTTCTTGTAGCGTATCAGCGGAAATTCCAATGCCTTGTCGGTTACCAGTTCGCCGCCTTCGGGGATTTCGGCCATCTTCAGGCGTTCCGGAGTCACCCTGTCACCGTATCGGCGCTCCAGTATGCCGCGCAGGTGTGGCTCCACAACAACCCTCACGGAAAAACCCTTGGCTATCCCCTCGATTGTCACATCATCGTGGGTTGGACCCAGCCCCCCGGAGGTAAAGACGTAATCGTACCTGTCTGAGAAACTCCGAACCTCTGCCGCGATTTCGTCAACCTCATCGGATATGATAGAGACACGACAGACGTTTACTCCTCTGGCACGCAGCCGTCTAGCTAAAAACAGACAGTTACACTCCTCTACCTTTCCCGATAGTATCTCGTCTCCTATTATAATTATCCCAGCCGTCATTTCCATAGTCCGCTAACCGCCTTCCTCATTGTTTCCATTCATTGTACAACATTACCACCCAAAAATAGAAGAGGAGAAAAGAAAGAAACCCCTGTTTATAGCGTAAACTCCAGTCCCTGGTAGACGGCAAGACATTCTAGTGGGCTGTTTTGTTCCCTGATGATCCGGTGACAGTCTGCAACGATCTCATCCTCTGCGTCATCGGTTCTGTTCTGGTTGTGATGAAAGAGGCCAAACTGCTTTACTCCTGCCTCAATGGCCAACCTAAGAGAGTCTTTATAGACGGAGTGGCCCCACGTTATTTTTTCCGTATACTCTGATTCTACGTACTCGGAGTCGTGAAACAACACATCGACCCCCCTGCAGAACTCCACGTAAGTTTCAAATTCAAGACCACCGGGGTGCTTATACGTCAGCTCGTTGTCGGTGATAAAGACAAAGCTCTTACCGTCCTCGACGAACTTATAACCAAGCCCCTGGTTGGGATGGCTCAACATGACTGATGAAATGGCAACGCTATCTATTACAATACTCCTGTCACATATGCTGTTATAGGAGAACTCTGCCTTGATCTCATTAAACTTTACAGGGAAGTGTGGAGATACCATCGTCGTGGATATGATATCCTGAAGGGTGCCGGCAGAAAAGGCGCAGCCGTAAAAGTCTATCACGGTACCTTCACGGTATATGGGTCTGAAAAACGGAAAACCCATGATATGGTCCCAGTGTGCATGGGTGAACAACAGATTGAAGCGCGTCCGTTTTTCGTCGAGCATACGTTTGCCAAATTCCCTGATCCCGGAACCGGCATCAACGATGATAATCTCATCATTTTTCGTCCTTATCTCTATACATGTGGTATCGCCACCGTATTTAAGATACTCTCTGCCTGATACCGGGATAGAGCCTCTCGCTCCCCAACACCTGACAATCATTGCGTTGCCTCCTTTGCTGTCATTAGCTTGCCTTAATTATACAATATACCCCTATGTTTTGGGATAATTTTTTTGGCAACTAAAAAAACTGTTTTCGACCACAGCTACCCTCACCCTTGTCACAGTCGTTGCCGTAGGATATCCATGATATCGGCATTGGAGAGCTTAACGGGACTTTCCTTGTTTGAAGACCTGGATGCTATCATATCAAGGTGCTGCTGCCCTACGCCATAGTGACTAAGCAGTGGCATACGCAACGCCGATACCCAATTGTCTATCGTCCGGATCAAGCTCTCCAAGGACGACTCCACACTGCTGTTGCCACTCTGAGCGGTTATGAGGTCACCTACCGCGGCGAACTTTTTTAGCGCATCCACGGCATTATCTGCCATCAGACGCTGAATGTTGACCTTCGTTGCCGCCCCGATGAGGGTCCCGCAGATGACACCATGGGGGATATCAAAATGGGCGCTTATGACCGAGCTTATCCCATGCACCACGCCCAGGCCGGCATTGGCAAGGGTTATGCCCGATATCAGCGAGGCATAAGACAGCGCCGACCTCACCACAATGTCCCCCGGGGACACCGTGCAGGCAGCTACGAGGTTGTCCTTAAACAACTCCAGTGCACCCAGGGCCAGAGAGTCCGTGACAACAGAGGCCTTCGTTGACACGTAGGACTCCAGTAACTGCGTAAAGGCATCAAGTCCACAGGAAGCAGTGATGGCAGGCGGACAGGACAGGGTCAACTCCGGGTCAACAACGGCAACGTCCGGAACGAAGTTGTCATGCCTGAGGGACTTCTTAAAGCCGTCCTGTCCCACACGGCTTATGACAGCGTTCTTGGTTGCCTCACTGCCCGTTCCTGCCGTAGTTGGCGCCGCTATAAACGGCACCTTCACTCCACTGTGGACGGCACCACTGCCAACCCCCTCAAGATAATCAAACACGCCCTCCCCCGTGGGCAGCATCGCCGATACGGCCTTGCCTGCATCAAGGACACTGCCACCACCTACGGCAAGGACTACCTCAACGCCAACATCACGGCAACCCCTGACCACTTCATCGATCATCTCAGGGAAAGGCTCCGTGTTGATTGACACGTGGCGGTGCTTGATCGAAAGGGCATCAAGGTCGGCCAGAAGCCCAGCCAGCCTCCCCGACGCCTTCAGAGAGCTTCCTCCGGTAAGTACTAAAACACTCCGGCCATAGCCACGGACAATAGTGCATACGTCCTTAAACGTGCCTGCTCCAAAGTATATGTGCGGGGGCCTGGCAAACTTAAACTTCAGGTTCACCATTTTGTCCTTTCCTGGGGTGAGATCACGCGGTGGGGTACCCCCTGACGTGGTTTGGCCATCCAGGGTTCAACCGTATCGCTCCATGTCTTGTAGTGGGCAGTGTTTTTGTGTTCGGCGGCTGCCTCTTCGCTTTCGTATGCCTCGTACAGGAGAAACTGTGTCGGGTCCTTGATACCCTGAAGCACGTCAAACCTCATGTTGCCAGGTTCCTCGACCGAACCCCCGTGGTTTGCACGCGTTGCGGCTATGAAATCATCCACGTGCTCGGGCTTAACCCAGACTGTTACCGATGTGACTATCATCAAACAAGATGCCTCCTTTTTATTGATTAAGATACCAAAAATCATATTATAAGGTCTTATCAGTATCGCAGGTAGATGATCACCTTTTCCCTGTCCTTACCTGCCGGCACGTTGGGAAACACCGTATATGTGCCCGGTTCGAGGGTCATTCCGACTATTTCGGAGGAGCTGCAGATTGTGGCAGTCCCCGTTATGCAGAAGCCTTCCTTTGGCCCGTCGATCCTTATAATAGTGGCAGCCCTGGTCAATGTCACAGGTTTGCTTATGACAGAGCCGCTGCGTCCCTCAGACGCCCTCACCTGCACACCGGTAAGCTCTATGGCTGAGAGAGTCACCGCCGTTGCAAGCATCAACAACACCAGGCAAATCAGTGTTGCACTTATCTTTGTCTCTATACGCATCATAACTCTACCCCTTCAGGGGAAATTTCCTCATCACGGAGTATATTGGTCCGCCCGGCTTGAGTTCACTGCTCATAAAGTCTATGGTTGAGACAGGGCTGAGACCAAAGTCCTGTGTTTTTAACGAGGTCAGTTTTTCCATGAGGCCGATAGCATTGCCACCATCCCTCAATCTGCCAATTGTCAGGTGTGCAGCCCAAGGCTTGTCCTCCCTGGCAAAACCGGCATCAGAGAGCCTTGCGTCGATATCCCGATGCAGCCCCCGCATGGCACTGTCATTCTCCACGCCGATCCACAGCACCTTTGGCCGCGTCAGGGTCGGAAACCCACCCACCGATCTCAGGGCAATACTGAAGGAACGGTGCAGGGTGCAAACCCCTTCCAGGGCAGCCTCAACCCTCCGCACCTGACCCTGATCGATATCGCCGAGAAACTTTAGCGTTAAATGGAGGTTTTCCCTTCTGACCCACTTAACGTCACGGTAATCCTGCCTCAACGGGGCTATGGCTGCATCGATCTCCAACTGCACCGGCTCTGCTATGTTGATGGCAATAAACGCCCTTGTCTTCAAGCGCCGTCCCTCAACGCCAACCCTCTCAGGCACCCTGCCACCTACTCCTCAACGACCCTGTAGGTATACTCTATGGGGACGCCGTTTTCAATGGTGGCCTTTACCGAGCAGTACTTTGTCATGGACAGTTCCACTGCCCTTTTGAGGGCCTCGACCTCTACGCCCTTGCCAGTGACCACGTACTCCACAACGATGGTGTTAAAGCGTTTTGGGTGTGCAGAGGCCTTATCGCCCCTGACATTTATCTCAAAACGTCTGACGTCCTGTTTCTTTTTTCTGAGGATGGAGATGATATCCATAGCCGAGCAACCTCCCAGCGCTATTAACAGCAACTCCGATGGCCTCATGCCCGTGTCCTCCCCGCCAACCTCGTGGTCGGCGTCAATAACGATGGCATGTCCCGATGAGGCCTCCCCCACAAACCGCATCCCATCAACCCATGTCAACTTTGCATCCATAAACTCCTCCTTAAGGGCAGCCTGCAACTGCCTGTTTTGTTTTTAATCGCATGGTTTCACCCTGTTTTAGGAGACGCTGGAATTCTGCAATGGAATTTCGTTCAACATTACGCCCCGCATCCCCGAAGGTTCCAAGCGCCGTTATAACAGCAATGTTTTTTCGCCTGTTATGAATCATCGTACTATTATAGCAGATTTCGACTTGATGTAACTACAAGGTAAATAACGGAGCATAAAGGTTTAGAACATTAGGTTTAAGAATAATGGGGTCAAGGGGACTTCTTTCTTGTCTTAAAGTATAGTTACCATAGAAATATAAAGAAGATACATCAAAAAGCTCTGTTCTTAAAATTGAAGCATCAGGGCGTCTTTGCATACGTCAATCTCTATGGGGACGTTTGTGGTGCATTTACCGAAATAATCGCCATCCATCTGTATGTGGCTTTCTGCGTTAATCCGGATGCTGTTGCATTTGCCTCCCACCACCCCCTTTAGCCTCCCGAGGGGTTGTCCGCCTATAATGCCTGCCGTGTGCTTCAGCAGGGCACCCCTGCCGTGCCCTTGGAAGACGTGTACGCAGAGTTCCGCTTTTGTTATATCAGCCTCCGGCGCAATCCGAAACTCACCGCCATAGCGCGATGCCTTACTGACAATGGCCGAATAGCCGCTGATATCGCTGCCGTCAATCCGCAGTGTGATATTTTCAGTCCTGTAGCTCAACAGGCACCCTATCCCGCTGACGACATAGGCCGGCACCCCGATCACCCGCTTGAGGGACTTGTTGAGGCCGTATACCGCCAGGGCATCAAACCCTATGCCGGCCATCGTGGTAAAGTAGCGTGTCTCCCAGGGCGTACGTATGCGTCCCAGGGACACTTTCTGCGGTTGACCTCCGATGGTCGATGCAACAGCCCTCCGAACCACTCCCCTGGAACCCAGCTCCCGTGACAGGACGTTACTGCCTCCTATGGGTAGGATGGCCATTGGAATCCGTGAAAACGCCAGACCATTTGCAACCTCGTTGGCCGTCCCGTCCCCTCCGCAGGCAAATACCACTGACCAGGGCTTGTCGGCGGATTCCTCGACGGCCTGTCCGGCCCGTGTCTGGGCATCTCCCTTGTCTCTGGTCCAGTAGAGGGTCGTGTCATAGCCTGCCGCCTGTAGCATTGCCTTGGCCGTTTCTATTCTAGCCGTCTTAAATGTCGTCGATATAGGATTAATGATAAGCAGCGCCGATAACCTCATCCAATTTCCTTATGCCTCCATAGTACTAGCATTTACGTTATAGCCTATTTTACATTTGGGTTGATTAAAATGCAATACCACCTTCAACTTTTTGAGAAATTACACGCCAAATGAAAATTGGGAAATCGCTGGAGAAGGGCATTAATTGGTTATCAGGACCCAAATCGGACCGAGATTTCATGGTAGAGAATGCTTTAAAATCAAGGAAGTGGTGCCGAAGGGGGGACTCGAACCCCCAACAATGCACACCGGCTTTACCTTTAAGGTACGACCTGGAATGACTCTGGAATGAGTGGGGTTTTGAGGGTGGTATCTGAGTGTGTAACTTCTGTCACTAATTGTTGCGGTGATCTATTGGTGATGGGTTAGGGGGGGGTAATACATTGGTCAAATGCTATTGACACAGAAGGGTCAGCGATTCTTTACATAAACAATAAACATGTGGTAGAATAAAATCAATGGAGATAAACAAGTTAGTTAATAAAATTGCAAGGAGGCTTACAATGGCACTACCAATAAAAGATACACCACCATTAAAAGGGAAGGATGCCGATAGGTTTTACAAGCGAGCAAAAGAGGCAGAACAGGGATTACATAGAGAATCTGATGAAGAAATAAAACGAATGATAGAAAGCTCTGACTGGTTAAAGAAATTTGCAAATTTCACAGACTGATAGTAAATTCTCAAGACTCCACCACAATCAAGAGTTAAAACCTTTTGATTGTGGTGAGGAGGATTTGACGGATTTTTTGATTAACCAGTCAAAGTTGTATTTAAATCAATTACTTGCTGTTACATATATTTTAGAGAGCAAAGATGAGACAATTGCTTTTTATAGTGTTTTAAACGACAAGGTTCAGAGAAGCACAAAAATAAATAAGAATGTTCCGAACAAAAAACGATATTATACCTATCCAGCAGTCAAAATAGGACGGTTAGGTGTCCATAAAAACTATCAGTGTAACGGTATTGGGACAAAGCTACTTTATCATGTAAAAAGAACATTTAGATATGATAACAAAACTGGATGCAGATTCCTGACTGTTGATGCTTACAATAAACCTGATGTTTTAAACTTTTATATACAAAACAGATTTGCATTTTTCTCTGAAAATGACAAGAACGATGCGACAAGGTTGTTGTTTTATGATCTAATAGACATAGCACCTATGCCAGAATAAAAAACGATACATAAGGAGGTCGAGAACACGTCTATAACATTTGATATAAGAGAACGTGGGTTCCTTATTATTTTGCATAGGTAACTCAACTCAAGGACAGCGACCATCGGGAGCGATAGTGCAATATAATGCGTTGCTATTGGAAAGTATCATGCGGCAGATTAAAGACTCTTTCCAACTCTGGAAAAAAAGTTTTTTAACATTTGTAAATCTCCTTCCTATCTATGTTTACTCTACACTATGAATCGCTGAGTGCGTTTACAAAGGTATTCCGTACCCCCATACACACAGATCCTGCCCATGGATTGAATAGGGGTGGTCAAGAAGTATGAGAAGAAACCTGTAGTAAGCGTTGTCACACGTGCGGTAATAGGAACGCTGTATGCAATTTTAGCAGTACTAACTGCGACATGTGGTGGCAGGGGAATCAACTCCTCATATATAGAAAGGCTCAATGCTGCATTCAGGGGTTGGCTACATATGTTGGTCAGACGTGGCAGAGCAATTGCCCACAATAAGATTATTGTCACAGCAGGAATGTATCTTGTGGGATGTCCCTACAACCCCTGTTCAAGCCATGGGCAAGCCCCTGATGCTATCATAGGTCACTACGGAAACCATCCAGCGAAGAAGGAAAGAAATGGTAAGAACGTAAACCGGCGATGGCTGCATGACCACGGTTGTTTGTTGTGCCACCAACTCAATTCGAGTTTTCTCTGTATATGGTATCAAAGTCGGCGGAGGCTTTGATGAAAGCGCTAAGAACGTCCGGATCGAAGTGTGTTGGTAATGTCCTGCCGTCGCCCTTTGTGATTATATCAACCGCCTTCTTGTGCTCAAACGGCGGCTTATATGGTCTCTTCATAACCAGGGCATCATACTGGTCGCAGATTATGACAATCCTTGCTTCAATCGGTATATCCTCGCCCTTCAACCCTGCAGGGTATCCTGAGCCGTCCCATCTCTCGTGGTGATAGAGGGCTATTGTTTCGGCCATCTGTATACCGCCGTGTGAAGACCCTGAGAGTATGCCGGCACCTATCATGGAGTGCGTCTTTATCACCTCAAACTCCTCCTCCGTAAGCCGTCCCTGCTTTAACAACACGCTGTCAGGTATGCCGATCTTGCCTATGTCATGCAGAGGGCTTGCAAAACTTATTGCTTCAGCAAATCCACCTGACAAACCAAGCTCCTGTGCCAACCTCTTTGAGTATAGACCCATCCTTGATATATGTTCACCCGTATCGGTATCCTTGCGCTCGGAAGCTAATATCAGACGTTGAAGCAGCTCATCGGTCAGGTCCTTTATCTTCCTCTGCGCACTTTTTAGTTCAAGGGTCTTCTTCTCAACCGTACTTTCGAGCATCTTCTTGTAGGTACGGTCTAACTTCGCATACCACAGGTAATCTACAATACTACTCAAGGCCCCCACAAAATGCCTTG
>NZ_JMFO01000021.1 GCF_000714715.1 Candidatus Magnetobacterium casense
TGGTAGATTGAAGACCGAATTTGGTGGAAATAATGTTTTGGTAAGGGGAAGCATGAAAGTAAAGATGCACTTGATGATCGGAATTGTTGTCTTATTTGCCGATCAAATGTTAAAACTGATAACCTAAACGATAAAAGATACCTAAAAAAAGGTTGTTTTAGCATTATGAGGGAGAAATGCGTCTAAAATCAGAATAAATTGGCAATTATGTCCGATAAAATAGAAGATTTGGAGATTTTTATGTGAGTGAATAAAATTTAGACCTCATTAAAGATGAGAGAGTAGATATTTGTAGGGATTTTTGATTTCTTTTTGCAAGAGGCTCTATTAGCTGTTTATGTAGTATGAATTAAATACATACATAATACATATTTTGGGTAGTCCTGTAAAGATAGTGATACAGGTTCATGCTCTAACCAGAGAAGCATTATAGTGATGTATAAAATACCATACCGCTCCAATATGGTTTTCTACTTTTTTAGAAAAAGAAAGAGCTTTTCTGACTAATCTGGATATTCTTTGTCTCATTGTGCAATTAAATCTTTCGATATAACTTGTTTTTCCACTTTCTTTCCCTACAGGGCGATGTCTTTTTGATGGGATAATCCCTGCGTATGCCGTCCAAAAATATGTATAACATATGGCGCATTGCCTATAAACCGGAGGCAGAGAATCCCATAATCCTTTAGCTCCTTTCATATCACGGCTCCCTACAAAAGCACCAACCACTTCGCGAGAATCATCATCTAATGCTAACCAAATCCATTGCTTATTCTCCTTGTTTCCAA
This sequence comes from Candidatus Magnetobacterium casense, assembly GCF_000714715.1. Taxonomy (GTDB): domain Bacteria; phylum Nitrospirota; class Thermodesulfovibrionia; order Thermodesulfovibrionales; family Magnetobacteriaceae; genus Magnetobacterium; species Magnetobacterium casense. The sequence goes on from NZ_JMFO01000021.1 coordinate 789, forward strand.
CAAATGACCACATTTCATCACATTGAATTGTTAAACGTCCCTTTTCTTTTTTTTTAACATCGATATATTGAGGCACTGTATCATATTTTTGGTTCACATAATCTTGAAGCCAATGTTCAGAGACACCAGTAACACGTACAATTGCAGCTAATGCCATCCTCTCCAATAACAATTTATCAATTAAATCCCTCGTTTCTTGTGGTATTATTATGTTTTGTGGATTTTCTACGAATTGTCTGCCGCACTTTTTACACATAAATTTTTGTTTTCCATTGTGAATGCTGCCATTTTTAACAACTTCCTCTGAGCCACATTGTATACAAATCATAAGTACAGCCTCCTTAAAATAAGTTCTCAATGTATTATAGCAAATATGACACTAAAAATAAAAATCATACCATCACTACTTCTGCAGGACTACCCAAAACCGAACCGTTTGATTGGGGCTTGCTTATGAACTTGCTGCCGGACGGTATGAATTCACGGTGGGATGAGAATACAGATGAATATCTGTTTTTTTGGGAATAAGGCATGATCAAAAAGACCCCGCCACCGCCTGACGCTGTCGTGCTCTCTCCAGGAGAGGCGTGCTACGTCCTCGGCCTGTCGTGGAATACCCTGCGTCCACTGCTTAACGCCGGTGAAATCCAACACAAGCGCATCGGGGCCAGGTATATCATCCCGCGACAGGCCATTATAGAAAACTTTAAAACACTAATGAAGGAATTACTTAAAGGATTGAAGTTGTGAATAAATGTTACACTAAAAATATGGGACGAAAACGAACAAAAATGGAAACAAAAAAACTGCCATCACACTTGCATATTAAAAGTGGTTATTATTATTATGTCATTTACATAAACGGAAAAATAAAATGGTATCCACTCAAAACTCAAAATGAAGCAGAAGCATTAAAAAGATGGGCAGAAGTTGAATCAAGATTGAAACAAGAAACAGAATTGGATATAACATCAATCGGTAAAAATACTCAAAACAAAATTACTTTTAAATCTCTTTGTGAAAGATTCTTCAATGATGCAACAACAGGATTAGCCTCTAAAACAATCCAAAACTATAAACGTATGGCTGAAGAGCTTTGTAAAATATTTGGCAACACTCAGGTTCAGAAAATATCACGTCAAGATATAATTCGCTATCACGATAGTATGAGGGATAAACCCTATGAAGCTAACCGCAGAATTGGTTTTATCCGAATGTTGTTTCAAAAAGCACTTGATTGGGGTTATGTTCAAACTAATGTAGCGGATGGTATTAAAAAATTCAAAGAACATAGACATCATCTTGAATTAACAACGAAAATATTATTCGAGAATTTATACATTGTAGCAGATGATATGTTAAAACGTGCAATAATGTTAGCATTTCATCTCGTACAGCACGCTAATGAAATATATACGCACACTACTGGTACTGATACACTCGAAGCATCAAGAGCACTAAGCATATACCAACCCAACAATTTCTGACGATTTTAGAACAATTTTAGAACGGCCTGAAAAAACCAAGCCGAGGAAGGGATTTGAACCCTCGACCTGCTGATTACGAATCAGCTGCACTACCACTGTGCTACCTCGGCACTTAATATCTATAATTTATTTATGATAGCATGTTTATCCGTAAAAAACAAGTACCCCCTGCCAGAGGGGTGCATAAATTTTTGGTGGCGAGGCAAAATTTCTAATTCGTATCAAAGCGGCATATAGTCTATAAGAAGCAACTGTAGGGATCGTGGGGTCGAAGGGGAGGTTTAAGGAGGGGTGAGGCACCCCCGCCATAAAAGGGGGCCATAGCCCTCCTTAGTTTTTCCTTTGGGGTAAGGTGCCACCATTTTTTTTATGCACCCTGCCAGAGGGAAAAAAAGAAAAAAACCAGCACTTGCTAAAATGGAAGAAAATGTTTACTATATATGGGAAAAAACATTGGAGGTTTAGAGTTATGTTTGTATCACTGACATGGGCACTGGCATGGGCAATGGGGCAACCACCTGGTGGCGGGGGTGGGCAGGGAGGCTCAGGGGATGCATTTATGAGCCTGCTTCCTATCTTCATCATCTTTATTATCTTCTATCTGCTTCTGATCAGGCCCCAGCAAAAAAAGGCCAAAGAGCATAGCGATATGTTACAAACAATAAAGAAAGGCGATAAAGTGATAACATCCAGCGGGATATACGGTCTGGTGGAGGCGGTTAGCGACAGGACGGTTACATTAAAGATAGCCGAAAACGTTAAAGTAAAATTTGGCAAGAGCCACATAGCCGCCATCAGAACAACCGCCGAGGAGGAGTGACACGGCAAAGACCAATCAGGGGGGACCACGCTGTCATACATGGTTGCATCACCCCCGTTATGCAGGGGGATATCGCTTCCTGCCATAGAGGTTGAATTACAGTAAAAAAATGGAGGTTAAATGAAAAAAAGTGTTAAGTGGCGTTTTGCTCTTATAGGACTGGCAATGGTTTTTTCCATAGTGTCTTTGTTACCCAACACGCCGGTCTTTAAGCATATGCCGGAGGGGTACAGAAGTAACATGCCCGACAGAGGTATTGTCCTGGGGCTTGACCTGCAGGGTGGTATATACCTTGTTTTTGAAGTTGAGGGCTATAAGGCAGTTGAGCAGACGGTTGCAAGTAGTGCCGTCAACATCAGAAAGCTGCTGGAGAAGAAGGAACTCAAGACCGACGTAAAGTCAGAGGGTCTTAACATTGTTGTCACCCCGGCATCGGCTGAGGTGAGGAAGGTCATCGAGGGCACCTACACGACCATGACCGCAAAGGAGTCAGGCGGGGCTGTAAGCTATACACTGTCCGACAGAGAGGTCAAGGCCATCAAAGACAATGCCACCGAGCAGGCCCTTGAAACCATACGCAACAGAATCGATCAGTTTGGCGTCACAGAACCAGTGATCCAGCGCCAGGGTGAAAACGAGTTGATCGTTCAATTACCCGGCGTCAAAGAGCCAAAGCGTGCAATAGAGCTTATCGGCAAGACCGCACAACTGGAGTTTCGGCTTGTTGACGATTCGGCTCCCATTGCCGCTGAGATACCGCTATCCATAAAGCCGGCAGAAGAGGAAGAGCTGATCAAAAAGTATGCCGGCAAGCTCCCCGAAGATACCGAATTGCGCTTTGAACGGCGTATAAACAAGGAAACCACCGAAGTTACCAAGCATCCCATGCTGCTTAAGAAGGAGGTCGTCATGACGGGCAACTCGCTTTCGGAGGCGAGGGTTGCCATTGACTCGCGCTTTAATACGTCTTACGTCTCCATAACGTTTAATGCCGAGGGGGCCAAGCTCTTTGAGGAGGTAACGGGCAAGTACGTAAAGAAGAGGCTTGCTATTATCCTTGATGGCAATATATATTCGGCCCCTGTGATCCAAGAAAAGATAGCCGGTGGTAACGCGCAGATAACGGGGTCGTTTTCTATGGAGGAGGCAAAGGACCTGGCCATTGTGCTACGTGCGGGGTCGTTGCCGGCGCCGGTGAAGATGCACCAAAATATCACGGTTGGTCCGTCGCTTGGGCGTGACTCTATAGAGGCGGGTAAATTAGCGTCCATTGTTGCATTTGTCCTTGTAGCGGCCTTTATGCTCATCTACTACAGGCTGTCGGGTCTGATAGCGGATGTGGCTTTGGTGTTGAACATATTTTTCCTTTTTGGCGTGATGGCTGCAATGAATGCAACCCTGACGATGCCGGGCATAGCGGGTATCGTGTTGGCCATTGGTATGGCCGTAGATACCAACGTGCTGTTGTTTGAACGCATGAGGGATGAGTTAAAGATTGGCAAGACGCCACGCTCTGCGGTGGATTCCGGCTATGACAAGGCGTTTTTGACTATCGTCGATTCACACGTTACCACGCTCATCACAGCGGCGGTGCTCTTTCAGTTTGGCACCGGCCCTATAAAGGGCTTTGCGGTGACTCTCAGTATCGGTATCATAATCAACCTGTTTACGTCGCTTATTGGCACCAAGGCAGTGTTTGATTTCATACACACAAAGAAGGAGGTCAGGAGTCTCAGCATATGATAGAGTTAATAAAGAAGTCAAACATCGATTTTATGGGCAAGCGTTACATAGCCTTTGTCGTATCCGGGGCGTTGTCCCTGTTGGGGATACTGGCCATTGTGGCGATAGTGCGTGGCAGTGCCAATCTGGGTATAGATTTTGCCGGTGGCACGGCAGTACAGCTAAAGTTTGAAAAAACAGTGCCCTTGCATCAGGTCAGGGAGGCCGTCAGTGCAGGCGGCATAAAAAATGCCGAACTCCAGGACCTGCCTACAGAACGCAAGGTGCTGATACTGGTAAAGAAGCAGGATGAAACCGCTGTTGGTCTCTCCGACAAGGTCATAGCAGCCGTTGAAAAGGGCATTGCCGGCAACAAGATAACAGTAGACTCGGTCTCCGAGATAGGCCCCAAGGTGGGCAAGAGGCTTCGGGTTGATGCCATGTGGGCAATTGTAGCTTCGGTGGTAGGGATACTGATTTATGTGGGGTGGCGTTTCCAGTTCAGTTTTAGTGTGGGGGCGACGGTGGCCACGGTGCATGATGTTCTGGCGGTACTTGGAATCTTTTACGTCTTCGGACTGGAGATGAACCTGATCCTGTTGACGGCGCTGTTGACGATAGCCGGTTATTCCCTTACGGATACGGTAGTTGTCTTTGACCGGATACGAGAGAACTTGCGGGTCATGTTTAAGGACCCCTCGGATAAGGTCATCAACAAGAGCATCAACGAGGTGCTCTCACGAACTATTGTGACATCCATAACCGTGTTGCTTGCCTCGATCTCCCTGTATCTCTTTGGGGGGGAGGTCATCCATGATTTTTCGCTTGCCATGATTCTTGGTGTCTGCATCGCGACGTACTCGTCGATATTTGTGGCAAGTCCGGTAGTTCTGGTGTGGTCGGGCAGCAAACCGTTGTTTAAGAAATAGGATTGGTCGTGTAGATTAAAACCATACGGGTAGTAAGCCTATTGCTGCCCGTGTGGATATCTGCCAGACAAAAACAGGTTTGCAAATTAAAGTAAGTGTCTATGCCGGTTGCGCTATTATTCTTCTTGCAAACTCCATTTAGTTTGGTATATACTAAAATTTTACAGGAGGGCATGGTCCCCCTGATGAAGCACTAAGGAGGAAAAAAACAATGAGTGCATATTTGGAAATAACTCTTAAAATCGCAGAGGCAGACAGGCCCAAGGCAGCCGGTGTATACACAAAGTACAAACAACCGTTTCTGGATAAAATCCCCGGGGCACGGTCTAAGGAGCTGCTTATCCGCAGCGAAGATGTACAGGTGCTCCACGGTTTTGATTCCGTGGAGTTGGCCCAGGGCTATCTCAGCAGCGCCCTGTTCACCGGTGATGTTGTCGAGGCGCTGAAGCCATATCTGCAGGGAGCACCAGATGTCAGGATATATCAGGTGGCCTAGGCAATTCAACCGTTATCTTATAGTATGATAAAAGCTAAGGCTCCAAGAAGGAGGATTACGTGCAACAAACAAGCACCCCTGTGAAATGGACTACACAGTTGCAAACCGGTGTTATCTGGCAGGACATGCAACACATTGAACTTCTGGATAAATTGTGCGCCTTACACTACGCAATCTCTGAAAGCAGAGAGATTAGTGAGGTTGAAGATACGTTTAACTTCCTGGATCACTATACCAAGAGTCATTTTGCGATAGAAGAAAGGTACATGGCCCAATTTCAGTATGCCGCCTATCAATTGCACAAGCAGCAACACGAAAAATTCATAAGCGACCTCAACACCTTAAAAAAGGACTTCTCCGTCAGAAACAAACTCACGTCTTTCGCACTGTGCTTTGACCTTAACACATGGTTTGTAGATCACATAAACGTGGCAGACAAACAGCTTGGGGCATTCTTAAAGAACAAAGCCTGACGCAATATTTACGACCCTAAAAAAAGGGGGCAACTACTACCCAACCAACTCAAGCTCCACCGCCCCCCTTTAAAACCCCCGCAAGGGGAGGGGCGGGACACCCCGGCCACAAAGAAGCCCCCTTGACGCTCCATACAAGTGCTGCGTACCTTGTGTTTTATATGAAAGTCTAAAAATATACAACATAATCAAGGATTTTCATTGTTTGCTTTTGTTGTGCCCGTAAGGGCATGGGGGTTAATCAAATTGAAATATGCTATAATCGTGATAAGATAACTCCCTCAAGGATTTCGAGTTGCTCATTCAGCCTTTTTATATCGGATGGCCATTTTGATTCAACAAGATACTCTTGCCTGCGTAAATCAAGACGGTCAAAACCCTTAATATGCTCTTGTGGGTTCTGAATTTTGGCATAATGGTTGGCTATCTGTTTTTTAATCGATGATACACTTTTTTGCAGTTCTTCGATGGGACGCTCTTGGTAGTTCTGAAAAAAGCCATAATGTTTGCCACCTTCTTTTGCCATTTCATAGGCATTTACCTTATTTCCCTCAGATAACTCTTTGCCCAAAGCATCTCCCTATAGAGACAAGCAGCGTGTTGCCCCTGCGAACAGTTCGGTATTTACAGCAAGTTCACATCCGCATCGAAATCTTTTAGCCCCAATTCATCAAGAGGAATACCGAAGGCATCGGCCTGATTTTGCACTAAAGACAGGATGTCGTAATAAGTCATGTGCATTCCTTTATCAAAATCTCCTCCGTTTGCAGCCTTCTTCTTTGCCGTAAGTGCTTTCTCTATTAACAAAGTTACCAGGTCACGTACAAATCTGTATTCACTGTTCTTTACCGCTGCCGGACGCTCCTGGTCCTTCATTGATGATTCCTTAACATAATTGGAGCCGTCACTCACTTGACTGTTAACATGTTTCAATAGTGCTTCCATATAATATATTACCATATTTTTGTATCTTCTTTATATTTCATGGTAAGAGAAAGTAAGGAGAGCGACTCCACCCCCCTTCAGCCCCCCCACAAGGGGAGGGGTTAGCCACCCCGGGCACGAAGAAGTTCCCTTGACCCTATTATTTCACACTCAATTATCATGCCTGAAAAAACCTCTGTCACTTCAGTATACCTTCTTTCTTTTAACTTCTTCCGGTGATACACCCCTCTTGACAATCGTGTAACATACGTTATACTATTAATATACGTTACAAAATAAAAAACAAAAGGAGAACAACTTATGCCACCAGTCCCGAAACACCTCAAGACCAGCCTTGACAGAACAGGAAAGGATTACAAGGAAGTACACGAATGGATAGACGCCGCAGACATGGAAACAAAGGCGCAGAGGCACGATATCACCAAGATATACGAATACGGCAGGATGATGGAGGAGAAGTATGGCAAGGAGGGACTCCAGGAGTATATCCAGCACATCCACGACGATGTACAGATGAAGTTCACCCACATAATGCACGACTTTGAAAAAGCAATAGCGGATGCCTTCACCTACTTTGGCATCAAGAAGCAATAGAGCCATGATAAAAGACGCTGACATAGAGCTACTTAAAAGGGCCGGCTTAAGCGCAGAGGACCTGACACACTGTATCAAGGTGGCCGAGAAGGCAATCGAGATAGCACGCAGGACGGGTGCAACGGTGGATATTGAGACCGTCACCCGTGGGGCGCTGCTGCACGACCTGGGCAAGGCCAGGACGCACGAGATTGAGCACGGTAAGATCGGGGCGCAGATGGGGAAGGAGCTGGGTCTACCCACTGCCATAACAGACATCATGGAAAAGCACATCAGGGGAGGCCTGACACCCGATGAGGCAAAAGAGCTGGGATTGCCCGATAAGGACTACTCACTCAAGACCCTTGAAGAGAAAATAGTGATCTACGCCGACAGACTCGTAGATATCATCACGGAAGACGTCGTCGATATCAAGGACGAATCCGAGGCGGAAACACGCTTTGCGGATATACTCAGGCAACACGTCAAGTATGGCAAGAACGCAATCACCACTGAACGCTACATCGGCTACCACAATGAGATACAGTCCCTGATGCGCGGCAAGTGAGCGCATCCTACTTTGCGAGTTTGTGCGTAACGGGTTTTTTTGCTATTTTCAGTTCAACGATAGCAAAAAGCCCTGTGTTGCCACTGTATTCCCTGTCGATAGGGATCAGCGCAGCGGGCATCGGAGTGGTGAGCGCCGTGTCGTCCTTTACGGGGATCATCGCCAGTGTGCCGTCGGGGATGATGGCCGAGCGGATCGGCAAGAAGCGTATGCTCACCGTTGCCACGCTGATATTTGCCACGGCCCCGTTTTTGTACTTGTTTGTCAGCAATGTCTGGCAACTGGTGATGGTGCGGTTCTATCACGGCCTGGCGACGGCGATTTTTATGCCGGTTGCCTTGTCTATGGTCTCCGACGTCTTTGACAGGGAACGGGGGGAGAAGATCGGCTGGTTTTCGACCTCAACCCTGTTAGGGCGTTTCATTGCCCCCATGGCCGGGGGAGGCATCATCGGGTTGATGGCCTTCAATCCGGGAATGAGTTACAAGACGGTCTATCTCTTGTGTGCCTTTGTGGGGATACTGTCGCTGATTACGCTGCTATCCATCCCTGGGCAGGCCAGGGATGCTCACAAAACGGTGTCATGGAAGGACATACTTGGCCGACTGAGACAGTTGCTTACCGTAAAGGGGGTCATTGTAACGAGTGTTGTTGAGGGCGCCGTGTTGTTTTCCTATGGAGCATTTGAGACATTTCTGCCCCTGTATGCCACCAGCGTTGGATTGACTCCGTATGAGATCGGCGCAATACTGTCGATCCAGGTAATATCCATTGCCCTGACCAAGCCCTTTATGGGGAGATTCTCCGACAGGCATGGGAGGGTTCCACAGATATTTGTCGGGGCCATTGTCGGCGCAGTCTGTGTCTATGGATTTTCGCTCTCTGACAGGTTCATACCGCTGCTTGTGTTGAGTGTGTCCTTTGGCCTAAGCATTTCGGTGGTGACATCGGCCACATCCGCACTGATAGCAGACCTGAGCAAGAGGGAAAGTCTGGCATCGGCAATGGGCATCCTGGCCTCCGTCATGGACATCGGACACACCACCGGCCCCCTTGTATCCGGGGTCATTGCCACCTATCTCTCCTACAACAGCGTTTTTGTCTTTGCGGCTATCGTATTGCTCTGTTGCGCCATTGTGTTTAAGCTTGCAATGATATAAAGAAAGATACCCGGCTTTCGCTAACCCCGATGTAGCAATGGTGGATTCTGCAACCGGGAAGGTTAATTTGCGGCAGACAGTACTCAGGTATGGTACGTAAGGCCCCATAAACCCTACGTACTACCTGATTTAAATTACTGCCAGCCAGCCCGTTTATCGCATTCAGCCATTTCCTTTGGGTGAGACTTTTCCCACTGGGTAATGGATCGGGTTTCGTCTTCTGACATCTTACCGTTCATGCACTCACAGTATATCTTGACGGTAGCAGTTGTTTGACCTTCCCGCTTGTTGTCTTTTATGCACTGATTTACCCATGCTGTGTCATCACTGCCTGCAAAAACCTGCCCGCTTACCAAAAAAGACACCATAAGCACCAGGGCGATTACTACTTTTCTCATAAAACACCTCCTTTCAATAAATTTGGTACCAAACATAAGCATTATACCACATCCGGCGTAAGAACTGTCAAAAACTTTTTTCACCCGCCCAGTACTACTCGTTCCGGGCAATCGCATTTGACCGTAAGAGAAAAGAAAGGGGCGGCTCCGCCCCCCTTCAGAACCCCCTGCAAGGGGGCCAGCCCCCTTGACCCCATCCTGCCCTTGACTTTTAAACATTAAGGTAAACTCTTAACAATTCGTAAAATTCTCTAATGCGATTGCCCTGCATAGAAATAGTAACTATTTACTATACACTCTCAAATAGTGTACACTATTTCGTTAGGTCGATACCTGTTATCAAGGCTATCCGGTATCACTTAGCGTGACGACAAGAGAGTATACCCAATATTGGGTTAATCTGATATACAGTAAAAAAACATGAAGGAGGAAGCAATGGGCAATGGAAACAAGGTTATTGTTGACAAAGTGGTAGTCAGGTTTTTGTGTCAGGTCATTTTGCTGTTATGCTTGGTGGCTTTAACACAAGGCGCAGGGTCGGCTTATGGTGCGGACGCTGCAGCAGAGGGCAAAAAGGTCTATGAAAGCCGATGCGTAATATGCCACGGATCAAACGGAGACGGTAAGGGTCTGGTAGGTATAGTGCACAGGGTGGAGAAAAAGGGCATGTCGTGGAGTATCTATCCGAGGGACTTTACGGCAGGGGTATTCAAGTTCAGGACAACTCCCACGGGTTGTATGCCCCTGGAGAGCGACCTGTTAAACGTAGTTAGCGTTGGCATACCGAGGGCTTACATGCCATCAAGCGCCGACCTCTCCGAAAAAGAGAGAAAGGCAGTGGTACAGTATATCAAGGGGTTTTCACCGAGGTGGAAGGACGAACAACCCTGTCCGCCAATAGCCGTGAAGAAACCGGCGTGGGTAGGCAATCCTGACTCGGTTGCAAAGGGTGAGCAGATATGGGAGAAGATGAAGTGCTGGGAGTGTCATGGCAAAGAGGGCAAGGGCGATGGCACCAAGGCTGACAGCTTGAAGGACGATTGGGGCGATAAGGTGGTCCCCTTTGACTTCACAAGCGGGGCAACAAAGATGGGATTTGCCCCCGAAAACGTGTATATGGCATACACGACCGGTTTAGATGGTACAGGGATGCCCTCCTTTCAGGATTCGTTGTCAGAGGATGACAGATGGCATCTAGTTTCTTATACATTGAAATTAATGGGACGACTCAGTAAATAGACTGATGCACGAAAGGAGATTTTATGTCGGTTGATAGAAGGGATTTTCTTAAATATATAGGAATGGCCTCGGTTGCAGCCGGGGCTGGCGTTGTAATGCTCAACGACAAGGGACAGGAAGGTCCATCAGTAGCACATGCCGAAACCAAGGGCAACGGCCATCAGAGCGCAGAGCTCAAGCCCGGTGAGCTTGATGCCTACTACGGATTCTGGAGCGGCGGACATTCCGGCGAGGTCAGGATACTTGGCGTGCCCTCGATGAGGGAGCTCAAGAGAATACCCGTCTTTAACATGGACGTGGCTACCGGATGGGGCATAACAAACGAAAGCAAGGCCCTGCTAAGGGGCAAGTTCTGCGGCGATACCCATCACGTCCACGGCTCCTACAAGGACGGCGTATATGACGGCAAGTACCTGTTCGTTAACGATAAGCTCAACAACAGGGTGGCCCGCATACGGGTCGATTACATGGAGGTAGACAAGATACTCGACGTGCCCAATATCCAGGGTATGCACGGACTGTTTACCCAGAGGTCGCCAAAGACCGAGTGGCTTGTCTGTAACAGCGAATTCCAGGTGCCGGTACCCAATCAGCCGGATATGGCTACGGACAAATACTACGGTGCACATACTATCATAGACGCCGAAAAGATGGAAGTCGTCTGTCAGGTGATGGTGGATGAGAACATGGACCTGGCCGCCACCGATTACGGCGGTAAGTACTCTATGACAACATCGTATAACATAGAAAAAGGCGTTACGATCTCGGAGATGCTGGCATCGGACTTTGACTACATGTTGGTGTTTAACTGGGACAGGATAAGAAAGGCGCTCAAGGATGGCAAGTTCAAGGTCATCGAGGGCGTTAAGGTAATTGACGGCAGGGAGGGCAAGTCCGATATCGTCATCAGGATACCGGTGGCCAAGAACCCGCATGGTATAAACGTCTCCCCCGATGGCAAGTACGCCGTTTGCTCCGGCAAGGTCTCACCCAACTGCACGGTTGTGGCCATCGACAAGCTCGCAGAGGCCTTTGACGGCAAGATCAAGCCCAAGGACTGCATCGTGGCACAGCCCTATATCGGCCTTGGACCGCTCCACACCACCTTTGACGGCAGGGGTAACGCCATCACCTCCGTCTTCATAGACAGTACCAACGTCAAGTGGAACGTACAAAAGGCAATAGACGCCGAAAAGAAGGGAGCGGAAGAAAAGAAGAAAAACGAACACATCGTGGACATCCTTGATATCAGCTATCAGGTCGGACACATAATGGCCACAATGGCCGAGACCAAGGAGGCCGACGGCAAGTGGCTCATCTCCCTGAATAAGTTCTCAAAAGACCGCTTCATAAACGTTGGACCGCTCAAAAACGAGTGCGAACAGCTCGTTGACATATCCGGCGACAAGCTCAAGCTTATACACGACTCGGCACAGTACCTCGAGCCCCACGACTGTATAATCGTCAGAAGGGACATCATCGAAAAGAACGTCAAGGACAGGCACAACATGTTTGAGCACCCGTTGGCCGTTACCAAGAGCGGGGTGGAGAGAAAGGGCAAAAAGGTGACCATTAAGCTGACCGCCAATGCCCCCATGTATGGACTGCAGGAGGTCAAGGTTAAAAAGGGTGATGCGGTTACCGTCATTGTGACGAATAATGATGAGATATCCGACCTGGCACACGGCTTTGCACTGTCAAACTACAACATCAACTTTGTAATAGCACCGTTTCAGACCAAGTCGGTGACGTTCACCGCAGACAAGCCCGGCGTATATTGGGCATACTGCACAAACTTCTGCCACGCCCTGCACCTTGAAATGAGGATGCGAATTATCGTTGAAAAGGCATAAGGAATAAGGATAATGGCTCCGGGGGTGTGTCAAACGCCCCCGGCGTCAATAATGATAATGTGTCAACTGTTTATGACGGATTGGAAAGATCAATGAAGAGAACAAAGTTGTTGCTATTTGCCTTAGTATTTATGTCGTCTGCGTTATGTGCTGAATTATATGCCTCACAGGCAAAGTTCTTTGAGCACAGATATGACTACAAGTTGGAAGACGTCCTGAAGGCCGATAAGTTTGTACAAAAAAACCGCTACTGGGAGGGTTATGCAGGGGGCAGGCTCATAGGCTATGCCTTCTTATCGAAGGACTGGACGGAGAAACACGTCGGTTATTCGGGTAAACACATGGAAACCCTCATCGGGATGGACACCGGTGGTAACATCACCGGCGTAAAGCTGCTCTTCCATTCAGAACCCATTGTACTCATAGGGCTTAAGGAGGATAACTATCAGGACTTCCTGAAACAATACGTTGGAAAAAATGCCATAACGGGTCTTACCTTTGGCAATGAGATAAAAATGGACGCCATTACGGGTGCCACGGTGACGGCGGCAGTACAGAACATCATAATAGCCGAAAGCGCCAAGAAGGTGGCCGCCGGACAGGCCGGTTTAACCAAGCATGCACAAGAGGGCGGGCGTAGATTCAGCACTAAGTTTGAATCCCTCTCCTGGAAGGATCTCGTTGAGACAGGCGCCGTAAAAAACATCCTGATCATGTCTGAGGAGCTTGCCCTGGAGGGTGATGCCCCATACCTGGACCTACACATCGGTCTGGTACCGCCGCCCTCAATTGGCAAAAACGTATTAGGTGAACGCTTCTACAACGAAATAATGGAGACTCTTAAACCCGGTGAGTCGGCGGTCTTTATCGTTGCCCGCGGTGTGGGATCATTTAAGGGGTCTGGGTTTGCCCGCGGTGGAGTCTTTGAACGATTCAGCATCGAACAGGAGAGTCACATATATAACTTCACCGACAAGGACTACAGGATACTGACAGGGATTGCGGCAAGTGGCGCTCCTGCCATTAAAGAGGGTGGCGTGTTTGTCATCAGGGGCAAGGACTTTGACCAATCAACCCCGTTTAAATTTAAACTAATGTTACCCTACAGGGTAGGTACCAAGAAGAAATTTAAGGCCGTTGAAATTGAGTACAAGGTACCGGACAGGTTTTTCAGAGTAGACGGTGAAAAGTCTTATAACTGAGCTATAGATAGGTGGCAGGGTACAATTTTATCGCAGCGGGGGTTGGCAACCCTGAAAATCGTACCTGCCTCCCTTCTGTATCCTCTTAAAAAAGCATGGTAAAATGGGGTCAAGGGGACTTCTTTCTGGCCGGGGTGCCTCACCCCTCCCCTTGCAGGGGGGTCTGAGGGGGGGCGGAGCCGCCCCTTTCTTTCTTGCGTAAAAGTATGGTTACCGTGAAATATAAAGAGGATACTCCCTTCTTTCTTTTTTTAGGTGGTGAACTATTTACGAAAGAAGGAGGGCGGCTCCGCTATTACAGCGACGTCACCGCACCTCCCAGACCTCCCCTCTACTGAGTCCACCAATCAAGCTCAAGTGCTTTCGTGACAAAGCCGCCACCGGTTATATTGGCGCCGTCCATGAGCCAGATATAGACGTCGCCGTTATTGGTGTCTTGCAAGAGAACGTCGGACCTGGCATCGCCGTTGAAGTCTCCCGTTGTCAGGATTTGCCAGTTACCCGATAGGCCACGTGTTACGTAATTACCACCTATCGTCAGACCATCCATCAGCCACATGACAACGTCGCCTGATGCCGTCTCTTGCCACAGCACATCGACATCACCATCGCCGTCAAAGTCGCCAATTGCCTTTATTTGCCAATTACCCGGAATGTCCTTAGCGACAAAACCACTACCGGTTATATTGCTGCCATCCATGAGCCAAACGTAGACGTCACCATTAGCGGCCTGCCAGATCATGTCGCTCTTGCCGTCTCTGTTGATGTCTCCCACTGCCTTGAGCGTCCAATCCGAGGGGATACCCTTTACGACATAGTCGCCACTTTTTATACTAACACCATCCATAAGCCACACCGCCACGTTGCCGTTATTGGTGCCCTGCCACAGGACGTCTGTCTTGCCGTCGCCATTTAAGTCTCCCACTGCCTTGAGCGTCCAATCCAAGGGGATACCCTTTACGACATAGTCGCCGCTTTTTATACTGGCACCATCCATGAGCCACACCGCCACGTCACCGTTATTGGCGCTCTGCCAGAGGACATCGCTCCTGCCGTCGCCATTAAAGTCGCCGATGGCCTTGATTTGCCAATCCAGGGGTACATTCCTGATGACATAGTTGCCCTGGGATATACTCAATCCGTTCATCAACCAGATAACGACGTCGCCCGTCTTTGTGTTGTACCACAGGATGTCGCCTTTACCATCGCCGTCAAAGTCCTTTCTGACATGCGAAAAGACCGTGTTATTGCCGGCACTCTTATCAAACCTGGCGGTGACATTCCTTGCTGCGGACATAGTCACCGTACACGTTGAACTTGTCCCCGTGCAGTCATTGTTCCAGCCGGAAAAGGTTGAGCCGGAGTCTGCCGTTGCTGTAAGGGTCACCTGGGTGGACGCCGATTGCGTATAGTCGGCCATGCACGTGCCGCCGCAGTTTATCTTGCCGTCTGAGCTTGTCACAGTGCCGGTCCCTGTGCCCAACTTCGATATGGCCAGATCGACTGAGTCACTAACCTGCCCCTCCTGCGTCACCGTAAACGTCTTCCCTGCTATGGTCATCGTGCCAGTGCGTTGGCTCGTGGACGTGTTTACCGCCACGGTATACGCTACGGTGCCATTTCCATTGCCGGAACTGCCGGAGGTGATTGTTATCCAACTATCATTGCTTGTCGCCGTCCATGAGCAAGCGGTGTTTGCCATCACGCCTACGCTGCTGCTGCCACCGGAAGAGGTGAAGGTCTTGTTCGTTAGGGTAAGCGTATAGTTCGTACATGTCGGAGCGCCCTCCTGTGTTACCGTAAAGGTCTGTCCGGCTATGGTCATTGTGCCGGAGCGTTGGCTCGTGGAACTGTTTATCGCCACGGTATATGCTACGGTGCCATTGCCATTGCCGGAGCTGCCGGATATGATTGTTATCCCACTGACGTTGCTTACCGCCGTCCATGAACAACCGGTGTTTGCCGTTACACTTACGTTGCCATTGCCACCGGAAGAGGTGCCGGAAGAGGTGAAGGTCTTGCTCGTTGGGGTGAGCGTATAACTTGTACATATCAGTGTATCAAACGTCGCCGTCACATTCTTTGCCTCAGACATCGTCACCTTGCAGACGGAACTCATCCCGTATTCGGTGCTGCAGTTGCTGCTCCAGCCGACAAAGATTGAGCCGGAGTCTGCCACTGCGGTCAGGGTTACCTGGGTGTTGGGGTCAATATTAGCAGTACACTTTGTGCCACAACTAATACCACCGAAATTGCTTGTAACTGTACCACCGCCTGTACCGTTTTTGGTTACGTTGAGGGCGTATTGCACTGCATATGAAGTACTGGCTGTCATGATAATACCTTTTGCCGAAATAGAGGTTATCGAAACACCGGAACTGCTCCCGTTATAGAGCTTGCTGTTTGCCGGGCTTGACGTATCGGTGAACGTTTTTGCGTTGCCGGCGTACCACAGGTCGGTTGGGGAACCATAACCCTCCTCAGTGCCATCGGCCTCAACGAGGTCAACCTTGCGGTGAGTGTCTGTTTCGTTGTTCTCAACGTTATCATCTATGTGAAATATAGCCAAACCTCCAGAGTCTTTTCCTAAGCAGTCCTCTAAGCCTATGTCGTAACCTTGTGGTTGTCTGTTTTCAACCAGGAAGTATTCGTTTGCAAGACTGGAGGCGGCCTTATACACCGTGTTAGAGGCGGTGGCTGACGAGTCCCCAATGGCGGTAAAAGCAAGGTTTCCCGGTGCAATATAGGCGTCTATCCAACCAAAGGTTGATCTGACCCATGCGCTGGGCAATACCGGTGCTGTACCAATATAAGCATCCGTAGAGGCCTTCGTCCACATCCCGGTAGACATTACACAAAAACAACCAATGCCGTCTGAAGAGTAATCTCGATCATAGAGGTCTGGCAGTACAAAGATCAAGTGTCCCATCTCATGTACCATGATACCCAGAGGGGCTCTGTGCTTGTCGCTTACAGTGTTCTGGTGTACCTCGCCAAGCATCACATATCCCCCTGCTTCGTTATGGTAATCGCCAACGTAAACACCATCTACATATGGTGTTGTTGTCCCCCCCAGACCCCCTTTATGTGCACGTACGCTTGGTATATAGTTGGCGCTGTAGACAGCTTCATACCCTGCTACTATGACGACTACGGCAAGTTCGTATCCATCAACGTAGCCGTCATGATTGGTATCATATGGGGCAAAGTCTACATACGGGTCCGCTGCCAGGATGGCGTCGCGTGCAATGTCAAGGTATTGAAGCCCTCCGGTTACACCCGTATTGGGGTGGTTATAGTTCAACGTTAACCATCCCACCACACCATTGTTGGCAGTTCCAAAGGATTCATTGGTCGGTGATAACGTTACCTTACCGTTAGACGCCTTGTAATAATAGTCTTTCACCCTGTTTGTCAGGTCATATGCAAACTCACTCTCGGTGTAAGTACCCTTTATATCATTAAACTGCACCAGGATAAAGAGTACTTTACCGTTAAACGTCCCATGTGGAGCAGCAGCCATTGCCTCCTGCGTGTTTTTATTACGCATCATTTCTCTATCATGTAATGGTGAGATGTGTTTGATCAGCCCTTCCGGTTCTTCGTGTGCGCGTATTGAGCTTAACACGGGTTTGTTGTCGGCGTCATACCCTGTGACATAGCGCCAATAATTATCGCTGCCCCTGGCAATTGTATACCCACTGACCGTCTCCATCCAAAGTGCCCGCTCATCCCCACGAAGGACTCCCATAACTATACTGCCATCGGGTTGTTCTAACTCGCTGACACTTAGGATTAGCCGGAGCTGCAAAAGAAAGAGCCGTAATACCAAGCGCAAAGCATAAGACTAACAGCATCAGCCATTTTTTCCCATTACGTAATGACATATCCGGCATATTTTTTGGCTTTGTAAACATTGTACACCTCGAAACTTTAAACAATATCTGCCGCGTTCGTTGTGGCAGTATGTGGCAGGTCAATGACGCCGCCTTGTTTAACAAGGAGGGCGGCTTCGCTATCACAGCGACGTCACCGCGCCTCCTCAGACCTCCCCTCTACTGAGTCCACCAATCAAGCTCAAGTGCTTTCGTGACAAAGCCGCCACCGGTTATATTGGCGCCGTCCATGAGCCAGATATAGACATCGCCGTTATTGGTGTCTTGCAAGAGAACGTCGGACTTGGCATCGCCGTTGAAATCTCCCGTTGTCAGGATTTGCCAGTTGCCCGGCAGGCCACGTGTTACGTAGTTATCAACTATCGTCAGACCATCCATTAGCCACATGGCAACGTCGTTTGATGCCGTCTCCTGCCACAGTACATCGACATCACCATCGCCATCAAAGTCGCCAATTGCCTTTATTTGCCAATTGTCAGCAATACCATTAGCAGCAAAACCACCACCGGTTATACTGCTGCCATCAATGAGCCAGACGTAGACGTCGCCATTAGCGGCCTGCCAGATCATGTCGCTCTTGCCGTCACTGTTGATGTCGGTCACCGCCTTGAGTGTCCAATCCGAGGGCATACCCTTTGCGATATAGTCGCCGCTTTTTATACTTGTACCATCCATAAGCCACACCGCCACGTCGCCGTTATTGGTGCCCTGCCACAGGACGTCTGTCTTGCCGTCGCCATTAAAGTCTCCCACTGCCTTGAGCGTCCAATCCGAGGGGATACCCTTTACGATATAGTCGCCGCTTTTTATACTGGCACTATCCATAAGCCACACCGCCACGTCACCGTTATTGGCGCTCTGCCAGAGGACATCGCTCCTGCCGTCGCCATTAAAGTCGCCGATGGCCTTGATTTGCCAATCCAGGGGTACATTCCTGATGACATAGTTGCCCTGGGATATACTCAATCCGTTCATCAACCAGATAACGACGTCGCCCGTCGTTGTGTTGTACCACAGGATGTCGCCTTTACCATCGCCATCAAAGTCCTTCCTGACATGCGAAAAGACCGTGTTATTACTATTTTTACCATTTTTATCAAACTTGGCGGTAACATTCCTGGCTGCAGACATCGTTACAGTACACGTTGAACTTGTCCCCGTGCAGTCTTTATTCCAGCCGGAGAAGGTTGAGCCGGAGTCCGCCTTTGCCGTCAGGGTCACCTGCGTGGATGCCGATGACGTATAGCCGGCCGTGCACGTGCCGCCGCAGTTTATCTTGCCGTCTGAGCTTGTCACAGTGCCGGTCCCTGTGCCCAACTTCGATATGGCCAGATCGACTGAGTCACTAACCTGCCCCTCCTGCGTTACCGTAAACGTCTTCCCTGCTATGGTCATCGTGCCAGTGCGTTGGCTCGTGGACGTGTTTGCCACTACGGCATACGTTACGGTGCCATTGCCGTTGTCGGAGCTGCCGGAGGTGATAGTTATCCAACTGACGTTGCTTACCGCCGTCCATGAGCAATCCGTGTTTACCGCCACGTCTACGCTGCCGCTGCCACCGGAAGAAGTGAAGGTCATACTCGTTGGGGTAAGCGTATAACTTGTACATGTGGGTGTATCAAACGTCGCCGTCACATTCTTTGCCTCAGACATCGTCACCCTGCAGATGGAACTCATCCCGTATTCGGTGCAGTTGCTGCTCCAGCCGACAAAGATTGAGCCGGAGTCTGCCGTTGCGGTCAGTGTTACCTGGGTGTTGGCGTCAAAATTAACCGTACACGTCGCACCACAACTAATACCACCAATGTTACTTGTCACTGTACCACTGCCTGTACCGTTTTTGGTTACGTTGAGGGCGTATTGTATTGTGGTACCTGATGTACTGGCTGTCATGATAATGTCTTTACCCGAAATAGAAGTTATCTCAAAACCGGAACTGCTTCCGTTATAGAGTTTGCTGTTTGGGCTTGACGTATCGTTAAACGTTGTTGCGTTGCCGGCGTACCACAGGTCGGTTGGGGAACCATAGCCCTCCTCAGTGCCATCTGCCTCAACTAGATCAACCATGCGATGGGTATCGGTGTCGTTGTTTTCAACTTTATCGTCTATGTGAAATATTGCCAAACCTCCAACGCCGCTTTCTAGCCATCTCTCTAAGCCTCTGTCGTAACCCTGCATCTGTCTGTTTTCAACCAGAAAGTATTCGTTCGCAAGACTGGAGGCGGCCTTATAAACCGTATTAGAGGCGGTGGCTGAGGAGGCACCAATGGCGGTAAAGGCAAGGTTTCCTGGTGCAATGTAGGCGTCTATCCAACCAAGGGTTGACCTGACCCATGCGCTGGGTAATACCGGTGTTGTACCACTGTAAGTATCCGTAGAGGCCCTCCCCCAACTCCCTGAAGCCATTAGACAAAAATAACCAATGCCGTTTGAAGAGTAATCTGTATCGTAGAGGTCCGGCAGTCCAAAGATCAAGTGTCCCAGCTCATGTACTATGATACCCAGAGTGGCTTTGTGCTTGTCACTTGCAGTTTGCTGGTGTACCTCTCCAAACTGCGCATATCCCCCTGCCCCGGCATGATAATCGCCAACGTAGACACCATCTACCGTTGGTGGCGATGTCAAAACCCATTGATGTCCCCACACATTTGGCGTATATTTGCTGCCGTAGGAGGCTTCATACCCTGCTACTATGACAACTACGGCAAGTTCACTTGAATCAACGTAGCCGTCATGATTGGTGTCATATGAGGCAAAATCAACATATGGGTCTGCTGTTACTATGGCGTCGCTTGTAATTTCCATATTCCTGGAGTCTGTACTTTGACCCGTGTCCGGGTGGTCATAGTTCAACGTTACCCAACCCACAACACCATTGTTGGCAGATCCAAAGGATTCATTGGCCGGCAATAACGTTACCTTACCGTTAGATGCCTTGTAATAATAGTCTTTAAGGTCGTTTGCCAGGACACTTGCAAAATCACTCTCAGTGTAAGTACCCTTGATGTCATTAAACTGTACCAGAATAAAGAGTACTTTACCGTTCAACGTCCCATGTGGAGCAGCAGCCATTTTCTCCTGCGCGTTTTCATTACGCATCATCTTTCTGCCGCGTAATGGTGAGACGTGCTTGATCAGACCTACCGGTTCTTCGTGTGCGTGTATTGAGCTTAACACAGGCTTGTTGTCGGCGTCATACCCTGTGACGTAGTACCAATAACCATCGCTACCCCTGCTAATCGTATACCCTCTGACCGTTTCCACCCTGTTTGACCACTCATCCCCACGAAGGATGACCATAACTATACTGCCATCGGGTTGTTCTAACTCGCTGACACCAGGATTAGCCGGCGCTGCAACAGAAAGAGCCGGAATACCAAGTGCAAAGCATAAGACAAACAACACCAGCCATTTTTTCCCATTACGTAATGACATATCCGGCATATTTTTTGGCTTTGTAAACATTGTACACCTCGAAACTTTAAACAATATCTGCCGCGTTCGTTGTGGCAGTATGTGGCAGGTCAATGACGCCGCCTTGGTAGTGTCAAAATAGAATACCTTAATACGCTAACATTGCGCCTGATTATTTATCAAACAAAAAAGGTATCCTCCAGGGCAATCGCATTTGAAATTTTGACGCGCTGTCAATACTCAACCTTAAGAGATTGTCTGAACTATGATTAAACGGATGAAAGGATTTACAAGATAAGATTTATCGCCATTGATACATCATTATGCTTTTTTTACCCAATCCTGACAATCCCTTAATCTGTTAAATCGTGGTTCAGACAGTTTTCGTCAAATGCGATTGCCCTGCCCTTGTAATAAATTTGTGTTTACTATGTGCCATCTTATAGTGTATACTATAGCGTTAAGTCATTGGATACCGTAAGGTTATAAAGTGGCGCTTGAATGTAGAAGAGAACACCTTAGGTCTGGTTAATCCGATACATAATGAAATATGATAAAAACTTATGAAGGAGTAAGCAATGGGTAATGAATACAAGCTGCCGGAGCGGTTTTTTTTAGAGTAGATGCTGAAAAGTCTTATAACTGAGTTCTTTGGTGATCTACTTGGAGAAGGGGCAGTGTGGTTAATGATCTGGAAGCATAAACCCTACTACATTGCCGGCTTTGTGCTATTTCTGGTGGCGATGGTCGTTATCGTCTCTGCCAGGGACGCCCTGGCCAGGAGGACAAGGCTGTTGGGCATTGTGCGCTACGGTTTTCTGTTGACGGCCTTTGTATACGTTGGCCTGGTACTCAAGGCACAGCCCACGACAACCAACCTCGTCATCCCCATTAACAGCGTTGCGGTGGAGCATCAGTTCCCCATTGAGCTATTTATGATGGAGCCGTTTATACTTCTGACGTTTCTGTTTATCGGACTGAGCGTGCTGCTGTGGGGCAGGGGGGTGTTTTGTGGCTGGATGTGCCCCTATGGGGCGATGGTTGAGCTACTGAGCGGGATTGTCAGGGCGATACGTGAAAAACTGCCGTCGCTGCTGCCCCAAAAACTACATGGAAGGTTGTTGTATGTACGTTACGTCGTGTTCTTTGCCATCATCGGGGTATCGTTTTACAGCTTCATGTTGTCAGAGTACATGACCGAGATTGAGCCGTTTAAAACGCTCGTGCTAAGGCTTAACAGGCAGTGGTATTTTGTGGCATACTTTGTCTTTCTGACGGTTGGGTCGGTGGTGTTTTACCGGTCGTTCTGTCAGTATCTCTGTCCGCTGGGGGCGGGTATATCGCTGCCGTTGTTTTTGAGGTGGCTGCCGTTGATAAAGCTCAAGAGGTATGAGTTTTGTTCAACGTGCAAGATATGTTACAAAGACTGCATGGCTGGCGCTATAACGACCGATGGCGTCATTGACCCGCGCAGTTGTCTCTACTGCCTGGACTGCCAGGTAAACTACTGGGATAACAGGCGCTGTCCTGCCTTGATAGCACAAAGAATGAAGAAAGAAAAGGAAAAGAAGGGGGGCGGCTCTGCCCCCCCCTCAGACCCCCTCCGCAAGGGGACCAGTCCCCTTGACCCCGTTATGGGGTTGTTGATCATTTTGGCGGTTACCTTTGTCTCTCCAGCGTATTCTATGGCTGCGGGGAGGACGTTGATTGTTGGCGAAAAGGGTGGTGGCGCAAAATATACTTCAATAGCGTCTGCCATCAAGGATGCTCGTGACGGCGACACTATAGAAGTTCTGGGGGGAAAATATGAAGAACATCTCAAGATCGACAAGGCCCTGTACCTCAAGGGGATAGACAATCCAACGATTTTTGCAAAGAACGGGCACCTGGTTATTATCACCAGTCCTCGTGTAACGCTTGAGGGGTTTACTCTGACCTACGATGGCACGGAACTTGGCACCGACGACACGGCTATTGCTATAGCCCGGTATGCCGATGACGTTGTGATCAAAAACAACACGCTGTTAAACATCATGTTTGGGATACGAAACCTTGAGGGGATCAATATAAGGATCGAAAACAATACGATAAGCGGCATTGAGAAGTTTGACGAAACCAATCGTGGCAACTGCATGAGCTTTACGGGCAGTTTCAAGGCCGTCATTACGGGCAACACACTTACCAATTGTCGCGACGCAATGTACCTGGAGGTCTGCCACAACGCCACAGTCACGGAAAACAAGATATCCAGGTGTCGTTATGCAATTCATACGATGTGGGTGGATGCGGGGGATTTCAGCAGGAATTCGGTATTTGACAACCTCGTCGGCATGGCGATCATGTACACGAAAAACTCAAAGATCAACGGCAACACATGCGTTGGCAACAAAACACACGGGGTGTTGTTAAATCAGACAGTACGCAGCGAAATAAATAACAACACCGTTGTCAGCAACACAAAGGGGATGTTCCTGTACAACTCCATAGAAAATATGATAACCTCAAACCTGATCATGAACAACAACATGGGGCTGCACAACTGGGGCGGCTCAGAGGAAAACGCCATCCACCAGAACTCCTTTATCAGAAACGAGGTACAGGTAAAGTACGTTTCGGCCAGGAACCAACAGTGGGATGACAACTACTGGAGCGACTACCTGGGCTGGGACCTCTCCGGTACCGGAAAGGGAGACGTTCCATACGAGTCCAACACGGTGATAGACCACATATTCTGGAGGTATCCGATGGCAAAGCTCTTGTTTGCAAGCCCTTCGTTGCACTTTTTGAAGATGCTTGAGAAACAGTTTCCAATAATTAACGTACCAAAGGTGATCGACAACATGCCCGCAATGCAGCCCTTTCACGCCAATTGGAAGGAGCTTTTGGAGGGCTATGCCAAGTACGTACCGGCAAAGTATTATGGTGATGTCGAAAAACTTGTAAACATGCCAGGAGGGGCG
The DNA here is from genome assembly GCF_000714715.1 of Candidatus Magnetobacterium casense. Classification (GTDB taxonomy): domain Bacteria; phylum Nitrospirota; class Thermodesulfovibrionia; order Thermodesulfovibrionales; family Magnetobacteriaceae; genus Magnetobacterium; species Magnetobacterium casense. The sequence continues at coordinate 24,924 of NZ_JMFO01000021.1, forward strand.
TTCTGATATGCTGAACTTTCAACAGGTGTCCAAGAACTACGCCGAGGTCAGGGCGGTTGATGCCGTAACGTTTGAACTGCGAACCGGTGAGGTGTTTGGCCTGGTCGGTCCAAACGGCTCCGGCAAGTCAACGCTCTTGAAGCTGATGCTCGGTATTATAAAGCCTTCTGCGGGGCAACTCCTGGTCAACGGTCAGGCGCTCTCTGAAAAGGACTGGCAGTCCTTCAGAAAGACGATAGGGTTTATGCCCGAACGGATATCCTTCTATGACAACCTCACGGGCGCTGAGACGCTAAAACTGTTTGCCCGCGTCAAGGGTGGCAGCGTCGATAGCATCACCGACATCCTTGACAAGCTCCTCTCCAAAGATGCCCTCAACCGCCGGGTCGGAGGCTACTCAAAGGGGATGAGACAACGGTTGAACCTTGCCCAGGCACTGGTCAACACCCCGTCTCTGTTGGTGCTGGATGAGCCGACATCAGGGCTTGACCCCATCGGTACACGAGAACTCTACGAAATCATAGACAGCGTCAGAAAGGTCAGACCCCTGACCGTGGTGCTGTCATCTCACATACTGGCCGAAATCGAGGACAAGGTCACGCGCGTGGGCGTGATGAAAAGCGGTGAACTAAAGGCGTGCGGCACCCTCGATGAACTCTACGAAGGCTTCAATCTGCCGCTGAAACTATACATCGCCCTCAAGGACAGGAACTCGCACCTGGAGGAGATACTTAACAGGGATGGTGCCGTCAACATCTCCTACAGGGATAATCACCTGATGGCCGACCTGCCCAGGGAACACAAGTTCAGGGTGCTGTCGTCCATACTGGAGCAGAAGAGTCTGTTTGTCGATTTCTCCGTGAGGGAGCCAAATCTCGAGGAGGTGTTCTTTGGTATTCACTGATGCCATGCGTGCCATTGCCCACAAGGAGGTCTCCGACAAGCTCAAGAGCAAGTGGGTGGGGGTCATAACCGTAGGATTTGCTCTCTTTACGCTGATTATAGCGTACTTCGGCACGGCCACCACTGGGGTCGCCAGCTTCAGAAACATGGAGGCCACAATCGCCAGTCTAACCTCGCTGGTTATCTACTTCATCCCCCTGCTGGCGCTGACCCTGGGTGGCGGGGTGATCGCCGATGAGCGCGACCGCCATACCCTGGAATTCTACCTGGCCTCTCCCATTTCGGTAACGGAGTTTCTGACGGGCAAATTCGTTGGACTGGCCATTGCCCTTACGCTTCCTGCCGTGCTGGGGTTTGGCCTATGCGGTGTCGTCCTGGTCGCCAAGATGGGGATCGGGTCGCTGGGCAGCTATCTGGTCTTTATCCTGAATTCCGTGATCCTGGGGCTGGTGTTTCTGAGCATATCGTTTCTGGTGTCGGTTGTCTTTTACGAAAGGAGCAAGGTCATAGCCTTTACGATATTCCTGTGGCTGTTCTTTACGATACTCTATGACATGGGCCTGATCGGTGTGTTGATAGTAACAAAAGGTGTGCTGAGTCCAAAGATATTTTCGGTGCTGTTGATGCTAAACCCCGTTGACGTATACAGGATACTAAACTTTGTTACCATCGGTAAGTACATGATATTTTTGGGTATGTCCTCGGTGGATCTGCCGTCTTTTATCAAGGCCCCCGTGTTATGGGTCATTTGCCTGATGTGGATATGTATACCCCTGTTGTTGAGTTACAGATTTTTCAAGAAACGGTACCTGGAATAATAATATGATTATAATGAGCATTAGAGTTAAGAATGAAGGGGTCAAGGGGGCTGGTCCCCTTGCAGGGGGTTCTAAAGGGGGGCGGAGCCGCCCCTTTCTTTTTACCTTACGGTACACGGAATCGGAATAAAAGAAACTGTCTAAAAGCAAGGATGTTGTGCTATAATAGAGTCTTAATAAAGACATCAAACGTAAGGAGCCGATAAAAAATTGTGCTGGAGGCGTATTAAAACAAACAGGTAAGGTATACCCTAAAAGATATAAAAAAAAGCGGTTGAAAGGTTGTTTTGACAATATAGAAATACAAACTCGATTTTCAGGAGGTAATAATGCTGAAGAATATGACTGTTTTTAAACGAATGTTATCGTTAGGAGTAGCAATAGTAGTTTTGACTATTGTTATGTTTTTTTCAGGTTATCTGAGTGTTATCAACCTGTCATCGACAATTACTGCTATTAATAAAGATGGTGGATTTGCCGGCACACGCCATCTTGCCACTGCACAGAACGCCCTGTGGCAGCTTAGATACGGTTTTGCACAATATTTGGCCATACCGGAGCCGGCTTCACGGAAAAAGATAATAGATGAAAGTCCAAAATGGCTTGCTGTGGTGGACGAAAACTTAAAGCTCTATGCCGAGACAAAACTCAGTGATGAAGCAAGGGCAACTTTAAAGGAGCTGACTGACGTTTTTGCGCAATACAGAGAAGCACGCCCAAAATGGTTTGAACTAATGGAAGCCGGTAAAATAGAAGAAGCTGCTGCGTTTCGTGCAAAGACAACCACTCCCTTCGGTGCAGGAAGTGTCAAGGCCCTGAGTAACCTGATAGAGATACAGGCAAGGGACGTTGACTCTACAATAAAAAATGTTGGTGTTAGTGGAAATAACGCTTCGATTAGAATGTTAATTGTCGGCATCATAACCATTATCTTAACGGTTATTTTGATATTGTGGGTAACAAAAACTCTGCTTGGACAATTAGGCGGAGAACCTCAATATATAGCAGATATTGCCCAAAGTGTGGCAGACGGAGATTTAGCAATAAAGTTTGAGACCGTGAACAAATCCGAAACTGGAATCTTGCTGGCGATCAAACACATGGTTGAGAGGTTGGGACATGTTGTTACGGATGTTTCTTTGGCTTCAGATCGTGTATCATCGGCGAGCCATGAGTTAAGCTCAAGCACTGGTTTGATGTCAAGTGGCGTATCTGAACAGTCATCCAAGGCAACTCAGATAGCAACATCGGCAACAGAGATGTCACAAACCATAATGGATATAGCAAAAAACGTATCAGAGATTTCAACCTCATCAAACGATACACTAAAACTAGCCCGAAACGGAGCGGTGATAGTTAAAAAGTCAATAGATGAAGTAAAATCAATAGCGGATACCGTAAATGCCTCCGCTCAATTGATATCTTCACTTGGGGATCGTTCAAAACAGATAGGAGACATCATCAGTGTAATTAAAGACATAGCGGATCAGACAAACCTCCTTGCCTTAAACGCGGCCATAGAAGCCGCACGTGCCGGAGAGCAGGGCCGGGGGTTTGCCGTGGTAGCCGATGAGGTGAGAAAGCTGGCCGAGAGAACCGGAAGCGCGACAACGGAGATTGGCAAAATGATAACGGCCATTCAAGTGGAAACCGAAAAGGCTGTAACATCAATGAATGGCGCAACCAACATGGTTGAAGTGGGCGTAGACCTCTCTACTCAAGCAGGTGAGTCATTGAATGAAATAGTCAACAGTATTAGCACATTGCAACTAATGGTTCAGCAAATAACATCAGCCACAGAGGAGATGTCAACCGTGTCGGAGACAATAACATCTGATATAGAAACGGTGGCAACTGTATCAAAGGAGACTATGACAACCGCACAGCAGATAGCTAATTCCTCAAATGAGTTGTCAAAATTATCCTCTGAGTTACAAGATGTAATATCCCAGTTCAAGCTTGAGAACAAGGGCGCAAGACACAATAAGTCCTTAAGATTAACCTAATGGATTTATTAATCAATATAAATACATGAACAGAATATATTTATAAAGTTATGATTGAGTATATAATGGGGTCAAGGGGACTGGTCCCCTTGCAGGGGGTTCTAAAGGGGGGCGGAGCTGCCCCTTTTTTTCCCTTCTTTTCCCTTCTCTTGCAAAAAAAAACGATGGAGGATTTGAATAGTGAATAAGTTTGTTAGTTGGTTTGTTGTAGTTGTATGCGTGTTTTTGTCTACAGGCAGGGCACAAGCATACGACGCAATGGAGGTCAAGGACGCCTCTACGATCAAGGGTGTGGTGAAGTACTCTGCAACCTCCCCCAAGGATGACGCCATAAGCATCACCAGAGATGAAGAGACGTGCGGTAAGAGCCAGGAGTCGGGTGAGTATATGATAACGGACATGCGTGTGAAAAATGCGGTGGTGTGGCTGGAGAATGTCAAAAGCGGTAAGCCCCTGCCAAAGACACCCGTAGCAATTACATTCAAAAAGTGCAAGGTAGACCCCCTTGTAAACGTAGGCTTTGTAGGCGGAGAGTACGTCTTTAAAAACGACGACCCCCTGCTGCACACCATTCAACTGAAACTCGGCCTTAAGTACCAAAAGAAACTATCCGGCAGGCCGCTCACCGATGGTTCAACGATATTAAACCTGGCGCTGGCAGATAAGGGCACGGAGATCAGGAAGTCTATAAAAGCTGCCCACCGTTACACCAAAGAAACAGGTTTTATAACCGTCAAGAGCAATGCACATGACTGGATACGCGGTTACGTGTTTGTCTTTGACCATCCCTACGCCGCCGTAACCAATGACAAGGGTGAATTTGAGTTCGACGGTCTGCCTGCGGGGGAGTATATCCTCAATGTCTGGCATGAGGGGCTTGGGACAATTGGAATGCCGGTCAGAACGATAGCCGGTCAGACCAGCACCGTGGAGACAGACCTGGCGACAAAGGATAAGCAAGCAGCACAGGTTACGACTCAGGCGGCACCCCAGATAGCGCCAAAGACAGAATCTCCGGCACACAAAGCAGACTCGCCAAAAATAGAGTTCAAGGAGACCCGCCATGACTTTGGCTCCACAGAACAAAAGAAAGCCGTTAGCCATAAGTTTGAGTTTGTCAATACGGGTACGGGAAAGCTCATCGTCAACAAAGTCGTACCCGGCTGAAGGCGTTGCACAAGTGCCTCTGCCAGTTCGGCGGAGATAGGACCCGGAGAGAGTGGCTTCATAACTGTAACGTATAGTGCTGATGATCCCCTTGGCAAGACTATCAGGGGCGTTGAGGTCTGGACGAACGACCCCGACAAGGCAATGACTACCCTGATTGTACATGGAGAAGTCGTTGCGGTAACAGACAAAGAAAAGTGATAAGGATTAGGATTGAGCATTATGGGGTCAAGGGGACTGGTCCCCTTGTGGGTGGGTCTGAGGGAGGGCAAAGCCCTCCCTTCTTTCCTTCTTTTTTTTGTACATATTAATTATGGATAGGTACTTATGATAAGCAGACGCAACTTCCTGATTGGCTGCCTTGCCGGTGCTGCTGCGTTCTGTCTGGGCAGAGGGGATGGCCATGCCGGTGGCGTAAACGATGCGCAGGTCAAGTCCCTTACGCTGAAGATCAGGTATACGACGGAGTTCATGCGCTGCCCCAAGGATGAGAACGTTGGCATATGGTTGCCAATCCCCCCTGACGATAAGGAACAGGAGATAACCGGCCTGGCGCTACAGTCAAGGCTGCCGTTTAAAAAGTACGACAAGCAACCGAACAAGGTCTTCTATTGCCAGAGTCGCAACATACCCAAGGGCGAGCGGATAACCATCAACTACACGATAAGACGCACCAATGTCGGTACCACTGAGGGCAAGGACGATGACCCCAGGCAGTACCTGACCCCCTCGGAGTGGGAGAAGTGGGACGACAATATCACGCAGTACGTTGACGCCACGGTTGGCAAGACCAATGATCCGGTTGTCATAGCAAGAAAGCTCTGCGACGGCATCATCCAGCGGACGGCGTACATGCCCAAGGTGTGTACCCGCGGGTTCAGCACGCTGGCCTTTGAGGAGAAGTCCGGGCGCAACGACGACTTTAATGCCATGCTGCGGTCAATGCTGATGTACAAGGGCATTGCTGTTAAGTGGCAGCAGGGTATGATGTTGCCCTATCCCTCAGAGATGAAGAAGACTGGACAGATCGAAGCCGACTGTATAAATGCCCATAGCTGGCTCATGATTCACATCGGCAGTGGCAAGTGGATGCCCGCAGACGTATCGGAGGCCAAACAACGCCCCGACCTCAAGGATTTCTACCTCGGCAATCTGACGCCAAACAGAATACGGATGTCCACCGGACGGGGGCTGACCCTCGATCCGCCTCAGCAGGAAATACTCAACACCTTTTCATACACACATGCAGAGGCAAACGGTATCCCGCTGATCTATGGGCATAACTACAAGAACTTCATACAGTATGAGCTACTGAAGCTGGAGAAATAAGTTGAAGGATAATTTGATGATTGCATTGAAGACACTATTTCTGTTATCATTAGCGTTACTTGCGTTACCTGCGTCCGGCTCCGCCCTGACGACGATCAAGGAGGGTGCTTTGGTACCAACGTTTGTTATGGTTGATGACAACGATAAAAAGACGGATATAGCCACGTTGATAGATAAGCCAACGATTATCTATTTTACGCACAATGCGTGCCATTACTGCACGCAGATAATAGCCCTCCTTAAAAGGGCAGAGGAAAAGTTTGGAAGCAAGAACTTGCGCATAATAGGCATAAATACCATGGCCAAAGACGGCAAACTGGTAAAGGCCTACAAGAAGGAGCTTGGTTTTGTCTTTCCGATGTTTGCGGGTAACCGTCCGGACGTCCTGGCTGCGTACAGGATCAACTATGTGCCGGTGTTGGTCTTTGTCGATGCCAATAAAATTGTCAGGGACATTGTAGGACATTACATACATGAGAAAGAACTTCATGACCACATCAGGTCACTTACAAACAAGTGAGGTTTGTGGTAGAATAACAACGGTTAGAGTAACGATGGGATATGTCTGTGATTGCTTGATTTTCGAGGGAGCACAGATTAAAATAATCTAAACCTTATGGAGGTACCAATGAGAAAAATAGTTTTAGGTGTAGTGCTGATGGCTCTGCTGATTCCAGCAGGGTTGTTTGCAGAGGTCAAGGCTTATACGGTGGAAGATGTTAAGGGTGGAGGCAGCATTAAGGGCAAGATAAAGGCATCGTCAGCCGTACCGGATGAGACGTTAACAATCAATAAGGATGAAGGCGCTTGTGGAAGCAAAGTACCGGCAATGAAGTATCTGGTTTCCTCTGACATGGGCGTAAAGAACGTGTTGGTCAGCATTGAGAATATCGAAAAGGGAAAGGCTGTTCCAAAGACAGATTTGGTAATCAACAACCTTAAGTGCGTGTTTGATCCCCTCGTAGGTGTTGCATATGTGGGGCAGAAGTACATCATTAAGAACGAAGACCCCATATTCCACAACACGTCATTAGGCATATTGCTGGGAGAAGGCAAGAAGAGAACAGTGTATAACCTGGCCCTGCCAAACAAGGACCAGACCATCGAAAAACCCGTAAAAGTCGCCGGTATGCAGATCGTGCAGTGTGACGCCCACGCCTGGATGAGGGGCTACGTCTATGCCTCCAAACACCCCTACGTAGCCATCACCGACGACAAGGGAACGTTTGAGATAAAGGACATCCCCGCCGGGAATTACAAGGTAAAGGTCTGGCATGAGGGTTTTGGCGAGGTAACAAAAGACGTTGAGGTAAAAGCTGGTGCCGCTGCTACGCTGGACCACACATTTTCCAAGAAGTAGAGACTACCAGCTATAGCTAAGAAGAATGAGACTTATGTCGTAATATAACGGAGATGATATATGGCTGAAGTTAGTGTAACGAAGGGTTTAATAAAAGGGGTGGTAAAGATAACCTTGCTGCTCACGGTGGGATTTATATGCATATTCCTCTTTGGGAAGATGCTTTCAGCACCCACTGAGGATGGTTACAGGTTCTTTCCACTAATGGGCAGCAGGGTGTGGGTGTGGATTATAGCACAATTGCATCTAAACTTTGCCGCCTTTGTCTTGGGTGTCCCCATTTTTGCGGTTTCTATGGAGTTTCTAAGCTGGAAGCGCTCAGATGACAGACTCGACCGGATAGCGTATGACTTTACGAAGATATTTACGCTTGCCTATACCTTAACGGCAATAGCCGGCACAGTGCTCATGATAAGTTTACCCCTGTTGTATCCGAAATTTATGGATCACATGCTGAAGATACTCGGACCGACGTGGTGGGCCTACATCCTCCTGATGTATGTTGAGGTATTGGTCTGCTACTACTACTATTACTCCTGGCACCAGATGAAGGATAAAAAGGGCACACATGTAGCTATCGGGGGACTGTTAAACATTATGGGTGCAACAATGCTCCTGATAACAAGCTCGTGGGTGGGATACATGACCACACCGGCAGGCGTCAGCGACACAGGTGAATTGGTCAACAGATGGGCCGCCATAAAGACGTATATGTGGATACCCCTTTCGTTACACAGACTTGTTGCCAACGTTGTCTTTGGAGCCGGTATCGCCGCTGCTTATGCGGCCTACCGGTTTATAACATCCGAAACGGACGAGGACAGGGCATACTACGACTGGATGGGATATACCTCGGCAATGATATCCATCGGGGCCTCGATTATCCTCCCCGGAATCGGTTATCTGCTCGGAGTTGAGATATACCAGTTCAACGAACAGATGGGTATACAGCTCATGGGCGGATTCTTCGCCTGGATGTGGGTCATGCAGGCAATCCTCATCGGGGCAATCCTGATGTTTGTCAACTACTACCTGTGGATTTCACTCAATAAAATGCCTGGCGGAGAACGATACTTCAAGTACGTAAAGTACCTCTTTATCGTGATGCTCCTGGGATACACCATATGGCTGACCCCGCACAGTGTTGCCCTCAGTCTCGAAGAAGCAAGGCGTATCGGTGCCTATCACCCAATACTCGGTAACCTGGGCGTTATGGCTGCCAAAAATACGGCCGTTGTCATCTCCTATCTGGCAACCTTCCTGAGCTATGCCATATTCAAGATGAGCAACAAGGAACCCGTTGTACCCTGGGCAAAGGCCGGCAATGCGGCAAGGATCGCCATAGTGTTTGTGTCAACCGTGTCGATGTTGGGGATTGGCGTATATAGCTATATGGTATCCTCAGCCATAAGGGTAAAGGTGCTGTCCCCCATACAGTTCGGGATATTCTTTTTGACCATTATAGTCTTGTTTATCCTGGATAACATGATGTACAAAAACGCCAAGACTATAGGAGAACCCCGCTGGGGACAGATGCCCGAAAGATCGCAGTACGCCCTGATCGGCATAACCGTCACGTTTACGTGGTTAATGGCCATGATGGGTTACATGAGGTCAGGAGGCAGACAGTTCTGGCACGTCTATGGCGTAATGAAGGACACAAGCCCGGATGCCTATCTGCCAACGCACGGATATGCAGCGGTTGTGTGCTCAGTGGTAACAATTATATTTTTCCTGCTGATCGGCATGTTGTTCGCAAGCATTATGAAGCTGGAAAAGGCGGCGGCGGCTAAGGGGAGGGCTAAGGCATGAAAGGTGGAGCAGCTAAACTCTTGGCAGTAGTGATAGGATTAAACATATTCTTCGCCTATATAGGTCTCTACTTCCTGCCACAGTCGGAGTCACGGCCACCAAAGACCGTGAAGATTGAAAAAGGCATCGCACAAGAAGAGCTTATAAGTATCGGCGAGGAGATCATATTTAGTAAAGGTCAGTGCATGGTTTGCCATCCGATGCAGGCCGAAAGCGGTATGCGTGCCCCCGCCATAGCAACCATTGGGGCTGATATGGTTAAAAACGCAAAAGAAAAAAATATGACACCGGAGGTCTACGCCTTTGAGGGACTCGTCAACCCCGATGAAACTATTGCAAAGGGATTTGAAAAGATGATGCCGGCCATTCACAAACCACCCACGTCACTCAACGAGGGTGAGTTAATAGCCGTAGCGGCATTTCTACAGAGCAAGGGGTCAAAGGTGACCATCTCCTACAATCCCGAGTCCATAGCGACCCTGCAAGAGCAGATCGCCAAAGAAGCCAAGAAAGGAGGTAGTTAATAATTATGCTTAAGATATATCCCGTTATAGCTGCCGTTGGGCTTTTGATCTCTATTGTGGCGGTCATGAGAAAGTCGCCGTTTTTTAACTTTATAGGAATCCTGACCTGCATCTACGGTGCGTTAAAGGGTGCGGCGCTCTTTATACCTCCGTTTCCTGGACAGGTCATCACCATGTACATGGCGATGTCGGTTTTTTCCTTGCTGATCTACTTCTCCATACAGGAGGAGGCCTTCCAGGCATTTCTGGAACCCATCAAAGCGATACTCGGCGACGAGGACAAGAAAATCCTCAGAATCCTGATAGTGTTTCTTGCACTGCCTTTGTTTGTCGGGTTTCTAACCTACACAAAGGTCAAACCTGTGTACGAACCACCGGTTTCGGCCAGGATCGTGCATCCTGAACCAGCCTCGCAGATAGACTTCAAAGGCAAGACCATAAACATCATCGGTCTTGAAAACCCCCTCAGAAAGGACACCGCAAACACGGTAAAAAATATCGAGGACGGCAAGAAGATTTACTATCAGAACTGTTTCTTCTGTCACGGCGATGACCTCGATGGCAAGGGGCATTTGGCACAGGGCTACAACCCGTTACCGTTGCCTTTCAGGGGCGGTGACACTATTGCGCAGTTGCCCGAGTCCTTCGTGTTCTGGAGAGTGGCCAAGGGTTGGCGTGCGCTTCCGGCCGGATCGGGTCCGTGGAACTCCTCGATGCCTGTGTTTGAGGACTTCCTGACCGAAGACGATATCTGGAAGGTCATAATGTTCATCTACGAAGCCACCGGTAATAAGCCGAGGTAAGGGGAGGCCAAATTAAATATGAAAACAATTGCAGCAATAATATTGGTAATTGTATCGTTGATGTTTCCTGTCAGCGGCTACAGCGAAGACGCACTCAAGACAGAGGCAAAGAAACCCGTGGACGCCTCTGCCGGAAAGAGTATCTATGACGCATGGTGCGCCCAGTGTCACGGCTATAAGGGCGACGCCGATGCCTACACCAAGGACGTAACATTACCATTGCCGAGGGATTTTGCCTTTGGCGTGTACAAGTTTCGTTCCTCGGCCCCGGGTGAACCACCAACCGATGCCGACCTCACACGCATTATCAGGAAGGGCAACCCGGGGACGTCAATGCCCCCGTGGGAGCGCTTTACCGACGACGAGGTCAAGGCCATCGTTGCGCATGTAAAGACGTTTGCCCCTGATGTGTTCTCCAGTGAGGCAAAGTCCATAAAGCTCGACAATCCTCCAAAATCGACGCCTGAGTCTATCGCAAAGGGCAAGGAGCTCTTTAACAAGGCCAAGTGCGTGGAGTGTCACGGCAAAGAGGGCCGCGGCAATGGCGAAAAGGGTTGGCAGGCCGATTTTAAGACCGACTGGGGTTATCGGGTCGCACCCGCAAATTATACACACGCCTGGGAGCTTAGAAACGGCTCCGACCTGGTTGATATCTACAGGACGATCTCGGCCGGTCTGGCGGGGACGCCTATGACATCGTACCTGGACTCACTCAAGGACGATGAGCGGTGGTCGCTTGCACACTTCATCAAGTCTCTGCAGGTGACGAGGAAACTCGGCCTGGCACTAAAGGTCAAGCTGGTGAAGTCCCTGCCAGCCGGCGCTGATGATCCCGTCTGGAAAGAGGTTGAGTATATGGACCTGCCAATGGGCGGACAGTTGATGTTTGAACCGCGCCATTTCACCCCGACAATCACCAATACAAGGGTCAGGGGTGTATACACATCCACCGAAATAGCGATAATGCTCGAGTGGACCGACAAGCAGCCCTCCAAGGGGGCAGACAACGTCCCATCCGATACCGCCCACATACAGTTCCCGACCAAGATGGAGGAGGGTGCCGAAAGGCCATACTTCTACCTGGGAAGCAGGAAGGCCACGGTCAATCTCTGGCAGTGGAAGGCCTCCGAGGACAACAAGGTCGCTTCTCTGACCGGCAAGGGCTATGATATGGCACCGGAGCCCAAGGAAAAGCAGAATGTGACTGCCGTGGGAACGTACACGGATGGTCTGTACCGGGTCATTTTCAAGCGTGCGCTCAACACCGGTGTTGCAGATGACTCCGCATTTGCTGTTGGGAAGTTCATCCCGTTTGCGGTGCAGTTGTTTGACGGCAACAACGGCGAGGATGCCAACAAGGCCGCTATATCGGCGTGGTACTTCCTGATGACGGAACCGCCAACACCGCTAAAGGTCTACGTAATGCCGCCCATTGTAACGGTACTCGTATTCGCAGTCGGCCTGATTATGCACAACAACATGAAGACTCAACGCAAGAACAAGAAGAAGAAATAAGAAAAAAGGGAGGCGGCTCCGCCCCTCCCTCAGACCCACCCCGCAAGGGGACCAGTCCCCCTTTTATGCCGGGGGTCGCTGACCCCTTGACCCCTTCCTCTGAATCGTTTAGCGCTAGATTGTAGGCGTGCTCGCTAAATTTCAACTAAAAAAATTGACAGAATTTGTGTCGTTGTGACATACTTTGTGTATGTAGGTTTACTATAGAAAAAGCATAAGCAGTAGATATTAAGAGTGTAATGGATAATATGATGGATAATTTTAAAATCTAATAAGGACAAGAGATATAATGACTACGTTAGACGAAATCAAGAGGGTTATAAATAAGCACAGGGATGAATTAAGGGTCGAGCATAAGATTAAGGAGATAGCGGTCTTTGGTTCATACGCCAGACACGAGCAGAAGAAAAAAAGCGACGTAGACTTATTAGCGGAGTTTGAGGAGTCTATCAGCCTGCTTGACCTTGTTGGAGCAGAACAATACCTGACGAAACTTCTTAGAACAAGGGTTGATCTAATTCCTGTAAATTCAGTGCGTCCCGAGCTTAAAGACACTATCTTTAGAGAGGCAATTCCTCTATGAACCGTGATATAACCCTCTACATTAAGGACATCATTGAAAACATGGACAAGGCGGAAGAATTTGTTGGCAATTTATCGTATGAGGATTTTTTACTTGACTCAAAAACACATTATTCCGTTGTCAGGTGTGTTGAGATTATTGGTGAGGCATCAAAGAATGTCCCTGGTAGCATAAGGTCTAAACATTCAAATATACCGTGGAAAAAAATGGCCGGTATGAGAGATAAGATGAGTCACTTTTATTTCGGGATAGAATTAGAGGTAGTTTGGAATGTGGTCAAAGAATACATTCCAAGGGCTAGGCCTTTGTTGAAAAAGGTATATGAGGAAATGAAGCTTCAGGACACTGAAAAGTAATCTTTATGGAGCGCTACCTGTTTTTATGACACGCAGGAAATTTCTCATTAACGGCCTGAGGGCTGGTGTAGTGTTGTTGGGGACGAAGGGGGTCTACAATACCTCGCGATACAATATAGAGCTTCGACGGATAACGTTAGTAGTTGCGGACTTGCCGCCTTCTTTTGATGGGTTTAAGATAGCCTTGCTGAGTGACTTTCATAGTTCTGCGATAGTTAGCGAGGGGCTTATATCGAGGTCAGCCGACATGTGTATGGCCGAGGCCCCTGATGTCATAGCCCTCACGGGGGACTTCATCACGGGGACAAACGAGGTTGGGGGTAGCGGCAATGCCGGCATGGAAAAAGGCGCCAGGGAATACGTCCAACGATGCGTCAATGCCCTGTCAACGCTCAAGGCACCGGTAGGAATTTACGGTGTCCTGGGCAATCACGACTTCTGGAGCGGACAGGAGGCCGTTGACTCCATATGCAGGTTGTTTACCGACAGGATTGGGGTGGTCTGGCTCAGGAACAAAAGCGTAAGGATTAAACGCCCCACTCAACCCGTTAACAGCAGAGAACAAACCGATCCATCTATCTATATCCTTGGTGTCGATGACCACTGGGAAAGTAGCTGCTCCCTGACCAATGCCTGTAAGGGCATAGACATCCAAGCGGTGAAGATACTGTTAAGCCACAACCCCGATATCAATATCGATATAGAATCATCAAAAAAGAAGATAGACGTTGTGTTATCGGGCCATACGCACGGCGGACAGATAGTCTTTCCCTTTATCGGCGCTCCGTTTCTGCCATCGACGTCGGGGCAGAAGTACATAAGTGGTGTCGTCAGAGACGGTGCCCGTCAGACTTACATCACAACCGGGGTGGGTAACAACATGGTACCAATGCGCTACAATTGTCCGCCCGAGGTTGCCCTTATAACACTGAGGTCATCATAATCTGTCAAGGAAGTGCATAAGCCCCGGATAACGTCTGACGTAGGTCTCAAGTCTTTGGACGAACAATGCGGTCAGCTCGACTGCGGAGAGTTCCTGTTGTGATTTTGGGTTCAGGGGTGGTTCAATGGTTATCCTGTATCTGTTGTTTTCAGCGGGCGTGATAAAGACCGGCATGAAGGCAGCGGAGGTCTTTTGGGCCAGGGTTGCCGGACCAAGGGGGAAGGCAGTGGGCCGTCCCAGGAACGTAAACGACTCGTATTTCCCCAGACGTTGTTGTGTGCCGGTGCCATCGCCGGTTGTCATGATGCAGCCGTTGTGGGCAAGCCACACAAAGACGGGCCGCAGAAACGAGTCTGCCCGCAGTATCTCTGCCGGTATCTTTGCCTCATAGCGCAATCTCAACCTGTAGGCAACGTTTCTACCGATCCAGCTCAGGCCGTCATCGGAGGGCAGTCCCAGTTGTTTTATCCTGAACCCGCACCGGGCAAGCACCACCAACGGCATATGAACCGGCCCAAAGTGCCCATGCACCAGGACAACCCCTTTGCCACGCCCAAGGGCGTCCTCCAGGTGCTCAACCCCCTCAAGTTCAACATAGCGGCGTATCTGACTGCTGTCAAACTTCGGCACGATGAAGATAAACAGACGGTCAACGTAGTGATTTCTGAAGTACTCCCTCACTACCAGGTGTTTGTTGCAAGCGTCCAGGCCCGCATCCGAAAGATTTGCAAGCAGCCGTTGCCTCTTGCCCCGTGAAAGGACGTAGTGCATATCCCCCATAGCCCTGAAGAGCATCAACCCTGCCCCCACAGGTAATATCTGTACCACCCACCGCACCGGATACCACACTATCAACCGCAGAAGGTCGCGCACTACCCCCTCACTTACTACCATTTACATGTAAGCAGAAGAGTATAAGTATCTATAACAACAGAAGAAAAAAAGGAGGGCGACTCCGCCCCCTCCTCAGACCTCCCCCGCAAGGGGACCAGTCCCCTTGACCCCATAAAAAATGCCATGTCTTGTGTATTTAATCCAATCGAAACCTGCTATACGTCAAAGAAAAAAGGGCTATCCCTTTGTTGACTTGTCTGAGTGGGACAGTCCAAAGATAAACACTACCCCTGCCAGGACAACTATCATTATCAGCCACAGGGGCCAGAACCAGGCATAGGAGTTCGAACTCCTGTTGTACATCATCCTGTGTCGCCAAGTGACTTTTTCCCAGCCGCCAATGCCCATTTCGCTTCTTATGTTATAGTCCTGTTTCGTTTCGTAAATGAGGTAGTACAAAAAGGACGCTGCCAGGGCCGTTGGAAATCCAATGCGTTCCTCCGTTGCCATAAACACCAGCGATACCAATGAATAGGCCGCTATGTAGAAGAAGTTACTATGTATAAACTGATCTTCCATGCTGTATTAACCATAGCACATTTGCAGGGTCGAGTGCAATGGCAATGTTTTATTATACGACAAAAGCGTCTTCTTGCTTCAGATTTGGAGAGGGTTTACCGATCAGGTAGCCTTGTGCATAATCGACGCCATAATCTCTGAGCAGATTCATTGTCTCCATGTCCTCGACAAACTCGGCAACGGTCATAATGCCCATCCCGCCAGCCATGTCCCTGATGGCCTTTACGATATGGCGGTTTTCGTCGCTATTTAGCAGATTCTTGACGAATGAGCCATCTATCTTGATATAATCCACCTCCATGTCCTTGAGGTACTTAAAGGACGTAAAGCCCACGCCAAAGTCATCAAGCGATATCCGACACCCCAGTTCCTTCAACGCCCTGATAGACCTGATGGCCTTGGCAAGGTCGCTGATGGCGGCCGTTTCGGTTATCTCAAAGATCAATCGTGTTGGGTCAATGCTGAGGTCATCAATCTGGGTCTTTATAAACTGCAATAGTTGTTCATCGCCCAGGTCCTTGCCCGACAGATTCATGCCAAAGGACAGGTGAGGCCTTGCCCGGGCAACCTGCGACTGGACGGTGAGAGTCTTTTGTATAATCATCCTGTCAATGGAGCTGATAAATCCATACTTTTCCGCCGTATATAGGAATGACGGTGGATACAGCACTTTTCTCTCATCCACCTGCATCCTTGCAAGGGCCTCATAGTGCGATATCGTGTTTGTTCTGAGGTCGAGTATGGGCTGAAACCAGGGGACAAAGCGGTTGTTTTCAAGCGCCCACTTGATCTGTTCCCGCTCCTTGAGACGTACCTGGATATCTTCGAGGTATCGGTCTTCATTGCTGTAGAGGTGACATCGGTTTTGGCCAAGCTCCTTTGCACGGTATATGGCGGCATCGCCACGTGTAATCAGCTCCCTGGTGGATGTCCCATGCTCAGGGTAGATGACGATCCCGATGCTGGCCGAGGTGCGTATCATGAACTCGGAAAAACGCATTGCCTCTACCTGTTTACGTATACCCTCTGCCTGCTCAACCGCCGCCTCAGCACCAATATAGGGGATAAAGACGCCAAACTCATCACCTCCGATGCGACCAACCATGACCTTGTTGACGGCCTGACTGTCAAGGCCATAATCAACACCTTCGTCGCCGCTGACCGTGCGCCTGAGCATATCGGCAATGCTCTCCAGGAACTCGTCCCCAACGATGTAACCATAGGTGTCGTTGATGAGTTTAAAGGCATCCAGGTTGACCAATAGCAGGGCGCCCACTGCCCCGCTGCCACTCTGTCCGACAATCCACTGATCCAGCAGGGCCATAAACCTGTTGCGGTTGAGCAGACGCGTTGTCCTGTCATAGTAGGAGATGTACTCGATGGTCTGTTTTGATTTCATCTTGTCCGTGATGTCTTCCTGGATTGCCAGATAGTTGGTGATTTCACCGGCATCATTTTTGATCACGGAAACGAGGCCGTTGATCCAGAAGAACTCCCCGTTTTTCTTCTTGTTTTTAAAGATACCGCGCCACGTCTTTCCGGCGGAGATTGTGTTCCAAAGTCCTTCGTACTGCTCATGCGTAGTCTGCCCCGACGACAGCAGGTGTGGCGTGGTGCCTATGACCTCGGCCTTTGTGTAGCCGGTTATCTGTTCAAAGGTCTTGTTGACATACCGTATTCTGGCGTCCTTATCGGTGATGTATATAATGTTGATGCTCTCATCGACGACTGCATAGAGGGTCTTTATCTCTGCCTCTGCGCTCTTAAGACGTGTTATGTCAAAATAAGAGACAACGACATCGCCCTCTTCCCTGTCCAAGGGGACTGCGTGCATGAGAAACCACATACTTTCGTTGCACCTGTACTCAAATTCAAATCGTTGCATTTCACCGGATAGCACTGCCGCAACCCCTTTGCTGACCGGCACACTATACTGCTTGCACTGTTGCAGGGTGGCGGAGCACTTTTCGACATAATTGGCCCCCTCGGTGAGGCTCAACAGACAGGAGCTGTCTTGCTGCACTGCGTATTGCTGCCATGACCGATTGACGTTGACAATAACGCCGTTACGGTCTAAGACGGCGACGTTTATGGCAAGGCCATCGAGTACGGCCTGTGACAGGTACTTTTGTGGCCTGTGTTCGTATTGTTCCGGGGCGGGTGGCCGTAGAGTGTTCGCTTCCGTCTCAGTGGCGGCGTAGACCTTTACCCTGTTTCTGCCCTCATGCTTTGCCTCATACAGTGCCTTATCCGCTGAAGTAATCAGGTCCGCCATTGCGGTATCCGTTTCGGGCACTACGGAGGCGGCCCCAATGCTCACCGTGACAATGTCTGCAGCCTTGGAGTTTACGTGTGGTATGGCCAATTGCTGCACCCTTGCTCGCATGGCCTCACCGACACTGACGGCGCCATAGATGCCCGTGTCAGGCAGAAGCACTACAAACTCCTCCCCCCCGTACCGCGCAACGATGTCGGCAGGACGTTTGAGGGCCTCCTGGAGGACCTTGGCAACGACTGTGATGCACTCATCCCCGGCCATGTGACCGTAGGTGTCATTGTAACGCTTAAAGAAGTCTATGTCTATCATCAGTGCAGACAGCGGGGAAGTGTTTCTTAAGGAGCGTCTCCACTCAGCTTCCAGAATATGTTCAAACGTCCGGCGATTGGCAATGTTTGTCAGGAAATCAATGGAACTCAACTTGTTTAGCAGCTTGTTTTTCTCCGTCAACTGCTTGTTTAACACCACCAGTTCCTCTTCGCGGGCCTTACGGTTGTCAAACTCGTACTTCAGCTTCAGGACCGTCCTGACCCGCGTCACAAGCTCTATCTTATTGACGGGTTTGGTGACATAATCGACGGCTCCCGCATTAAAGGCTGCCTGTAAACTCGTTGCCTCCGTAATGCCCGATACCATAATGATTGGAATGTCCCTGAGATGTTCATTGGATGTTATCCGGGCACACGCATCTATGCCGTTGATTCCGGGCATCATTATATCCATAAGGATTAGCTCCACACCAGGGGGAGCATCGTAGCTATCGGCGTCATCGACTCCAAGGACCTCAAAGGCCTGCTGTGCAGATTCAGCAAATAAGATATCCGTATATCCGGCAGATTTTAAAAATACCTTCAACAGCTTTAACATATCTGTGGAGTCATCAACGATCAGTATACTCATAAACATCTCCATATAAAATAAAAGAATTCGGTCTTGTTTTTAATACGTTTAATCATGCCTGCCGACAAGACCTTATTTTACCATACTATCCACGTAAATGCCACGGTGAATTTATTCCCGATAGACAAAGAATGTAAGCCTATTTTTTTTATGCGAAAGTGGAGTTATCTTTTTTCTTTGGATTATCTCTATCGTGTTACATAGGGGGCAGGGACGGCGCCTGCCAAAAAAGAAGGGGTATCAGGAAATCTGCGATATCGTGCCGTGCTCCTGCGCAGCCTAATATGCCATCTTGTCCAACAGGTTGCCGGCGCTTTCCTTGAACTCGTTTATTTCATCGACGTTAGTCATCAGGGTATCAGAGGCAGTTTTGTGTGTTGTGATCCAGTCTTCGTCCTGCTGTAGCGGGATCGTACCTGAGACGCCATGATAGTTGCAGAGGTGCTCGGACAACTGGAGAATTGCCCACAGGTAACTGATTTCGTTGACCTCTGTCACCCCCTTGGGGATGTACAGGGTGTCGCTGTGATGTTGCCTGATGGTTTCGGTCATTGACGCCTGCATCCCCCAGCTCTTTGAGATCAGACCGCCAACGGTAGCGTGATTGGTATTGTAGCTTGCATCCTCGACGTCAATTGCATCAGCGGCATTACTCAGGGCCTTGTACAAGGACTGCTCGTAGTCAGCGTACTTCTTCAACAGAAGCGGGATGGCGCAGTCATGAAACAGACCTAGAAAATAGGCGCTGTCCGTAAGTTCTGACGCCTTCTGTCTTGCCAGATATCCGCATATTGTCGCCGATGCCAGGGAGTGTTTCCAGAATATCTCCGTGACAACACCCACTTCCTTGATGACGTTGTGCAGGGCAGAAGCCATTACCATGCCGGAGAAGTTCTTCATCCCCAGTACGTGCAGTGCCCGCTCTATTGTCAGCACCTTACCGCTGCCGTACACCGGGGAATTGGCAAACCGGATCACCGTGGCAGCCAACGCCACGTCATCCTTGATCAGGCCCACAATCTCCGTCATGTTCGGGGTTGGCCTCTTTGTCTCCTTGGAGAGCCTCAGTATGATGTCCGGACAGGATGGTATGTCGATATCCTTCATGATGTCTGATGTGCCTTTTGCGGCTTCCGGCTTCTGCACAGGCTTCTTTATCCTAACCTTGTCGATGTGCGGCTTTAACTTGCACTCTATTGTCTGGGCATTCAACGGCTTGACCAGGAAGTCCGTTACCCCCGCCTTGATGGCAGATACCAGGCTGTCCTTGTCCGTCCTCTTGGTAACCATGATAAAGGGCAGGGATTTTTTGAGCTTCCTGACGTTTAACAGAAGCTCATACCCGTTCATCCCCGGGATGTCCCACTCACTTACTATGAGGTCATAATCGGTACTCTTGATCCGCTCCAATGCCTCAATGCCATCGGGCGAGATATCAAGCATTATCTGAGGATATTGGGTCTGTATATATTGTATTAAATCCTTATGCGTACCAACAACCAGCACATCTAACCTCCTTTAGTTAAGAATTCCTACATACTGATACTATTGGATATTATACCATATAGCCGTCTCTTGTGTAAACAACTCTATTTCTTTTTCTTTTTTTTAGCTACCAAAAAAAACTGCCAGGGGATTATAATATAAAGCACGGATGACCGTGTTGGATCGTCTGATGATTTCATAGAGGGAGGGACATTTTTTATGTCAGAGGCTCAGGGAACTGGCAAGGTTGAGGAGACCAGGCCAATTAAGTCTAAGGAATTGGAGGTGCTGACAGGGCCTGTGGGGCTGGACATTGGCACTACCAACATTGTCATAGCCCGCATGAAGGGTACGACGTACTACTCGGTCAAACAACTGAATGCTTTTTTTGAGGTGCCCAAGTCAAACATCACAGGCAAGGTGTTGGCACAAAACGACATAATGTTCTTTTCACGCAACGGACAGTTGTTTATCGTGGGCAACTCTGCCGAGCAGTTTGCCAGCACATTTAACGCCGATACCAGAAGACCCATAGAGGGCGGACTGTTAAGCCCAAAGGAGGATGATGGCCTCAACGTCATCCAGGCGATAATCAAGACCCTGCTGCTGCCGGCCAAGAAACAGGGAGAGGCCCTGTGCTTCAGTATCCCCGGTGCCCCCATACACACCACCACAAACGTCCTCTACCACGAGGCCGTCATAAAGCGGACCCTGGAGGGCATGGGGTATAGTCCGCTGTCCATCCACGAGGGCTTTGCCGTTGTCCTTTCGGAGCTTGCCGATGACAGCTACACGGGCATTGGCATAAGCATGGGCGGGGGGATGTGTAACATATGCCTGTCCTACCTCTCCGTGCCTGTGCTGACATACAGCATCCAAAAGGGCGGCGATTACATAGACACCATGGCCGGAAATTCACTCGGTGAGCCTGCCACAAAGATTAAGCTGATCAAGGAAAAGGGACTAAACCTCCTCAAAGAGCCAAAAAACAAGCTCGAAATCTCCCTGCACATCTTCTACGAAGACCTTGTCGTCAACCTCCTGCAGAGCATCCAGCAGGTGATGGCCACATCGGACAGGGTACCGCGCTTTGCAAAGCCCCTGCCCATAGTCCTCAGTGGCGGCACCTGTCTGCCAACAGGATGCAAGGAGCTTTTTGAAAAGGTGCTCAAGAACATACGACTGCCAATACAGATATCGGGCGTGCGCATTGCCTCAGACCCTCTTAACACAACGGCCAGGGGCGCATTGATCATGGCCATGTCCGAGGAATCCTGAGGCGCTTTGTCTATAGATGACGGATGACCGTACCGGTACTGATCTTCTCTACCGATAGTATAAGAGGGAAAATTGTACTAAGAACGCTTCAGCACAACGGCATAGAGGCAACGCTCTTTGGCAACAATTTTGAACTACTTGAGGGACTCGGTGCAATAAAGGGACACTCGGTCGTCATCTTTGACACAAAAAATTATCACTCCAGGGAGTTTGAGATGCTTGATTCTCTCAGGGTCTCTCACCCTCGTTGTTCTGTAATCATATTGTCTGAGGCGGCACTGTTGCCCACGTTCATACAAAAGGGCTTCAGGGCAGACTTCTGTCTCGGTGACCCCCTTGACCCCGAACAGATTTGCCTAAAGGTCAGGGAGATATTTTTTCTCAGGAGCAAGGCATATCTGAGGCTTCGCACATACTTCAGCGTGCTCTACAACATGATCCTGGGGGAGAGGGATAACCCGTACATACGCTTTATGAAAAAGCTGCTGTTGTCCTTTGCCATGTCGTTGTCTGTGGGCTTTGGGCTGATTGGTGGGTTTGTTGTCTGGAGCCTGTCTGACCTGCCCAAGATTCAACTGCTGGAGGAATATGCACCGCTGGAGTCATCCATGCTATACTCCTCAGACGGAGAGAGTTTGGCGGAACTGTACTTTGAGCGGCGACGGTTTATACCCTACTACAAGATACCGACACACGTCAAGAATGCCTTTATAGCGGTAGAAGATGCCCGCTTTTACAGCCATCATGGGTTGGACTTCTATCGCCTGATAGGGGCAGCCATTGAAAATGTACGTGCAAAGTCCTACGTCCAGGGCGCCAGCACCATCACACAACAGTTGGCAAAGATGCTCTTCCTAAAACCCGAACGCTCTCTGACACGCAAGATCAAGGAGGCTGCGCTGTCAATCCAGATAGAGAATCGCTACACGAAAGACGAAATCCTGGGATTGTATCTCAACCAGGCGTACTTTGGCACCAGGGCATACGGTTTGGAGGCGGCGTCGGAGACCTACTTTGGTAAGAAGGCCGAGGAACTTACCGTTGGAGAGGCAGCCCTTTTGGCGGCGATCCCCAAGGCGCCATCGACATACTCCCCGTTTAAGGATACGCACAAGGCCCTCAGTCGGAAAAAGCTCGTTCTGAAGATGATGCTCAACCAGGGCTTTATCTCCGCCGCCAAATACAATGAGGCCGTAGTCGAACCCCTGCCATCCTACACTCCACGGGCACAGTATAAGGCACCATACTTTGTTGAATACGCCCGCGCCAACCTCGAAAAGATTTATGGCGATAACCTGTATACATCCGGCTTCAAGATATACACGACACTCAACTACAAGATGCAAGAGGCAGCAGAACATGCCGTAGCCAATGGTCTGTCAAGTGGCTTTGACGACAAGACCCAGGCAGCCCTGCTTGCCATAGACATAAAGACCGGCGCCATCAGGGCAATGGTTGGTGGTACCGGTTTTGGTGATAGTCAGTTCAACCGTGCCACGCAGGCAATGCGTCAACCGGGTTCGGCGTTTAAACCGTTTATTTACCTGACGGCATTTAAGGATGGTCTCACACCGCAGAGTGCTATTGTAGATGCTCCGGTTACCTATTATTCCAACAATGGCCGCACTGCCTGGACGCCACAGAACTATACACGGAGGTATTACGGGTCGGTGTCGCTAAAGAGTGCGTTGTCTATGTCTCTGAACGCTGCCACGGTTAATCTGGCAAGCAAGTTGAAAATGTCCAGGGTCATTGAGACGGCCAGGTCGGTTGGCATCAAGAGTGATATTTATCCGCATCTGCCGGCGGCCATTGGGGTATCCGAGGTAACACTTATGGAGTTGGTCTACGCATACGGCACGATGGCCGAGGGGGTCAAGCTGGAGCCGCGGTTTTATGAACGGGTGATAGACCGTTACGATCTGGCCTCTGATGCGTCATTGCCTCAGGGACAGAGGGTCATTGGCCAGCAGGCAGTTGCATCCATACGGGAGGTTCTGAGGGCGGTTGTGGAAAACGGCACTGCACGAGCGGCAATGGCCTTAAGCAGACCGGTTTACGGCAAGACCGGTACGACGGATGATTATGCGGACGCTTGGTTCATAGGCTTTGATGACAGACTGGCCGTGGGTGTTTGGGTTGGCAGGGACGACCGCACTTCCCTCGGGGAAGGAAAGACCGGCGGTGCCGCTGCCTTGCCAATCTGGATAGAATTCATGAAGAACGTCCAATGAGGTAGAGAAGAAAGGGGCGGCTCCGCTCTTTCTACTTTCTGAACCACTTTCCAACCTGCTTTAACAGGGCGACGCCACCGGAGAAGTAGTTGGTAAACTCATAGAACGTCCTGATGTGCGATAACAGGTTGACAACCCTGTTGATGTCGGTGTAGTAGAGGAAATTGGCCTTTGCTATCATGTTTTCAATCTCCGCTGACGATACGGCGGAGTTTTTTATAACACAATCCTCACCGATAGCAACAAACTTTTCCCAGTCTATCTCCTCCAGCGGAATTGAGGCAAAGAAGTAGTCAAACTCCTTTGTCCCCGGAAACGGCACCAACATGTTGTAAAAGGCCAACGTCGCATTGACCTCCCTGGAGAATCTGAGCGTATCCTCCATCTGCTGCTTTGTCTCACCGGGGGAACCGATAATATAAAACGCCTGCGTCTTGATGCCCAGACTGGTTGCAATCCTGACGGTCTCTTTGGCCTTTGCAGGTGCGATGGCCTTTCCCATGCGCCTGAGGATACCCTCGTCGCTGGACTCCAACCCAAACCCCACACAGTAACATCCGGCCCTCTTCATAAGCACCAGGACCTCCCTGTTGACCGTGTTGACCTGTGAGAAGCAGAACCACTTGAGGTTCAACCGCTTATCGATCATCCCCCTGCATATATCCTCAAGACGGGCGTGGTTGATCGTGAAGGTGTCATCGGTGATGATAAGTTGCCGGGCGTTGTAGTCCTTTTTGAGCATCTGCATCTCTTCCAGTACGTATTGGGCCGAGTGCATCCGGTACTTCTTGCCGGAGACGATCCTGGCCGCACAGAAGGAACAGTTAAAGGGACACCCGCGACTGGTCAGGATGGTCATGCAGTTTCTGTAACGGGCGTTGTGCATGTTGGGCACAAACAACCGCTGAGATATCAGGTCCCTTGCCGGAAAGGGGATGGAATCCATGTCCTCGATGTAGGGTCTGACGTCGTTGCGGATGATTGCATCGCCATCCCTGTAGATGATCCCGCTTATTCCCTCCAGGGAGGCGTTATTCTGGTATGCGTTGACAACATCGAGCATGGAGCGTTCTCCTTCCCCAATAACAACGCAATCTATAAGCCCCGGGTATGTCCGCATCACAAACTCAGGGATGGCGCTAACATGCACCCCCCCCATAACAACCCTGGCCGTGCAATGGCTCCGACAGAGTTCTGCCAGCTTAATGGCCCTAATGAAATTGGGGGTTGCGCACGTTATCCCGATCACGTCGGGCTGCGATTTCGCGATGATGTCGGTTATAGCGTTGTAGATCAACCCCTGAGCCTCGGGCTCATACATTGCCACCTCATGGCCTCCATACTTGCGCAGATAGGAGGCGATGTATCCCAACCCCAGTGGGAAGTATCTCCCCGCCGCCTTACTCAGATTTCCGTACAAGTCTACGTAGGGCGGTGATAACAGTAATACCTTTGCCATACAGCTTAACCTCCTAAATATGCCTAAATAACGGTCATGATTAAATAAAATAGTTTTATCTTTTTTTAAAGAAGATAGCCTTTGGCTAATCTGTGATTAATACCACCCTCCCAATCTTCCGTGAGAAAATCACGAACAAAATGAAAAAGGTGTTCAACGGTATCCTCGTATATTGGCCTCTTTGTGTAACTATCGAGGTATCTGAATTCTCTATCAGTGTTTTTTTGCTTTCGCAGAACATAAATTTGATCAATCTTAAATTTACGCAAGTTTACCGCCTCTGTTAATTTAAGCCATTCTGCCACGACTATGTATAAAACATTTGGATTGCGGTGTTTCAATAATTCCGCTGCCGTTGATGCATCCTGAAGCATGGTTTTGTCAAGGTAGGTTTTACATTCAACTGTTACTGCTGGTATATCCCATGTCTCTGATTGCGTTGTTGATTGTTCAAAGCACTTGAAATCAGCATTGATTCTCACACCTATAGCAAAGTCATGATCTTTCTTTTCTATTAAAACATTTGGAGTTGTCAGCATTGATTTATAGCTGTGTGATTTGAAGAATAAATCCTTAAATGTGTGTGATTTGCCAATTAAGGCATGTTCAGAAAAATCAGCAACCATATCTTTAAAGAGGTAATACATAAATTCTTCAAGAACAGAGGAATGAAGATTAGAGCGCGAGTCAAACTGTTCTGCATATTTTTGTTGGTCTATGAAATTCTTGTAGCCGTTTAACAGTTTGGTTCGTTTTTCCAGAACCAATAAATCCGAGTCTGCCTTTAATAAAAACGGCCCCTTTAAATCAATATTGGCCTGTTTCCACTGATCGTACTGTAACCGTATCTCAGTAAGATATTGCCGCGATTTGGCATCACGATATTTGGTCTGATGATTTTCTTTTTGTTCTAAGTTGTTCCCGTGGACAAACATTGTTCCCTCCCAATAAGTTGTTGTAATATGTTATGGGCTAAGACCTTAACAAGAAAAGGGGGGACTGCATTGCCAATCTGGTTATATTGGCAAAGAAATTTTTCTTCGTATCTTTCCTCTCGTGCAAGTAAGCGATGGCTAACCACAGTGGGTTTGCCTAAGAAACGATACCAGTCAGGAAATGATTGAATGCGTGCACCTTCTCTAGCTGTAAAATTTCTATGCTGATAGGGATGAACAAAGTTGGCATAGAATGATGCAGGTATTGTATGGCACGGGCGCATAGGAAACATTCTCCTGTTATTCTGGTCATAAGCCTGTTGAACAATCTCTTGAGAATTGCGCCGTCTAGGTTTTAGATGATCGGGAACGTCATTGACAGAATTACCCCACTGCATTGTAGAAAAACGCTCAACCATCCTCTTGCCATGATTCATAGCCTTGTGATTAAATAGTGTGTGGCTACTATTGCGCAATAACTTCTGATAATCGGTTAATGGCGGCATTGTATATTGTTGCTCTTCAGAGCCTTCTGTAGCCTTGAGAGGGGGTAAATCAGAAATGGCATCCCATAATGTCGGGCACGGTTGAAGTGAATTTGAAAATCTTATTGAGAGCTGGTTGGCAGATGTCACCTGATGTGTTGGATCAGGGAAAGGTTTAGATATTTCGATTTTTGATGCAACTACAAATAAACGGTTACGTATCTGTGGAATACCAAAGTCGGTAGCCTGCAGGGTTGCTGCATACACATAAAAACCGATATCTCTCAATGATGACTCGATTATTGTAAGTACCTTTTTTCCTTCCGCCGTCTTTGCTACGGCAAGACTCGGAACATTTTCCATTACCATCAATGTAGGTTGAAAAAGGTGACCTACTCGTAAAAATTCATGAAACAATGAGTTTCTCGGGTCTTTGGGATCACCGGCGTTTTGATTACATATCGAGAAGCCCTGACATGGAGGACCACTCACTATAATATTGGGATGGTGCGTTTCAAATGCATCTAATAGTCCTTGATCGGTTAGTGTTTGAATATCTTTTTGAATTACTATTGCATCAGGATGATTGTAAGAAAAAGTATCACATGCCCACTTATCAATTTCAACAGCACCTATAACTTTAGCGCCAGCCATCTCAAAACCAAGACTAAAACCACCCGCACCGGCAAATATATCCAGCACCCGAAAAACTTGTTCAGAGACTTTGCTATGCTTCAATCTGAACACAGTTCCTCACAAGTTCCTTATCGCTAAATATCTTACCCACTATGTCACTCATTTGTTCTTTTTTGGAACCGAGGCTATGTCTATGGCTATGGCCTGCAGCAACATCTGAAACGACACGATGATTGGCAAGGCCACAAGCATGATCGTCCCGGAGGTCTTTACCGTTGCATTGACGAGCGAGTCCATCCACTCCATAAGCCCAAAGACTACACCAAAGACAAACATCGGTAACCCTATTATAATATAAATTGATGCCATATTGAAATCATAGAGGAAGTATTTAAAGAATATCCGCCTTATAAGGCCTCTCAGCAACCGTGGAGGAAACTCCAGGGATGTCCTGAGTATGCTGAGGGAGCTTTCCTCGTCGCCATATCTCGCCGGTATGTCTATATCCATTACGACGGCGTTTATGATATTGAGGTTGATAAGCATGTCCGATTCAAAGAAGTATCTCCGTGCAATTTGCTCAAGGTTTAGCTTTTCGACAGCCCTTCTGTGTATGGCCGTGTAGCCGTTGGTTGGGTCGATGATGTTCCAGTATCCGGAGGATATCTTCAGGAGGAAGGACAGGACGCTATTGCCAAAAAGCCGAACCTTGGGCATTGCCTTGAGGGCGGTAAAGTTCATAAACCGATTGCCCTTTGTGTAGTCTGCCTCGCCCTTCAGCAGCGGGGCAATAAGTTCATCAATATAGGCGGCATCCATCTGGCCATCGCCGTCCATTTTGACGATTATGTCGCATCCAAGCTCAATGGCCTTTTTCAATCCACTGATCACCGCCCCCCCCACGCCCATGTTGACGTCGTTGTATAAGACGACCAGCCTGTCCTTGTCAACACCCTCCGTGGCGGCGGCAACGTCACCGGAGTACTGAGGACACTTGTCGTCAACGACAATAATCGTACCGATACTTGCAGGGACAGATCGTATCACACCCCCTATTTTATCTGCAACCTTATATGCAGGAATAACAACTGCCGTCTTGAACACACTCTATTATAGCAGATTTAGATTTGGTTTACTACAAAACACGTGGAAAATTCTATTTTACACCCTGATTTTGCCGCATTGACAATCGCAACCGGGGTAGGTTAAACTGTTTTCTCCAGGCTACAAAAATCTACTAAGTGGAGGTAACAGAGCATGAGGCAATTTGCAAAGACAACGGGACTAATAACACTGATGATGTGCATGTTGGTTCTGATGGTCCAACCCCTGGCAGCCACAACGACTGCTAACGATGGGGATTGGTCGGCAACAAATGTCACGTTGACAAACACCCCCGAGGCCGCTATGATGGTTCGCACTGGGGACATCGACAATCTGGGCTTTGGATGGCCTACCGGCTATGATCCATTCTCAGGACACAGCACGCCATCGCACAGCTATCCATGGACGGTTGACCCAAAAGACCCCGATGGCACAGACAGAATAATGGTTATCACAAGCTATAACGGTCACCCCCCAAACGGGCAAGATGGTTACACAGGTTCAACCTCGCGCCCTGCAAACAACGTAAGACCTATTGTCTTGGAATATTCCCTGAGCGGACTGACCGTTAATTCTGCAATGCTGCAGATATTTGTCGATGACTTTCAGGCCCCTGTCTGGAGCGCCCAATATGAGGTGACCATAAACGATGTGAGGATAACCGAGTTGGAGGTTGTGATAAACTCCCTCGCACAGACAGGCCCTATTGGCAAGCTCATCACTGTAAGGGTCCCCGACGATAAGCTCGATCTGATAAGGAGCGGGAAGATTAGCATCAAGTTTGACGACAACACAACAGGCGCCGGGGATGGTTACGCCGTTGACTTTGTAAAGCTGCTGATAAATCCATCGGGTGTAACATCCACCGGTACGATAACAGGCACTGTCACCGACGCTGATACAGATGCGGCGTTAGTCGGTGCCGAGGTGAGCGCCGGCGGTATCGTAAAGACTACCACCGATAGCGATGGAATGTACAAACTAACAGGTGTTCCGGCAGGGCTTGTAGTAGTGAAGGCCTCTGCAACAGGCTACATACCTGATACAAAAACGGTTGATCTGGTAAAGGACACAACTGAGACTGCGGATTTTTCGTTGAGCAAGGGATACAGCGTGACCGTAACCAAGTCAGGGGATGGCACGGGCACTGTCCTGAGCACTCCAAGCGGGTTGGATTGTGGCGGTACGTGTAGTTATCAGTTTGACCCGGGTACCACCGTTACACTGACGGCAACCGCCGCAAGCGGTTCAACCTTTACCGGCTGGAGCGGCGACTGCACCGACACAAGTTCAACGTGTACGCTGACTGTTTCGGCCAACAAGGATGTAAAGGCTACCTTTACATCAAGCTGCCGGGGTGGCACCACAAAGGGGCCAAAGTACGACTTCAATGCTGATGGTGTTGCCGATATCCTCTGGTACAACAAAACAACAGGGATGGTCTATATCTATCTCATGAAGGAAGACGGGACAATACTTAGTCACGGAACACCCGCAACGGTTGCCGACCTAAAGTGGCAAATAGAGGGGATTGGTGACTTCAACGGCGACGGCAAGAGCGATATCCTGTGGAGAAACTCAGCCACCGGACATGTCGGCATCTGGCTCGTGGATGGCACCTCCGTTTCAAGCATGGGGTCTCCCGCAACCATATCTGACCTCAACTGGCATATCAAGCAGGTGGACGATTTCAATAAAGATGGTAAGAGTGATGTCCTATGGGAAAACATGGCATCAGGCTTGCTCGTCATCTGGTACATGGATGGCATAAACATCTCAAATTATAAGTCAATCGGGCTAGTTCCCGTAACCGATTGGGAGATAATCAAGTAACTGACAAGTTAAGAAGGGAGGACGTTACCCCTTTGATGCACGGGGGGGAGCGTCCCCTTCTCTCATACAGCAAATGTCGATCAACACGAAACACTTAAACCGCTGCATTGAAACGCTTGAGAGTTCGTTGCATTTTCTACGGCAAAGTGAGGTCGGTAGCATCGAATATGAGGTCTTCCGAAATGCAACAGTCAAGGGGTTTGAGTTGACG
The DNA here is from genome assembly GCF_000714715.1 of Candidatus Magnetobacterium casense. Taxonomy (GTDB): domain Bacteria; phylum Nitrospirota; class Thermodesulfovibrionia; order Thermodesulfovibrionales; family Magnetobacteriaceae; genus Magnetobacterium; species Magnetobacterium casense. Next base: position 55,294 of record NZ_JMFO01000021.1, read on the forward strand.
CTGGAGATTTCCGGGAAGCTGCTAAGAAAGGCGTTAAAACCCTTTTTCGCCACATCAGCGACGGTTGATACGCTGGTTTTCAAGGACATCTTCCGTTATGGTGCAAGGCATGGGCTACTCAGCACGGATGAGGTACAACGCTGGCTCGGATATCGTGACAACCGAAACGACACGGCAAATGATTACGGGGCCGGTTTTGCTGAGAAAACCCTGTCGTTATTGCCCGATTTAATAGCAGATGCAAGGCGCCTGATGCATAAGCTGGACAATGTCACAGAGCATTGACATACGGCCGGAGTACCTGGCGACTCTCAAGGCCTTGCTACGGCGGTATGTCCCCAGGGCGGAGGTATGGGCCTATGGAAGCCGTGTCAGTGGCGGTGGACACGATGCCAGCGACCTTGACATTGTCTTGCGCTACCCTGAGGAGCCTGCCAGGTTGCAGGAAAATCTGCCTACACTGAAAGAGGTATTATCCGAAAGTGAACTGCCAATCCTCATAGACGTGCTTGACTGGGCAAGGGTACCTGAGGGATTTCAGCAAGAGATATCGAAAGACTATGTGATCATTCAGTACCCGGAGACAGAACAATAGGGGTTACATTAGCGTTATTTTTCATGTCTTTTTCGTCAGCTTCATAAGTTCTTCAAATTCCTGATGTATACTTCTGACTTAATGCTATAATAATCAACGGAGATGCCGGCAGTGTTTCACTGTCTCTCAATATAAAGATTTAAGGAGGATTCAGGTTTTGAGAAAAATAGTTTTAGGTGTTGTGGTTTTGGTGTTGCTTGTAACGTCGGCAGGGTTTGCCAAGGACTTTGAGGTAGAGAAGAAGGCGGGCGATTACACGCTCAAGATCACGATGGACAACAACCCGCCCATCGTTGGTGATAACAACGTTGTCATTGAAGTCAAGGACTCTGCGGGTAAGGCCGTTGCCGATGCCAAGGTGTTGGTTGATTATGGTATGCCTGCGATGCCGGGGATGCCGGCAATGAACTACAAGACCGAGGCCAAACATGATGGTGGACAATATAAGGGCGTCCTTACGCTTTCTATGGCCGGCTCGTGGAACATTGTCGTGAAGGTCTCACACAATCACAAGAAGGTCAAGGCCAAGATCAATGTGGATGCCAAGTAGACATAGTTTGCTTGTATTGATTGTGTTTGCGGGGCTTTTCTCTGTCACGTTACAGGCGTATGCCGAGGATACCACCCTAGATGCGCTTATAGAGGAGGCCCTGCAAAACAACCATGAAGTGCTCATGGCTCAGTCGAAGGTTTACACGTCTAAGTTTCGGACACCGCAGGCCTCGACCCTGCCTGACCCCATGGTCATGTTTGGGTATCAGAACGAAGGCTGGAACCGATACAGCTATGGGCAGATGAGCGACGCTCAGTGGATGTTTTCGGTGTCGCAGATGTTCCCGTTTCCCGGCAAACTGTCCCTGAAGCAGGAGATGACCATAAAGGACACGGAGGTGCTCCAGGCTGCCGTGCACAGCGTGCGTTTAAAGACCGCCGCCAGGGTAAAGGAGCTTTACTACGACCTGTTTCTAACCTACAAGAACATAGAGCTTATCCAGGACAGAGTGGCGTTGTTTGCAAGGCTCGAGGATGCGGCGCTGTCGCGATACGCATCGGGAATGGGGCAGCAGGTGGATGTGCTGATGGCGCAGACGGAGAAGTACATGTTGATCGAAAAGCAGGAGATGGAACGACAAAAGATGCACGTCATCGAGGGTATGCTCAACTCCACACTCGGTCGGCAGGACGTCAACACACCTATTGACAGGCCGCATGACATCTCCCCCACCCCCTACGTCCGATCTATGTCGGATGCCCTGAAGTCGGCCTTTGAGACCTCCCCTGATGTCCTGTCAAAGGCGAAGGAGATTGAGGTGGCCAAGGTCAAGGTCGATATGGCACGGCGGGAGTACTATCCCGACATCAACGTCAGTGCCTCCGTGGCAAAACGTGGCGGGGACTTCGAGGACATGTGGAGTCTGACGGCGGCGGTCAATGTCCCCATATTTTACAAGACAAAGCAGAGGATGGCCGTCTCTGAGGCACGTTCGGTGTTGTCAGAGTCTCAGCACGACGTTGATGCCATAAAGACCATGATAGCATCGGCCATACGCGAAAACTACACCATGTTACAGACTGCCGATAAGCTGATCGAGCTATATAGAAACGCACTGATACCCCGCACCTACCAGGACTTTGAACTGGCCCTCAGCGCCTATGTCACGGGAAAAGTGGAGGCCACAACCGTGATTGCCCCTCTGAAGTCCCTCATAGACTATGAGACCCTGTACTTCAGACAGGTGGTCGAACGGCAAAAGGCAATAGCCAGGATTGAGGCCATTGCCCCATCCGGCGGTCCTGTCACGGAGAGCGGCAAGGGAGGGTGACCAAAGTGATAAAGGACATTATATTATTATTTTTTGCGACGTTGACGTTTTTGATGGCTTTCTCAGGCAATGTTACCGTTAGCCATGCCGAGGATGATTTTGATGATGCCCCCGTTGTTGAGATACCTGATGACAAGCGTCAACTGATAGGGGTCAGAACGGTGGAGGTTGCCGTCAAGCCGTTTCAGCGCACCATCAGGACGGTGGGACGCATAGAGTACGACGAGCGTCGGCAATCGACCGTCAACACAAAGATTGAGGGTTGGGTAGAGCGTCTCTACGTAGATTACACGGGTCGGTACGTCAAAAAGGGTGAGGCCATGGCAGACATCTACAGCCCTGAGCTGGTTGCCACGCAGCGGGAGTTTCTCAACCTCCTGAGGTGGGCCAATGGGACGAGCATATATTCGGAGCAGGAGTTGGTCAACTCATATGCGGAGATGCTCAAAAAGGATGCCCGCCTCATCCTGGATGCGGCCAGGCAGAGGTTGAAGCTCTGGGACATCACGGATGCGCAGATAGACGAAATAGAGCGGACCGGCAAGGTCATACGAACGTTAACCATTTACTGTCCTGTCAGCGGGTATGTGACGGAGAAGAAGGCCGTTGCGGGGATGCGTGTCATGGCAGGAGAGAAGCTCTTTGACGTGGTTGATCTGTCTTCGGTGTGGGTGATGGCGGATGTCTATGAAAACGAGTTGCCGCTGATAAAGGTTGGACAGGTGGCGAGCATTGGTCTGAGTTATTCCACCGAAAAGGCGTTTACGTCAAAGGTTGATTATATCTACCCCGTGCTTTCGGGGGAGAGGCGCACGGCCAAGGTGCGGTTTACGGTTGCCAATCCAAAGGGTGAGTTAAGGCCACAGATGTTTACCAACGTGGAGATAGGCATAGACCTTGGTCAGCGTCTGGTAATCCCCGATGAGGCGGTCATAGACACGGGCGTGGAGCAGAGGGTCTACGTGGACAAGGGCGAGGGCAACTTTGAACCCCGACTCGTGCAGCTAGGTCTAAGGAGCGGTGGCATGGTAGAAGTCACGAAGGGCCTCAAAGCCAAAGAGCGCGTTGCATCCTCGGCAGCATTCCTCATAGATTCCGAAGCACAGCTCAAAGGGATAGCGCCTAAGAAATAGGGAAAAGAAAAAAGGGAGGGCTCTGCCCTCCCTCAGACCCACCCGCAAGGGAGCACGGCCCCCTTGACCCCGTTTTATTATTGTTTATTGATGGGGTTATCAGGAGTTTTTTTTACATCGTCCCATTTTATTTTTGGTATGTTAGCAATAGCTTCAGTAATGTGTATGTGTCTCTCAACACTCTTTTCATTAATGTCAGATATTTGCTCTCTTAAAGCATCTACCTTAGCAAACAACACAGCTATTGTGGTAATAAAAATAGCAAGAATAGTTGATAACAAAACATAAAATAAATTTTCTATGTGTCGAGATGAGTTATTATTATTATTTTTTGCCATTTTCCTTCTCCTTTTCCTTTTTCTTTTTTGGCAATTCTTTTTTATAAAATACTTGCCAAAATAAACTGCCAATTATTTTTGCAGCTTCTTTATAACGGATGTTCTGGGTTTTGACTGTAAAAAATCGTGTAACCCCTTGACACTAAACGATTATTCAAAATTGATAGTGTCTACATTTTAAAATTCTTTGCTATATTAATAAGTTATCATGAAATGTATTATACCATGCCTCACTAATAAAATCAAGTTTTAGTGTCTACGTGTTTACACATTTTCTTTTATAAAACCTTATATTTAAAGGAAGTAAGCCTTTTTTTGCGCAGAACATCCGTTATAATATGGACTTTCCAAAATAAATATAAACATAGGAGCCTCTTGCAAAAAGAAATCAAAAATCCCTACAAATATCTACTCTCTCATCTTTAATGAGGTCTAAATTTTATTCACTCACATAAAAATCTCCAAATCTTCTATTTTATCGGACATAATTGCCAATTTGTTCTGATTTTAGACGCATTTCTCCCTCATAATGCTAAAACAACCTTTTTTTAGGTATCTTTTATCGTTTAGGTTATCAGTTTTAACATTTGATCGGCAAATAAGACAACAATTCCGATCATCAAGTGCATCTTTACTTTCATGCTTCCCCTTACCAAAACATTATTTCCACCAAATTCGGTCTTCAATCTACCATTGACTCTTTCGATTGTAGTACGTTCATTATATCTTATAGCCTCTGCAGTGGACATTGGTAAAACGCTGCCACGGCGAGGATTTTTGTCTATTATTGGTACATGTCCAAGATTTTTGCTTGTATCGTATATTGTTTTTGCGT
>NZ_JMFO01000022.1 GCF_000714715.1 Candidatus Magnetobacterium casense
AATAAACAATGCAGTAGATGAAGTAAGGAGAAATGAAGTAAAGGAACAAATTAGTACTTCGAGGTAAAAAGTATATATTTCTTAAAAATAGAGATGAATTAACAGAAACACAGAAGGAAGAATTGAAGAAAATAGAATTAATGCCGTATCTGAATTTACAAACTATAAGAGCATTTCATATACGTGAAAATTTTCAATCAATTTATACAGAACAGACACAAGAAGAATTTGAATTAAAACTACATAAGTGGTATTTTTGGGCAACTCATAGTCGCTTAAAGCCTATATATGAAGCAGCCAAAACAATAAAAAGGCATTGGTCAGGAGTAACGAGATGGTATGAAAGTAGAATAAACAATGGAATATTAGAAGGACTTAATAGTCTGGTACAGGCAGCTAAAGCAAAGGCAAGAGGTTATAAAACATTCAAAAACATAAAGACTATTATCTACATGCTAACAGGTAAGCTGGATTATACTAAGATTGGGCTACCCACTTGAAATGAAAAGGAACCAAGATAAATTGCTGTCCTAATTCAAATTACAGGAAGAGACAGAATCGTCATATTCATGCTAAAATATAGGTAAGCGTTAAAGGAGGCTTGTTTATGGCAACGATAAAAGCAAAATATCTGCATGGGGTCTTTGAACCTCTGGAAAAAGTGGAATTGTCTGAAGGTAAAGAAGTAACAATTACGTATGAGGGTGGAATTGATGTAAAGACTGTTAAGGCGAGTGATCTCTTGAAACATACCGGAATAATCTCGGTTGGTGGTGATGCTGTTGAGGATACAATGAATTATGCAAGATAGGGTTATTCTGGATGCTAATATATTGGTCGGACTTTATGACAATAAAGATTCATGGCACAAGCAAGCCAACGAATTAATATACGAGCTGGGGAAAATCGTTAATGACCTGATAATACTTGACTGTGTTGCAAATGAAACTTTCACAGTGCTTTCGAGAAGATTGAAAGAACGTAAGGGTGTTAATTCAATTTTACCCATTTTTGGAAAATTAAAAATGGATTTATCGAAAGAAAAGATAACTACCTCTTATTTTCTCTTAGAAACTGATTATAATGAAATAGTGGATAGAATTGTTAATACCAAAGGGGTGATTAATTTTCATGACTCTTTAGATAATAGCGTTTGCTTTAAAGCATAAAATCCATTATATTGCAAGTTTCGATAAAAACTTTGATGGAATTAGCGGGATAACCAGAATTTATAATGTGGAACAGATTAGTCGCATGTTTTGCTAAGAAGTTACAGTATCGCATTTTGACTATATATAAAACATGCAGCACTCTTTATGGGGTAAAGGTGAGAGGTTAGACCGGTGGAAGAATTCCCGCACTCGGTAGTGCTGAAGGCCTCCGCCGGATCGGGAAAGACCCGTGCGCTGACAAAGCGCTTTGTGAGGTTCCTGTTATCGGCGGATATACGCAATAATTCGCTGAAAAACATCATTGCCATCACGTTTTCCAATAACGCATCCAGGGAGATGCGACAACGCATTGTCCTGTGGCTCAAGGAACTCTCAATTGGCAAGCCCGATACACTCAACGAACTCTCCGCCGAACTCGGCACCGACAACGACTCGCTGCAGCGACAGGCCGGTGGCGTCCTTGATGAGATATTTGAGGGCTTTTCGTTCTTCCAGGTGCGGACGATTGACAGCTTTATGACCTCGATATTCAAGGCATCCGCTCTGGATATGGGCTATAACCCGGACTTTGACATCCTCCTCGATTACGAGGCGCTGATGGAGTATGCCTTTGAGGTCTTCCTGCGGCGCATCCGCCATAATTCCAAGGAAGCCGCCCTCATGCACGGCGTCGTTGACCTCATACACGACAGCCGACAGGACGACAGGACTTTCCTCTGGGAGCCTACCGCAACCATACTCAGAGAGATCAAGGCAATATATCGTAAATTGGCCTCCACGGGCGCCCGCCTCGTCATCAGCGATCACTACAGGGCCATGGAGACCGTTAAACACTCACTGCGACGACAGGCCGAGTCCCTCCACGAACTGATCGAACGCTCACAGCTTGAAAGAAGTGGCACGAGTGCATTTGTCAACATCCTCGAAAACATCCGAACCGACAGATTTGCAGACCTCATCAACCGCGGCCTCAAGAATCCGCCCGTTAAGAAACCTACAAAAAAGAACCATGCCACAATAGCCCTCTACGACGAAATCTGCACACATTGGGCTGAACTTGCTCAGACAATCAGGCAGTATATAAAGTTGTATTGCCAGGTGTACTATACGCCGTTTATACGGGTCTACAAGGCATTTGAGGCCGGCCTTGACCAACTCAAGAGGCAGCAGGGTATGATTTTTATCGACGACATCTCACACAACCTGTCGCTGTACCTTAACCAGGGTATCGTCCCGGACGTGTACTTCAGACTCGGACAGAGCCTCTGCCACTACCTCATAGACGAGTTCCAGGACACGTCGCCGATCCAGTGGAAGAACCTCACGCCGCTGGTGGAGAACTCCCTCTCCCAGGGGGGGAGCCTCTTTGTCGTTGGCGACACCAAGCAGGCCATCTACGGATTCCGCAACGCCGATTACCAGATCATGCGGGGACTGGAACACTCGGCGCCATTCCCCTGCGCTGCGCACCGCATTGAGGAACTCGACACCAACCACAGGAGCCTACAGACAATCCTCAGCTTTAACGAGGCGGTCTTTAAGCGGCTGTTACCACGGGATGAGGACTACAGCATAGCCGGCGCCAAGAGCGGTCTGACCAACTACACGCAGTTTGCCAGGTCCGGCAATCCGGCCGGTGGTTATGCCGAGGTGCGCATCGTTGAACTTGATGCGGAGAATCAGCCCGAAAAGGCCATCGTACAGGCCCACGTTGAGGAACTCCGCAGCCGGGGCTACAGATACCGCGACATCGCCATCCTCACAGACACAAACGACAACGTTGTACAGACCGCTGCATGGCTCAACGAACGGGGGATCGACTTTGTCTCCTTCAGCAGTCTCGACATCCGTACCCGGCGTCTGACAGGCGAGCTGGTTGCACTGTTGAACTTCCTGGATTCCCCGCTGGATGACCTGTCTTTTGCGACCTTTTGTCTGGGGGACGTCCTTGCCGCCGCAGCCGCTAATGATGCCGTGGCGTTGGACAGGGGATTGCTTGAGGCGTTCTTCCTTGAAAACCGCAACAACACACCACTCTACAAGGCATTTCAGGAGAGTTTCCCGGCACTTTGGACAAAATACTTTGAGGGGCTTTTTAAATCCGTTGGGTACCTGCCCCTGTACGACCTTGTCACCGACGTCTATGGCGTCTTCAGGGTCTTTGAGACGTTCAGGGACGAGGAGGCCACGCTGGTCAAGCTCCTGGAGGTCATCAAGAACTACGAGGACATCGGCAACGAAACCATCCGTGACTTTCTCGACTATGCCTCCGAGCAGGACAGGAACCAGGTCGACTGGAACATCGATGTCCCAAAGAGCAAGGACGCCGTTACCATAATGACCGTGCACAAGGCCAAGGGACTGGGATTCCCAGTGGTCATAGTCCTCATGTACGGGCAGAACAACAAGGGCTTTGATTATCTCATCGACAGAAGGGATACTGATGAAATTGATGACACCGGAGTTACACTCCTAAAGGTCAACAAGAAGATTGTTGCAGCGATACCGGAGTTTTTATCTGGCGCCTACGAGGAGGAGGTGCTCAGGGACAAGGTAAACCGTCTCAATGCCCTGTACGTGGCCTTTACGCGTGCAAAGGCGGAGCTTTATGTCGTTGGCGTAAAGGGTGCCAGGGTGTCGTACCCGTTTAATCTGTTGCCCGTGGATGAGTTTCAGCCCCGTGCCCCTGATGTCGGCAAACCGGAGGCCGTCCAGGTGGCGGATGAGCCGGAGTCGGAGCCGTTTGTGTTGCGTTACCATCGCAGAGGCATTGATTTTGCGCCAAGGCAGCATCAGGCGCCGGATATTGGCGTCTTTACGCCAGGGGTGGCCCGTCAGCGCGGCGAACTCATTCATCGGATACTGAGTCTCATTGATTACACCGTGGATGTTATCCCGCAACTGGAGGCGGTTGTTGATCGGGTGCTTGTGGCATCGGCCCATCGCGGCATAAGGGCAGAGGTCGTGGGTATCCTGAGGCGGTTCTTTATGGTGGATGGTCTCATGGAAATCATTGGCAGCAGGGTCGGCAGGGAGTTTCTCAAGGAGCAGGAGTTTGCCCTCCCTGGTGGTACGCTCTGCAGGATGGACTTGGTGGTGGTGGACGCATCTAAGGTAGTGGTTGTGGACTTCAAGGTCAGCGTCGGGGATTCCCCCGTGCATGAGCAGCAGGTCAGCAACTATGTCAGGATACTCCGCGATTATTTCAGGGGCCGTAAGGTCGATGGTGTCATCGCCTACGTAGAACAGCCGCGGCTCAAATGGGGTGGAATTTTTGGTGCGCTATGATATATAATAATAATACAGTTGAAATAAACTAACTTTAAAGAATGGAGAGAGGACACAAAGTATGAAGAAGCGATTGCTGTTGGTAGTGGTAGTAGGAGTGTTTTTAACGACCCTGGCATGTTCAAAGGCACCGGAGGACAATGTGCTTAAGAAGGGTGGCACTACTATTGTCAAGTTGGGACAGGAGACGATAACAAGCGAGCAGTTACAGGATGAGCTGGCAAAGTTGCCGCCAAACATAAAAGCCATGTTTACCGGTAAGGATGGCCTTAAGAGGTTGGTCGATGAAGTAAAAAAGAGGGAGGTACTATACCTTGAGGCTAAAAAGGTCGGACTTGACAAGGACCCTGAGTTTGTCAAAAAAATAGCAGAGTTCAGGAAAATAAATCTCATTAACACCCTTATCCAGAAAAACGTTCAGACGGCAAACGTTAAGGTAACCCCCGAAGAGGCAAAGAAATACTACGACGATAACCAAAAAGAGTTCGTAATGCCCGAACAGGTCAGGGCTGTCCACATCCTTGTAAAGACCGAAAAGGAGGCAACTGACCTCTATGACAAGTTAAAGAAGGGTGGTGATTTTGCCGCTGCGGCAAAGGCATCCTCACTGGATACCGCTACGGCGGATAAGGGGGGAGACCTCGGTTTCTTTTCACGCGGTCAGATGGAACTCAACTTTGATGAGGCTGTATTTAAGCTGAAGAAGGGGGAGTTAAGCACACCCGTTAAGACCTCCTTTGGCTACCATATAATCAAGGTAGTTGACACCAAAGAGGCAAAGGTCACCGAATTTGAAGCCGTAAAGCAAATGATAATTCAGTACCTCACTGGCGAGAAGCAGAAGAAGGCGTTTGATAGCTACTACTCATCTGTGGAGAAGAACTACAGTGTGCAGGTTGACGAAAAGGCCCTTGATGAATTTGTAAACAAGCAGAGTGCCCCCGCTGCCGCAGCTCCAGGTGCAGGTGCGCCCAATGCCCCGGCACCACCACCACCGGCAGGGGAACCACATAAGTAATGTTGCACGCAAAACAGATATTGCTATCTGTGCCTATTAAAGGATTGTTGGTATGTTGAGACTAAGGGATGGCATCGTTGAGTTGTATACAAAGGTGGCCTCATCTATCCCCTCTGACGTGGAGGACGCCTTAAAGCAGACCTATACGTCAGAGACTACAGACAGCGAAACAGGACTAGGACGTGGCAGTGGATGTTTCCATGTTATAATTGATAACGTCAAAAATGCCAGGACAACCAGAAAGCCATTATGTCGTGATATAGGCATACCTGTTTTTTGGGTGAGGCTACCATACGGTCTTGATCGTCAACAGATAACAGTTGAGATCGTGGAGGGTAGTAAGCGAGCAGTTGAAAAGTTGCTCCGCAGTCCTGCAGATAGCGGTGGTTCAGAGGCGGATGTGGCTGCTGTTAATCCTGCCATTTACTTTGAGGATTCCGATAAAAACAACCTCGTCGTAGACCTGCTACTTAAAAACACCGACTGTCAACCTGGCGGAGAGTTATCCCAGGTAGAGGGCAGTGCCTCCTTTGTCTTAAAACCTGATACCGACACTCAGGTCAACACTGAAGATTACTACGACAAAATCAGAGACGTTGTAGCAGATACCGTCAAAAATGCAAAGAAGAGAGTCTGTGGCCCATACACCATAGGGGTTGGCATCGGTTCGGCGGGGGACGATGTGGCCATGATCTCCAAAAAACAACTCCTGAGAAGACTCAATGACATCAACCCCGCAACACAGGAACTTGAAAAAAAACTACTGGAGGACCTCAACGCCATCTATACCACTGCATCGGGTTCAACAGCGGAGACTACTGCTTTGGGGGTTAAGGTCGGGGGCAGTTATTCAGACCCCGCATCCGTTGTGGTAAACGTCTCCATCTGTTGTTGGGCCAACAGACGTGGCAGGCTGATCTGGGGGTAGGTGGCCCTGCCCCTGATGTCTGACACCATTGATATCACATACGACATAACACCTCGCCATAAAGCAGACAACATCGATGCCATACTCCGGGAGATCGCACTGGAGCAGACCGTAGAGGTCCCCGACGGATATTTCTTCAACAAGCCCCACATAAACACGGCTATAGTGCCCACGGTAAAAGACGTCCACCCTACAGAGCAGGGGCGTTACCGTGCAACTCTGGCGTTTAATCCCGAGGTAACCGCTTATCAACTGCCACAGTTTTTAAACGTCCTCTTTGGCAACATTTCGTTTAAGGGCAACATAAGGGTTGTCGCTATAGACCTTCCGGAGGCCTTCCTGGGGACATTTAAGGGGCCGGGGTATGGGATACCGGGGATACGTCAGATGTTGGGGGTTTACGGCAGGCCGTTGTTGTCTGCCGTGCTCAAGCCCATGGGGCTTTCTGCGGCTGACCTTGCCACTGTCGCGACGGAGTTTGCCCTCGGAGGAGCCGATATCATCAAGGACGACCACGGACTGACAGACCAGGCATTTTGTCCCTTTGAGCAGCGCGTGACTCTCTGTCAACAAGCCATTGAGGCGGCAAACGCAAAGACCTCCCGAAAAACCCTATACTTCCCAAACGTCACTGACGGCGCAGACAGACTCGAAGGTCGCATCCGGTTTGCACTGAGACAGGGCATTGTCGGTGTGCTGGTGGCACCATACATCGTAGGGCTTGATACGGTGAGGTACCTGGCCTCAACATATCGGATAATCATCATGGCACATCCGGCGCTGACCGGGGTCTACTTCCACGACCCCCATCACGGCATACGGCCCGCTGTGTTGTTGGGCACCGTGTTTCGGTTGATGGGCGCTGACCTGTCAATTTTTCCCAACGCCGGTGGGAGGTTTAACTTTACGCCGCAGGAGTGTCTGGCCCTGTCACAAGAACTGAGGACGCCGCTTGGGCAACTGAAACCGGCCTTTCCGGCACCAGCAGGTGGCATGAGCCTCGACAACGTCCCCGACATGGCCGCCATGTATGGCCCCGATTCGGTCTGCACCATCGGGGGATCGCTCTTAAAGCATCCCGCAGGTATCAGAGAAAGCACGGCGGCGTTCCTTGAAAAGATTGTCTCCAACTTTCCACAGGCGTATTATCAGCCATCAGCTCAGTTGTCCACCACGCAGCGGCAAGCTCAAGCATCCCAGGTCTCCGTCACACTGGGGGAGGCGTTTGAGCACCTGGCATTTGCCGAGGGCTTTCGGTGGTCAGGTCGGCCCCCACGGCCATACAAGGAGGGCGTCAATCTGCCGTTTCGGTACATCTCCAGGCATGAGCTTATCGGACGGTACGGCGAGGAGACACGCTTTGACCTACGATACTTTCAGATAGACCCTGGCGGGTATTCGACCTTTGAGCGACATCTTCACATCCATGTGGTTATCTGCATCCGTGGTGAGGGCGTGTTTGTAATCGGCGGCAATCGGTACTCGTTGAGGCCATTTGACGTTGCATACGTAGCGCCAATGCGACCACATCAGTTGCTCAATGAGTCAGACGTCCCTTTTGGCTTCTTCTGCATCGTTGACCACGAACGCGACAGACCTATACAGCTTTGAGAATATAGCATATTGCAATTGGATTAAATACAAAATACGTGGTATTTTTACGGGATCAAGGGGGCTGGCCCCCTTGCAGGGGAGGTCTGAGGAGGGCCAGGTGCGACTTTTATGGCAGTGGTGCCTCACCCCCTGGAGCGGAAAAGAAGCTCCGCCGCCCTCCTTCTTTTCTTGATTGGGAACAAATTTATCGTGGAATTGGGATTGACAGTTCCCCTTGTTTTTTGTTACTTTTAAACTAATGAGAAATATTGCGGTGCTGTTTTTCTTGCTGACTCTGGTTATGGTGGGGTTATTGGGCGGAGATTACGCCTATGCCTTTGACGTAGCGGGAGTTAGACCAACCCAACCCAATGCCGTGTTTTCAACGTTTTCTACGGCAACCAACCCCCCGGGTATTTTTGCCAACGAAATCTGCCTTGAGTATGCCGTTGAGCCGACATTTTATCGCATCACATCCTCCGTAACCTACGGGATCGACTCCTGGAGTGAATTGCTGGCGACGGTTCCTTTTCGCATACAGAGTGAAGAGTATGGGTTTGAGGACGTCAGTGTCGGCCTCAAGCACCGCTTTAAGGATGAAGGTGACATCCTGCCATCGATGGCCCTGTTGATGAGCGTTTCACCTCCGTCGGGTATCAGCGACATAACAACCCGCGGGCGATATGGAGGCGGATTAATTACCTCCAAAAAAATCGGACCATTTATGGTACATGCAAACGCCTTTTATTTCTCTCCGTTTGATAGGTCCCTCAAGGGTGAGTGGAATCTGCTCCTGGGTACCGACATGCCTGCAGCGAACAATGTCAACTTCCTCACCGAAGTGGATATCAAAAAAAGTCACTTCTCAAACAATATCGATTTCGTCGAAGGAAGGCTCGGCTACAGGTACAGACCTCTCAAGTACCTCCATACAACCCTGGGCACTGGCTACGAGTTTAAAAGCCGACAGCCAAATCTGAGGGTCTTTCTGTCCTTTACGTTTGTCTATCCCTATAAAGAACCTCAAATTAAAAAGATATACGAGGAGGAATAAGCGTTATAAATCATGTTTGACCTCGGAATGCAGGAAATCATCATGATCTTTGTTGTGGCGCTGCTCGTCTTTGGCCCCAAGAGCCTGCCGGACCTTGCCAAAAAAATAGGTAAGGTGCTCGCTCAGATTAAGCGGATCATGTTTGATGTCAGAAACCAGGTCAACTCCGCCATGTACGCAGAAGAACATAACCCCTTAAGTGAGGAACTCAATAACATAAAAAGAGAACTGCACGACATCAGGCTCAAGGCAAATGAGACAACATTACAAGAAAATTCCAGGCTGACAAAACAACCGGAAAATAAAGAGTCGGAAACGCAGGAGGAAAAGAAACAAAGTTGAGTCAGGACGACAAAATGTCTTTCATCGATCACCTGGGCGAACTGAGACAGCGCCTGCTTATAACCATCGGTGCAGTCATTGTCGTCTTTATCTTCGCCTTTAACTATTCCGAAGAGCTTTTAAGGTTTCTCATGTTCCCGATGGAAAATGAGCTTGTCTTTGCACTTAGGTCGCCTTTTGTCTCATTTGTCTCAAAGCATATGAAAAACGTCTCTCTGGTATTCCTCCAGCCCGCTGAGGCATTCTGGATGCACCTCAAGATAGCGATGATGGCAGCCGTGGTGACGGCAATGCCTGTGGTGCTGACTCAGGTGTGGTTGTTTGTTGCGCCGGGGTTGTTGCCCAACGAAAGAAAGTTTGCACTGCCTTTTGTAGTGAGTGGATGTGTGCTGTTTCTGATGGGGGCGACCTTTTTGTTTTTTTGTCATCCTGCCATTTGCCCTGGGTTTTCTGCTGACCTATAAGACGCAGTCCCTTACGGCAATGATATCCATAGGCAGCTACGTGGACTTTAACATCAAGTTTTTGCTTGCCTTTGGGTTGGTCTTTGAGTTGCCCATAGTGATCCTGTTTCTGACCAGATTTGGATTTGTCACGCCCGAACGACTGGCCAAAAGCAGAAAGTACGCAGCGATCTTTGCCTTTATCATCGCCGGAATACTCACGCCAACACCCGATGCCTTTAATCAGACGTTGATGGCCGTCCCTATTATTGTGTTGTATGAAATTGGTATAATTGCATCTAAGATTATATTTCCAAAGAGCAAGGAGATAGCAGTGGTACAGGAAGATACGTAATGGTCTTATCAGACAGAGACATAAAGAAGTGGCTGCAGGAGGGCAAACTTGCTATAGACCCCGCCCCTGATCTGTCAAAGCAGTTGGGGCCGTGTTCGTTAGACCTCAGACTGGGCAATGAGTTCTGTGTCTTTGAGCACAGCAAACACCCCTATATAGACCTGCGAGGCAGTTACAGCATAGAGGACATAATGAAGCGCGTGCAGATACAGGATGACGAGGCGTTTATCATGCAGCCGGGGGACTTTGTCCTTGCCACGACCATAGAGTCGCTGCACATCCCCAACGACCTCGTAGGTCACATAGACGGTCGCAGCACGCTGGGCAGGCTGGGGTTGATTATCCACGGTACAGCCTCGAAGTTTGACCCCGGCTGGCACGGCAAGGCCACGCTGGAGCTTAGTAACATCGGTCGGATGCCGTTGGCCCTGTATCCGGGGATGCGCATCTGTGCCTTTACCTTTGAGTTACTGTCAAGCCCTGCCGAAATGCCCTACGACAAAAACCCTCGCTCCAAGTACGTCAAGCAAGACACCGTTGAACCTGGCAAGCTCTCTCCTGAAGACCTATAGCCTGACCACCGTGTTGTTTGACATTGGTTCGACGCTGGTAAACAGCCCGGGGCGTTCACCAAATGCCTTAATAGCCGGATTTATCAACAAACCCGGCATTGGCTCCGCCGACATTGGCAGCATCATCATGCAGGAGGACTTCAGCGGACCTGATGAGGTGTGCGTGCGTCTTGAGGGCGCATTTGGCGGCATAGACCCCGGTGTCAGGGAGGACATTGCCAGGCTGTGGGCGACCCAATCTGCCTCGCTGGAGAAGCTCCGCGTCTCAGGGGATGTCGTCAGGTGTTTCAAGGATGCCGGCTGTAAAATAGGGGTTGTCTCAAACATGTGGAGGCCCTACTACGAGGCATTTAAGGATGCCTGTCCTGAACTGTTGGAACTCATAGACTACCAGGCGTTGAGTTTTAAGGAGGGTTACAAGAAGCCCGCCCCGGAGATTTTTCTGACAACGCTGAATGCCCTTGATGCCATCCCGCAGGCAACGCTCATGGTTGGCGATACGTATGACAACGACATCGGACCGGCCATCGCCCTGGGAATGAAGACCGTATGGGTCTTGTCGCGCATTGAGCATGAGCGTCAGGCACTCATCGGGGTAATCAACGGGCAACGGCCAAAACCCCTGTGCTGCGTTGAAGGCATCAGCGACTTCGTATAGAGGGAAGAAGAAGAAGGGGGCCAGCCCCCTTGACCCCTTAAATGTCATTGTGGCCTTTGTTTATGTGCTGGTGGTTTTAGGTCTTTTATCGTGTGAATCTCAGGTCGGTCACTTAACGCCAACGCAGAGGGGGGCAGAGCTGATATTTGACGTGACAACGTTGAAGGGGGAAGTGCCTAAGTTTTACACTTACAGGTATCAGGGTAAGAAAATTAACTTTTTTGTTATCAAGGTGGATGGTAGGGTGATGTCGTTCCTTGACGCTTGCAAGTCGTGTTATCAGAGGAAGTTGGGGTTTGAGTTTCACGATGGTTACTTTATGTGCAGGTCGTGTAAGACTAGTTACTCCGTGCATGAGATCGAAAAGGGGATCAGCAATTGTATGCCGGTAAAAATAGATGGCAGACGACAGGGTGATGACTATCGGATAAGCGTCTCAACCCTTGAGGGTATGGCGTATATGTTTTAGCTGAGGTCTGGGCTACTTCTTTAAACTTAGGCTGTCACTTTCAAAAAATATGTCTTCTTTGATACCCTTGCTCAGGAGAAACTTGACTACTTCTACCGGTTTAAAGAACAGTCTCAGTTTCCACAACTTCTTGCCGGCATCGTTGACAATAGCCCCGTCGAGCTTGTCTATGACGTTAGATAGGGCATCGATGGCCTTTTCACTAAAATCGCTTCTTATCCTTAACTTCTCTGCCAATACGTTTGCATCGTGCAGGTCGATGAGAAACCTCCTGACAACGGATTTCACCGACAGGAGATAGCCTTTACCGGAGTCAGACTTTAAAAACCCGGGTACGTCTAACAGGAAGGACGTGAGCGATTTAACATCAGGCAGATTACCCAGGTACTTTATATCCACGGCGTATTTGTCACTGCAATGTCTCAGCAGTGTGCTTGCCAATTGCTGTGCCTGCTCATGGGCAATCCTGTTTAGCACCAGAAAGGGTTGAAATTTGCAACTCACCTCCTGGACAAGAGGAAAGACCTCCGGATCGATCTCCCTGACCCGATTAACAAACCAGCTCAACATTGTAGACTCATCATGGGCACAGGCCTGCCCCAGGTCTCGTACAATGGCTCCAATATCCTTGTGCTTTCCAAACACCGTCACCATCTTTCTAAACAACGCCCCCTGGATAAACCTGTATGCGTTCATCACGGCTCCCGGTTCGGGCACGGTCACCAAAAACCCTCTATCGGAAAATATGAAGAAGTCCAGTGTACTCAGGTCCATACCCGCACCGAGATCGATGACGATGAAATCGGCATCCAGCGTGTACAGATGTCTTATCAGTTTGATCTTTAGTTCCGCAGCGGGGTTTGACATCGTGGGGGAGTAATGCGCACCGCTTATTAAACTCAGATTGGTTATCGGGGTCTTTACGACGATATCATTGAGAGAGCTAACCTTCTTGTGTATGAAGTGAAACAACGACAACGTCTTGTCAATTACACCGAAATAGGTATGGAGATTAGCCCCACCCAGGTCAAGGTCTACGACTATGACTCTATAGCCCATCATGGCCAGTGTCGTCGAAAGGGTCACGGAGAATATACTCTTGCCCACCCCTCCCTTACCTCCTGCCACTGCCAGGATGTGACCGCCCTTTTTGGGGAACTCAGTCATTACCGTTAATTACTCGGCAGCAAAGGGATACGGCACTCAGTATATGAACCAATGCATAACCCTCTCCCAGCTTTTGGCAAAGGACAGGGCATACTCCTTCCTCAGTCCAACTCGCATGAGAAAACAGTACACATGCAAGGCATTGAGGTAATGCTGTACGAGATGTCGTATATCTCTATGATTTTTCATAATACGTATAGAGGCAATTATTATACCAGAGACACTTGTTATTTTACTACCACTGTCAGGGAAACAAACATACAACCTCTTAGGCTATTCTTGCCCGATATTGGTAAGGATTGCCTCAACCTGGAAAACTCTTCCCACGGATATACCTGTGTTGGTTATGCAGACATCAGTACGGAGAATTGACACTTTATGACAGTCTATCATCACAGAAATATTTACAGCAAGAATTTATGTACCCAGGCAATTGGGGTGCCTTGTTATAGGCACGTGATTATGCTATACTAATAGGGAGTTCAACTGAGCATATCGGGAATTAGGATGAAGGATATGGCCATAAAAAAAGACTTGCTGCTTTTTGAAACAAGACTGCTTGAGAAGTTTATAATCACAGCGGAGCTGATCAGGGATTGGAAACCCCATGTCATGTCATTGCTACGGGAGATCAATGAGTACATAGAGACGTTTAATCTCTTCACGGCATTTAAGACGACCGAGGAAGGGGGTTACGACGTGGAGGTATTTTGGCGACACCAGCCCGACAGTCAGACAATACAAGCATTCGAAGAGCTAATAAAGAAAAGCCTGCAACATGACAACAGAACCCCCGCAGACCTACAATGTAATATAGTCCATGATGTTGCAGACAGGGCCATTACAATGTGCGATACGGTCCCGGTGTCCAGGGTCAAGGCGCTTAAGACCTCAGAGGTAGACGGCATTGTTGGTATAACAACAAACTTCCAGAATCGTGGGGAACCCGAAATGGATTCTCTTGCAGAGAGCGCTCTCAATATCTTTGCCAATGTGGCAGGCTCGATCAAGGTCATCCACGGCTATACCAGGGAGATGGCGTTTTACGCCACGCGCGACCCCCTTACTAACCTCTTTAACCAACGGGTGTTCTGGGAACTCTTGCAGTATGAATCCGGCAGGGCACACAGACGCAACTACAGTTTTGGGCTGATGGTCATAGACTTCGATAACTTCAAGACGATAAACGACAGCTATGGGCATCACTTTGGTGACAGGTTTTTGCAGTTGGCGGCGCTAAAGCTGCGTCAGTCCCTGCGCGATGGCGATATCCTGGCCAGATACGGCGGGGATGAATTCACGATAATCCTGCCCGAAACCACCGAAGAACAGGCCATGCTTGTGGCCACAAGACTGACCAACGACCTGGAGTCCCTGGACCTTAAAGACCCCGCCGGTAGAAAAATAAGAACCACCGCATCCATAGGCATTGCCATATGTCCCACGCACTCCAGAGACGTCAAGGAACTCTTCCGCATAGCAGACAGCGCCATGTACAAGTCCAAGAAAAAGGGCAAAAACATGATAAGCCTGCCCACCAATGAAGACATAACAACCGTATCTCTTCAGAACAAGGAAAAAAGCCTTTTCCTGCTCAACGCCGTAAATAAAAAGGAAAATATCATCCCCCATTTCCAGCCAATTATAAACGTACAAACCGGCGCAACTGAGATAAATGAACTGCTCATGAGACTGGTAAAAGACGAAAAACTCATGGTTGCCGGGGAGTTTATAGATGTTGCCGAGGACATCGGCATAGTACACAAGCTGGACTATATAATTATAGAAAAGGCCTTTGACAAAATCCATACAGAGGGTTATACGGGAAGACTCTTTGTCAATCTCTCACCGCGATCGCTGACCATCACGCGGTTTATACCTACCATCGTAACGTTGGCCACCGACTACGGGATACAACCATCAAACGTTGTCTTTAAACTTACCGAGCAAGATGCGGTTAAGAATCTTGCCGTAGTGGAGAGGTTTGTCCTTGATCTGAGGCACGAGGGATTTCAGTTTGCCATAGAGGACTTTGGCTCCGGCTTCTCGTCATATCACTACATAAAGAGAATACCCATTGATTACATAAAGATCGAAGGAGAGTTTATCAGGGGCATGTTTAAGGACGTCATATACCATGCCTTCGTAAAGAGTATAGCGACCCTTGCTATGGAGTTAAACATAAGGACAGTGGCAAAATACGTTGAGACCCCCGAGACCCTTAAAGAGCTTGCACTGATGTCAGTGGACTATGCCCAGGGGTATTTTATTGGTATGCCCTCAGGGGTTATGAACAATCTACTTGCTGTAAAGAAAATTCTATGACGATATAATAGCACCTGCCATGAGCGAAGGGGGTTCGGCGCCGCTTCTTTGCCGCTCCAGGGCGTTTTTGGCCCATTTAGCCTCTCTATAATTGTGGCCAGGTACTTATGGCTTAGTTCTTCAATACTTTAAATGCGCTATTAGTGTCCTCCCATGTACGGATTGAGCCGTAAAGAGCAGAAACCGAAAAATGTATGATATTATAGGTTAGCCTCAAAATGCGTTGAATATCTTCTGAATTCATATGCTTGCCAAATAGTTTTTTGGATCCTACAGACAAAATATGGATTAAATCTTTACCGCAACATACTTGCATAACATCGTAATTACGTGTCATTTTATTATGAATGTCAGCTTCTAAATCGTTTTCGTTGAGTCTCGATTGCATGTTTGATTTTAACAACACATCTTTTATCATTTTTTTTACATCAATTGATAGTGTCACGTGATCAATAAATACTTCGTATTTAATATCTTTGAATATCAAATCTAAATTTTTTTGAGTTCTTGACGAAATCCAACGCAGATATCCGATAGGCAGTGCGTTATTAGTTAGCAAATCAAGTACATTAGATGTCTTAAGTTTGTCTGAAGAACGATATTCAGAAATAAACTTATCAAATGCAGCGGATTGTAAGATCATTGTTTCAATATCATGTGTATCCGTCATTAATAAATTCTTGCTTGTTATAACATAATTATCCAAGCGCCAATAATCTGCATCAACAACAGCAAGGATTCCATGAAACTTGCCTGTTTCAAGAATCTCAAGTATCTTAATTACTTTCTCCCTGCCATATCCACTAAGAATCCTGCAACTTGAGGCATTTATAAAATCCCCGTATAAACGCACATCTGTTTCTCCCTCGACAATAAAAAAAGAACCTCCATAACCGGAAGTACGAGTCATTCTGATACTGTTAGCCACTCTGTGTGGTTCAATGATGTCTTTCATTTTTCAGGACCTTTCAGCGCTATAGTAAAATCCCAGTAATCTTTAATAATGTCTGGAGAGTGTGTTGCAATCAAGACATCAAAATTCAAAAGATTGGCAATCTCTTTCAAATCGCTTAAAAATTTATACTGCCACTCTATATGTAAGGATATTTCAGGCTCATCGATTAAGATAAGCGAATTTGGCGAAACTTCAAACAACAACTCATAAGTAATAACCAACTCATGCTGTTCCCCTGAAGACAGATATTTAAGTTGCAGGGGTTTACCATTTGAAGTTTTAAAGGTAAAACCGTTTTCTCTATCAATGGACATAGATTTGTAAGAAAACCTTGTACTTATTGTATTTTTAAAAAGCTCTATCCGTTTTTTGATTTCATCAAATATGGCAAGTTTTTTCTCCATATCTTCGGCGTACACCGATAGTACCTCTTTGTTTTGAGCATTAATGTCAGGCATATTCATTACTGCTCCAGTCTCATCAAGAAGTCCTACTTCCATAAGCGCTGCTCTTTTTTTCTCCAGTGAATCTAATTTAGCTTTTAACTCATCTGTATTAATATTTGATCCGGGACTATTTTTAAATAGTCTGGCAGGAAATGTCCCGTCAAGTTCTTGTGATAAGGATGCGTAGTCAGATAGTTTTAGCTTAATAGCTTCAACAAGTCTTCCGGAATACTCTTCAACGACAGATAAAAACTTACGTGAACGTTTCGGATAACCTTTTGTAGTTTGCAAAGGTGCGAATTTTAAAAGTCTCTGAGTTTTTATGAAACTAATAGAAACTGACTTTATCATCTCCTTCAACCAGTCAGGTTCATCGGTAATTTTTTTGACAGACAACTGTTTACCAAATATTTCAAATACTTCTTTCAAAGAAAGTTCTTCTCCTGTAAGTAGATAGAACCAAGTGGAAGTACCTACTTGTACTATACCCGGTATTTCATCTTCTATCAGCTTATGAGGGATATCCATGTCTTCGATTCTATTTGGTCTCAAAACAAATTCTCCTACTATTGTTTTACCCTCCGTGTACTCAAATTTTATGTCTGTATCCTTACTGTCGTCAGCGTCATTTTTAAGGGCACTAAACCTGCTTCCATTATCAAATGTAATAGTCAGTTCACTAAAAGGGGTAACAGTGATATCATGATAGCTTCCCTTAAAAAAACTATCTATTATTGTCAGCATCACAGTTTTACCAAAACCGTTTGGACCGTGAATAATTGTAATATGTTCATGTGTATTTATTGGTATCTTATGATTAAAGATGCCAAACAATCCCTTTACCTCAATTTCTTTTATCTTCATCCTGGTTTACCTCTCTGTCAGTTAACATGTCTTTATAGCCTGAAATATACCCAAGTATTTGTAACAGCTAAAAAGATACTTAATTGCCTTTTAGGTTATAGAAAATCGATACATATTGTCAACAGTATCATAAAAAAGGGTGCATAAATTTTTGGTGGTGAGGCACCCCCGCCATAAATGTTTTTTCTTTGGGATAAGGTGCCACCATTTTTTTATGAACCCATAAAAAAGCCTACAAATATTAGGTTCAGAAGAGAGTCAGGCCGGCTCGTGGCACTTATCCTGTAATCGGCTTACGTGTAACAGTAGGGTGTGGTGGTGGGCAGTGGGATGTCTTCCTTTGTTGGGTATGAGAAGAGGTTGTTTTCGATGATCGTGATGACGTCGTTCATGGCCTCGCCATAGCGTTCGCAGTTTATGACGCACTGACCCATCTTTGCTGCCGGGATGATGCATTTCTCTATGAGACCCAGATGCCCTTGTGACGGATCGGCTCCAAGGGCCTTCCAGTGCTCTTCGGTCTGAAAGCTCTTGCGTCTTAGTTCGTCGGCAATGTGACTGAGCAGCTCGGTCATAAAGGGGTGGTCCTCGTAGTAGTACTTGACGGCGCTGTAGTACTCCTGGCGACGCTTGGGGGATTCGCTGATGTACTTGTAGATCACCCGCGATATCAGCTCTACCATCAGGTACTCGGAGTTGGCACGGTCTCTCATGCAACTGTCAACATCCAGGGTCTTTTTGGATATTACCTCCGCAAAGCGTTCATTGACCTTGTTGAAGGCCTCTTCTACAATTACCTCGGCGAGTTTGAAAAACGAAATCGTATTGAGATTGTTGCTCAACAGCTCATTGCGCATTACCTTTGTCATGCCGCCCCGGAGCAATTCGTATCGCTCCACCAGTCTTATGCAGAATATGTATAGGATGTGTTCGTGGGTCCTTTCGTTTTTTGGCAGATTGAGAGAATTCAGCAGCGGGATAAAGCGGCTGTCCTTCTTGCACCTCTGGATAAGCCCCATGACCAGTTCGTAGGTGGCCATGAAGTCGCCTTCCTCGATCTGGGTTCTCAGTCTGTCGCCTCTCTGGCTGGCAACGTTCATCTTTTTGATAGCGTCCTGCCTGGCCTCCTTGATGATACACATCAGTCTGTGTGCCTTTGCCATTTCCATCTTGGCATGCAGGCTTGCCGCAAAGGCCTCCTGCAAAAGTCGCTCTATGTTGACGCCGATATCCAGGCTGTAGATGTCCTCGCCGCAGTGAAACAGCACTTCGGCCACGTTCTTCCAGGACACGTCAGGTTCGTTTGCGTACTCCCGCGTTATATATTCCCGCATGTAGTGCTGAAAGTACAGGAGTGCGGAGTTTCCCAGATTCTCTTTGGTAAAGACATACTGTTTGACGGTTTCGCTGATGGCCTCAACCAGTGGCTCTTCGTTTACACGCGGACGACTCTTGAGATGTTCCCTCTTGTCACGGTGGAAGACGGGTCTGCCCTTGGTGCGACACTCACCACCCATCTTCTGTATCACGAATCTGTCCTGCCCCTCGCCGATAAGCTCAAAGCGTGCATTGGCCTCCTTCAGGAAAGCGTATGGCCCAAGGCGCTTTTCAAACTGTTTGAGGGTCATAATGGGCATGTAGACTGAAATCGGCGACACCTGCACTACTTCCCTGAGCACCCCGTCGATCTCCTTAAGCTCAATCACGGTGGCACGCGGACACAGCCCGGGCAACAACAGTATTTTCTTCCTCCTGGCGTAGGCAAAGCACTTGGCAAAGTATCTCAGGTAGTTTTGCGTCGTTTCGGCTATATCGACATTGATCGGTTGAGTACTTGCGTAGAGGAGACTGTTGGGGTCGCTCTCAAAGGGGAGCTTGTTGCGCGACATCTCCTGCAGGACGCTTGAGACGCCGATGAGTTCGTCGAGCTTCTGGATGATTTCGGCCTCAACGGTCTTGTCACCCATAAAGCGGACGTAGGCCTCCGTGATGTAGTATATCTTCTCCCAGTGGCTGTTGAGTGCCTCCTCGGCGGCTTCCATCACGGGTTTGCCGTAGAGCGACCACACATGAGGCTCGGCAACAAACGTAAACGCCGGGATCACGTGCTCACCCTGGCTGAAGCAGAAGTAGTCGGTCAACTCAACATCTATCCTCATTCCTTCGGGGACGGTCTTGTTGATGATGGCCTTGATCTTTTCTTCCACGCCGCGTATCTTTATCTTGCGCATTATGGATGCGGCAAAGATATCGGGCACGGGGGAGAGCATCACACGGTCTGAAAAGCGTCTCCAGTAGCGTTGCCTGAGGCGCATGTCTTTGATAAACAGGCAGAGGGTTGATATCCTCTTTTGTGCGGAGAGGGTCTTGCCTGGGGCGTTGTTGTCAAAGTGTGGAACCAACCCCTGAAGTCCTTCCACTATGCCATGTTGACTAAGATCACTCAGAAATGCGTCAAAGTCATAGGCGGGGTCTGAGGTTATCTTGTTGCATATGTCGTTGAGGCGGTTCAAAAACCTGTATAAACCGTCTTGTTTGTCGTGTGGGTCGATGACGATGATGCATTCCTGGAATCCTTGGGTGTGTTGGGTATCGGCGTTGTCATCGGGTCTGATATTTAGCATGTCATTGCCGGGATTGAATTTCTTGTTGACGAGTTCGGCAACGCTCAGGAAGTTTTCCAGTGCTATCTCCTGAAGTATCTGTGTTATGTACTGTCCATCCAGGGGACGGGGACCAAGGCGTTCGAAATGTTTTTTGGTCAGTATGGTGTCGTCCTCTTTGTTGTCATCGGGCAGGAGAGCTACCTGGGAGTCTTTTCGTTGCGACATGGCGTGGGCGTGGAATGAGGGAGTTGTTGCCCCACCCAGTTCCGCCGAATTGATAAAGACGTGAAACCTCTCCAGCAGGTTGCTGAGGCGGTTGCGGTAGACGTTTAAAACGGCCACGAGGGTTGCATTGCATTCGATCCAAGACTTGTCGGACATGTCGGAGATGGCCTTTGTCACGCTTTCGGCCAGCATAAACATGAGGTCTACGACGTATCTGTCGGTCTTGTCCACGGCGATAACCGC
Source organism: Candidatus Magnetobacterium casense (assembly GCF_000714715.1). Classification (GTDB taxonomy): domain Bacteria; phylum Nitrospirota; class Thermodesulfovibrionia; order Thermodesulfovibrionales; family Magnetobacteriaceae; genus Magnetobacterium; species Magnetobacterium casense. The sequence goes on from NZ_JMFO01000022.1 coordinate 20,724, forward strand.
GGGGGTGGTACCGTATGCGTTTGACAGTTGTGCCCTGACCTTTTGGAGGTTGAAGAAGAGTTCCTCGCGCTGTTGCTGGGTCAAGGTGTCGTTGATCAGTGAGTGTCGGACGAGGTAGTTGACAATGATGTGGTGAGTGCCCACGATTTCGGCATCGACCACCTTGCCCTCCGACTGGAGCTTGAAAGACCCCTTGAGGTTGGCGATGCGCTGCTCAAGGATAATGCGTGTTTCGGGGTAGAGTCTGAAAACATCAGCCGTCTTTTTCAGGTAACTCTCCAGAAACGCCCACATGATAGATACCTGCGGGATGATCGGATGCGGAATCAGTTCCGTGAAATTCTTCTGCTTTTCGCTATACATTGGCGCAGTGCGCAGTACCTTCAACTGGCTGTTGGCCCCGATGAACTTTTTGACCGTGCTGTTAGCTTCATTCTTCATGTGACTTAAGTGTACCACAAATGCAAGTCGTATGTAAACAGCAGATGTTATAGCGCGTTTGGATTGCATGCGATACAAAGAAAGGGGCGACTCCGCTTATTTTTTTGTATTTCGTCCAATCGAAATCTGCTATAATAGTGGGGATATCAGAGCAGATTATGATAAACATACAACTTAATAAGGAGGATTTGTGACACAACGCACTGTAATCAAGAAGGCCTCAGTGCTGCTTGCTGCTCTTTTCATGTTTGCAGCAGTGCAGTCATCCTGGGGACATCAGAGCCATGAGGAACATGCAGCCAGTCCGCTACTGGAGGAAATGGTGAAATTAAACAGCGCTTTTACCGAAATCGTATCGGGTGTTGCCTTGGGAGATGCAGAGCGCGTGCATAAGGCGCTGGAACCCCTGCATGGGACACTGGAGAAGACCCACGAGGGCATTAAAACCGGCTCCGTGGATATCCCCAAGAACAAACACAACGTCAAGGAGTTCGTGAAATTAGACAAGGCATTTCATGCCGACCTGGAAAAGCTTGCTCACGCCGCACATCAGAACAACCAAGAGGCCATGCTCAAGCTGACAAATAAGCTCCTTGGTGGTTGTGTAAATTGCCACCGGAAGTTCAGACAGTGAGCACGGACAATGATTGATGGTAATAGTTCAGGTATACAGGGGTGAACTATTACGCATTTTCAATACAAACGGTTGTAAAATCGGGATAGGAACGTATGACAATCACGAACATCAACGCCCTGGTATGGAAAGAGGACATAGAGCTGCCTTACCCCACGGAGGTCGATAAGCAGGCCGACACGGAAAGGCTGCTCCAAGGCATAAACAGACATCCGGTGTACATCCCCCTGGGTATTACCAGAGAGTTGCCGACGCTTCTGAGGGCGTCAAACTACTCAATTAGCGTTTCTATGGGTTGGGATGGTCACTGTTACAGGGTCATATCGCTAAACCCTGCCGTCCTCTGCGGAGTAGCCATAGACCTTGGCTCTACCAACATTGCAGGACGCCTCGTGGATATGCAGTCGGGCAGACTGCTGCAAACCTCTCAGGCGTCAAATCCACAGTTGGCCTTTGGCTCGGACATCCTGACGCGGATGTTTTATGCCACCTCGGCAAAGGACAATGCCCTGCACGTGGTGTTAGCGGAGGCCGTAAGGACGCTGATCCGGGACCTTGTTGATGCCCAGGGGGTATCACCCCGGGACGTTGTTGCGGTAACGATTGCCGGTAACACGGTGATGACCCATTTTCTGTTAGACCTGTCTACAGACAACATCCCTGTCAGTCCCTATGTACCGGCCATACACGCACCGGGCTTTATCAGGGGCGACGAGTTGCCCCTGGGGATAAACAGCGAAGCCCTGGTGTATGTGTTCCCTGGCACGGGCAGTTACGTTGGTGGTGACCTGGTGGCCGGCGTACTTGCCACTGGACTGTATCTCAGCGATAGGCCGCAGGTGCTTATAGATGTCGGTACCAATGCCGAAGTGGCGGTCGGGTGCAAGGACTGGATACTTGTGGGTGCCGGAGCGGCCGGCCCGGCCTTTGATGAGGGCGTTGCACGAGCCGGCAGGAGGGCTGCCCCGGGGGCTATTTATCACGTAGACATAGAGCCGGTCACGGCCAGGGTAACCGTCAGGACATTTGACGACCTACCCCCCGATGGCATCTGCGGATCGGGGATGGTGAGCCTCGTGGCAAGTCTCTACAAGGCAGGGTTGATAGATAACCGCGGTGCCTTTATCCCTGCTGAAGCAATCATCTCAGATGCCCAGGGGCAGTATGCCTTTGTCATTGACGACGATGGCACACACAGGATCGTCATAAACCAAGGCGACATAGATACGTTTATGCTGACAAAGGCTGCCATGTTTACGCTCTTTTACGTGCTCATTGGTTCGGTGGGGGTCACGTTTGATGATATCGGGCGGTTATACCTGACGGGGGCTCTTGGCACCGGCATAGACCCCGATGCGGCTATAACACTCGGACTCATCCCCGATTTCCCAAAGGACAGGGTCAAGGCCATCACCAACTCCTCCGTCCTGGGAGCGGAGGCCCTGCTGTTAAACCGCTCACTACTTCAGGACATAAACACCATCACCGGCCTCATAACATACAAGGAAATGAACGAAGACGGCGAATTCATGCGTGAATTTCTCTCGGCTCGCTTCATCCCGCATACCGAGCCAAGCAGGTTGAAGGTTCAGCGTTAAGAAAAAAAAAGGGGGCGGCTCCGCCCCCCTTTCAGAACCCCCCTGCAAGGGGAGGGGTGAGCCACCCCGGGCACGAAGAAGCCCCCTTGACCCCTTCTTGTATTTTGTTCATGGGGGATATTTATACGCAGCAACTTAAAAGTATCGTTTCAACAGTCCTTCAAATGCCTGACCGTGTCGGGCTTCGTCTTTGCACATTTCGTGTACGGTGTCGTGTATTGCGTCCAGGTTGAGTTGTTTTGCTTTGGTAGCGAGGTCTTTTTTGCCTTTGCAGGCGCCGTTTTCTGCTTCAACGCGGGCTTTCAGGTTTTCCTTGGTGCTTGCAACCAGGACTTCACCCAGGAGTTCTGCAAACTTGGAGGCGTGCTCTGCCTCTTCAAATGCGATCCGTTTGTATGCCTCTGCTACCTCGGGCAGACCCTCTCTGTCTGCCTGGCGACTCATGGCAAGGTACATGCCGACCTCCGTACATTCTCCCATGAAGTTGGCTCTCAGGCCGTCCAGTATCTCCTGGTCAACGCCCTTGGCGACTCCTATTCTATGCTCATCGGCCCATGTCAATCCCCCTGTGCTGCTTTCAATAAACTTCTCCGCCGGAGCGCCACACTGAGGACACTTATCAGGAGGGGCATCCCCTTGATGTACATAACCGCAAATCGTACATGCAAATCTCTTCATAATCTACTGTCTCCCTTCTTTTAATTTAATTTGTGCTGTGACGTAAATCACAACATGTTTATTTTACCATATATTAAAGAATAAAAGTTGCAACATACGTATCCTCTTAAAAAATCATGGTAATTTTTATTTCATGGTTAAAAGGCATGGATTCCTGCTTTAGCAGGAATGACAGTTATAGCCGTTTTCCAATTGTGTCATTCCTGGCTTGACCAGGAATCCAGGATGCGTAACAGTATAGTTGCCATGAATTAGCAAAGGAAGCAATACTGAAGGGTAAGTGGCATTGGGTTCTAAAAGCCGCTCTCTTATTTGTTTTTAGTCGCTTAATCCGAGGTATAGCATGAGGATGTCCCTGCCGTAAAAGAGTGCCACTACCGATGCTCCGGCCAGAAACGGGCCAAATGGAACCTTTGTCTTTCGGCCTTTGCCCGCAAGCACAATCAGCGCAAGGCCGTAGACAGACCCCGTGAAGCTCCCGATAAAAGTGACCATCAATGCGTGCTTCCAACCGAACATGGCGCCAAGCATAGCCATTAGTTTAATATCTCCGCCTCCCATACCACCCTTGCTGATCACGGCTATCAGGTAAAACATCCCCCCACCCACCAACAACCCAATGACAGACCCCTTAAACCCCAACACTCCCCCATACCCATATAAGTCAGGGAGGATGAAACTTGCCGCCACCACCCCCGCAATCACTCCGGGGAGCGTTATCACATCGGGGATGATCTGATGGTCTATGTCTATGAATGTTATAACGATCAAGGCAGAGAGCAGCACCACATAAAACAAACAATGCCAGGTTAACCCAAACCGGTGAAATGTAAACACCCAAAACAACCCGTTTAGCAACTCCACAAGCGGGTACCGTAAGGATATCCCTTCTCCGCAGTAGTAACACCTCCCCCGGAGGAAGATGTAACTCAACAGCGGTATGTTCTGCCAGAAGGCAATGGGCCTGTTGCAGTTGGGACAGTGCGAGGGAGGACTGACCACTGACAGTTCCAGGGGCAGCCTGTATATGCACACGTTGAGGAACGAGCCGATTGCCAATCCGGTTGTTAAAAAAACGGCGTAAAAGTAATACGGTGGTATGACACCACTCACATCTGCCATTGTTGATACAGGCAATCGTGAGTGGCAGGACTAGCTTTTGTGTTTTTCGTGAAAGATGTCATCGACAGCCTTTTCCTGACGCATCTTTGTATAGCGTGATTCGCTGATGATGTCAATGTCCCATCCGGTGAGCTTCATGGCTAGTTTCACGTTTTGTCCCTTCTTGCCGATGGCGATTGACAACTGAGAGTCTTCTACTACGGCCATGGCAGTTTTGTCTTCTTCGTTGACGCCGATCTTATCGACCTCTGATGGCGTCAATGCACGTGAGATGTAGATGCGGGGGTCCGGAGACCAGAGGATGATGTCAATGCGTTCTCCCCTGAGTTCGCGTACGATGGTCTGTACACGTGTTCCCTTCATCCCCACACAGGCACCAACGGGGTCTATCGATGTGTCCTTGCAAAAGACGGCCAGCTTGGTACGCTCTCCCGGCTCACGTACTACGCCCTTTATGATGACGATGTTGTCGCCGATTTCGGGAACCTCCATCCTGAACAACTCTACAACAAAGTCGGTAGACGTCCGGGAGAGCATTATCTGTGGCCCCTTTGACGTTATGACGACTTCGCTGATGTATGCGCGTACCGTGTCGCCGACCTTGAGATGCTCCCTGTGTATGGTCTCCTTGACGGGCAGGATGGCCTCCGTCTTGCCGATACCGATGTAGTACATTCCCTTTTCACGACGCAACACCGTGCCGGAGGCTATGGTGCCCACCTTCGTGATAAACTTGTCGTATATGACGTCCCGTTCGGCCTCACGCACCTTTTGCAGTATGACCTGCTTTGCGGTCTGTGCGGCAATACGGCCAAAGTCCTTGATATCAAGCGGCTCCTTGATCGTATCGCCAACGGCAACCTTATCGCTTAACAGGAGGGCATCGCTGAGGGCTATCTCCGTGTGCTTGTCCCTGACCTGCTCTACAACGGTTTTGACCTTGTATGCGGCTATCTCATAGTTATCGGGGTTGATAAACAAGCCGACATTTTCACTCCTTATGAATTTCTTCTTCAGTGCGGTCAACATTGCCGACTCTATGGTTGTTCTCAACTGTGCCTTTGATATACCTTTTTCGTGGCTTAATTGCTCGATTACGTAACGGAGTTCCTTGCTCATCTTATCTCTATCTCCACTTGTGCCCTCGAAATGTTATCGAAAGGGATTTCCACGCTTTTCTTGTCCTCCTCCAGGAGGATAGAAGTCGCCGTTACATCAAAAAGCCTGCCAAGGAAAAAGCTCTGCTTGCCTATCTTCTCCTTAGAAACCACCCTGAGGAGTTTACCGATACTTTTGGCAAAGTCCTCCCTCGTCTTTAATGGCCGGTCAATCCCCGGCGACGTCACCTCAAGCGTATATGGACCCGGTATAATGTCCTCCACATCAAGGACGGCGCTAATTTGCCTGCTGACGTTGCTACAGTCCTCAAGCGTAACCCCGGAGGATGAGTCAATGGTTATAGCCAAAACCCTTCTCCTTCCGGTTCCCTTGAGTACCACGTCAACAAGTTCCACGCCAACCACCTCTGCCACCTCTTGTACCAAAGGTCTCAGACGCTTATCTGTTAAGCCTGCCGGCATCATATATTCATATGTCTTCTTGCTATTAAACTAAAAAAGTGGGATATTCCCACTCTCCTTATGTCATTTACGTTACACCTAATAATTTATCATTTTCGTTAATGAAATGTCAAATTGCTATGTTTTTTTGTGTCCCGCAGAAAATCTATGGTAAATAAAGGAGCATAAATGTTTAGAACATTAGGGTTAAGAATAATGGGGTCAAGGGGACTTCTTCGTGGCCGGGGCGCCTCGCCCCTCCCCTTGCGGGGGGTTCTGAAGGGGGGCGGAGGGGGTGAGGCACCCCTGCCACAAACCGCCCCTTTCTTTCTTGCCTTAAAGTATAGTTACCATGAAATATAAAGAGGATACATATTTTGTCCGCAGTATGTTGAGGATTAAAAGGCCGTCTTATTCAGGTTTGACATCCTCTTCATAGCTTTCGTTGATGTTGTAAGCCTTGTTGACTAGCTTGATGTTGACCTTACCGGCTCGTACCTTTAGTTGGGGCAGGGGTGTTTTTCCTACGGATGTGCCATCTATAAACACCTCGGCAGAGGGTCTGCTCCATACGTTTATGTAACCGTAGCGGACATCGGCAGAGGGGGATATGACCGTTGGTTGTGGTACCGGCAGTGGGGGGGCAAACGGTTTCTTGGTTGCGGGCATTACGAATAAAAACAATGCAACTATTATCACACCTGCAACGGCCGCAACGGCAGCGTATATGCCCTTTTTTGATGATGCGGGGGGCGTTTTTTCCAGGGGGGCCCCTGCTACATGGCCTTTGGATACCTCCGCGTACCTCTTCGCTTCAACCTCCGGAGACTGCTTTGAGGCTTTCTTTTTAGCTGAAGCGTCCTTGAGTACCAACCTGTGGGCTACGCGCCCGGTGGTGACATAGGTGCTATCCAGTTGCTCTATCCTCTGATCAGGGATACCGTCGGGATGATTCTTTGACAACTGTATATAGTTGTCTTTATATTCGTTCTCCCACTGTAGTTTATCGACATTCAGTCTGGCCCTGATGTCGTTTTCGAGGGTGATAGCGGTTGCTTTATCGATATTGTTTGCGGTCATAAATTGGTCTAGTGCTATGCGTTTGTCCAGGGTGATGCGTTTGTGTGCGAGGTGTTTTTCCAACAGTTCGACATATTCCCCCTGTGGGTCTCGCTCAATAGCGGCTATGAATTCATCGATCCCCTTGAACCTGTCCTCAATCCTCACGGCCAATGCTTGCAGGATTGCGTTGCTGAGGACGGGCGATATGTCTATGCCCTCGATGTCAGATGGCTGTTTTAGTTCATCGACGTAGAATCTGTCCGGGGCCGGGGGAGGCAGGATGCCCGTAATCATCAGATACAACGTGGCACCACAGGCATAGATATCCGTCCAGGGGCCGATCTTTCCCCTGGCCTGGTACTGCTCCATGGGGGCATAGCCAGCCTTCAGGACCACGTCGAGGCTGTGACTCTGCTCTGCCGATACATAGCGTGCAGCACCAAAGTCTATCAGTATGGGGGTGCCGGTACTGGTGACATAGATATTTTGCGAGGAAATGTCTCTGTGATACAGGGCCAGTGCATGAACCTCCTTCAGCGCAGCCAGGATGGGAAGCATTAACCTCAGAGACTCATCAACGGGGAGTCGTCCGCCGCGCTTCTTTATGAGGTTAGACAGCGTATCACCATCTATGTAGTCCATGACGATGTAGCCGGTGTTGTTGGCCTCAAAGAAGTTTATGACGTGTACAATATTGACGTTGTTGGCAAACTTGGTTACCTTTCTGGCCTCATCTATAAACAGACGCAGTCCCTCGCGGAAGTTCTCTTCCTGACTCCCCTTAAAGGGCAATACCGTATAGTTGCTCAATTCCCTGCTGGCAAGGCTTGTGGGAAGAAACTCCTTAATGGCCACCTTCTTGTCGAGGTTGATGTCCATGCCTATGTACGTGATCCCAAAGCCACCCTGTCCCAGTACCCTGCCCAACAGGTACTGATCCTTCAGGATTGTCCTGGGTTTCAGAAGCAGGGGATGGTCCGAGTACTTGCTTTCGTCATAGCCACAGTGATTGCAGATAGGGATACTGTTTCTCCGCTCCATGCAGTTGACGCATATCTTCATAAAATCAGAACTGTGTTGTTCACTCATACGCTTATTGCCTCATACGCTTTATCCAGGAGGTTTGGTCTCCATTACAACTGTTGTTCCAGACATTGTATCGTGCCAGTCCTTATTAAGCACGAAAGAAAACGGCTCAAACGGGATAAGCCGCACCAGAGACCTCATTGCAACAACTGCAACAGGTGGGCGCAAACCGTCTGACATCACAACCCGTGTATGTGTGATAAACTTTCCAACCGTCTTACCGGTCATACCCTCTAGTATGCAATAGTACACAAAGTACAAGGCTATAAACACCAGGAGCGTTAATCCTAAGCCGCCTCCCGTGCCGGATGACATGACAATGAACCGCAATATCACGGCAACAACAGAGACCACGGTCAGGTCTGTGATGAAATTTAACAATCTCTTTGTGCGGGGGGCAAGGGGGAGTTGAGTGATTTCATTTTTTTGAACGCTTTTTTGATTTGGTTTGGGACCGGTTTTTGGTTGTTGTTGTAATCCCGTATCGTTTTTTAATATTTGCGTTTGTTCATAGTGTTCTGTTTTAGGAGTATCTGATGGTTGAGGTGTCGGTTGAGCATTGTCCTTAGGTTCGACGGCAATACTTTTTCTTGTCAACTGAAAGACGGCGCAGCCTGCCAGCGAAAAGGCGTCTCCGGGCATGAGCAACGTAGATTCAAAGGGGGCAAGCCTCTGTTTGTCATCCAGGAAGGTGCCAAAGGTTGAGCGGAGGTCTTTGACGTAGAAGGCGCCCTTTTCCCTGTGGATTTCGCAGTGAACGCTTGATATACGTTTTTCGGACAACACGACGGCACACTTGGTGGGGTCTCGGCCGATGAGAACCGGCTTATTGGTCAGGGGGATGCGTTCTCCCTCAAACTCGCCTGCAACCACCAGCAGTTCCATGGCGGTATCGGCCGTGCTTGAGTCGCCTGTAGTTGTCGAGGAATCCGAGGGGGGCATCAGCAGCGCCTGGAACTCGGCAACGGAGGCAGGACGATTCTGTATGTTCATTTCGAGGGCCTTCATGATGGCGTTGGCAAAGTCCTCGGAGAGCTTCTGTCTGGATATGTCTTTGATGTGGAGGAGTTTTTCGCCATTTTGTCTGTCCGGGGCCTTGGTGGGTGAGTCCATGCGTTTCTTTTCGTAGTTGTATCCTCTGAGGCAGCTATACATGGTTGCGGCGCAGGCGTAGATGTCTGTCCAGGGGCCTTGTTTGCCCAGCTTCATATCCGAGCTGTATTGTTCCAGTGGGGCATAGCCGTGGGTAAGGCATATGGATAGCTTTGTGCTGATAGCGTCGCGGGCAGAGCCGAAGTCCAGCAAGATGGGGTTGCCGCTGTCAGGGATGTAGATGTTCTTGGGCTTTATGTCTCTGTGTAATATCCCCCCCTGATGTACTGCATCGAGGCCATCCAGCACTGGCATCATGATGTCCAGGAGGTCTTGCTGTGTGATGCCTTTGTCCTGGAGTTTTATGTGCTCCTCAAGGGTCTTACCCTGGATGTAACGCATGACAAAGTAGGCGGTATTGTTCTCCTTGAAGAAAAACAGGATTGGCGCAATGCTTGGATGATTGAACTGTGCCAGGGTCTGGGCCTCGTCGATGAACTTTGTCAATCCGTACCTGTAATCGTTGGCGTAGTCCTCGGATATTGGAAACACGGTGAGTTGGTCTTTCTGCCGTCTGGCTATGTTTCGGGGCAGAAACTCCTTGATGACCACGCGCATCTTCAGCACCAGGTCAAGGCCAAGGTAGGTTATGCCAAACCCCCCGGAGCCAAGGCACGTACCGATCAGGTACTGCTTGTTTAGTACTACGCGGGGTTGCAACGACACGGCATCGTTTTTGATATCCATGCTGCTGCCACATTGAGGGCAGACACTGGGGGTTGCCTTGGTGTCCGTCATGCAATTACAACAGATATTTTCGTACATTACGTGACCATTATGAGTTGTGCCGTAAGGTTGTCATAGTTTTCCTTTGTCCGCTGTGCCGTCTTGGCAACATCCCTGGTCATTGCTTCTATGATTTTCTGTGCCGGGGTGTTTGTGTAGCGCAGGTGGAGGTTTTGCACGTCGGAGTCGGCCAGGTATTGCCAGAAGCCGTCGGTACAGAGCAGGATGTAGTCGCCCTCCTGCAGGGTAAGGCCATCGGCATGGATGGCAGGTCTGAGTTCATCGGGCATCCCCAGGGTCTTGAGTACGCGGTTGCGGTCGGGGTGGTCCTTTGCTGCCTCTGCGGTGATTTCGCCCATATCCAGGAGCAGTTGCACCACCGAGTGGTCCTTGCTCCGGTAGAAAGGCAGCCCCTGCCTGTATATGTATATGCGGGAATCTCCCACGTATGCCCAAAACATCCTTTCGCCCAAGATTACAACCACCACACAAGTAGACTGCATATTGCGCAGGCGATCATCGGTGTTGCTCCTCTGCCTGATGGCATTGTGAGCGGCCAGCATGGAATTGGTCAGTTCCGTACTGACATTGTCGCCGTTGATGCCGGCAAAGCAATCCGTCACCGTGTTGACGGCAATCTGCGAGGCGATCTGTCCACCTTTATGGCCTCCGAGGCCATCAGCCACAACAAAGCAGTAGCGACCGTTTTGTTCGTCAATGACGGCGTTCCAATTGTCCTGATTTTCGCTCCTGCCGCCCATATGTGTCTTTATCCCGTATTCGATTCTTAGTGTCTTACCCTTGGCAGACCACATAGACATCAACTTTGCTCCTTTGATTGACTTCACCTATATTGTAGCAGATCAATAAAATTTTTGTATATAGCGCCAATGTCTTCACTTCTCTATCCCCCAATCTTTGCAAAGAGGTCGAGGGCGTTTTTGAAGGCCTGGTCCATGTTCAGGTGCTTGTAGTTTGCCAGTCTGCCGATGAGGTAAATGCCGTCTTTTTGGAGTTCTCTGGCGGCCTGCTCATATCGCATGTAGCGGTCAAGGTTGTCCTGCGATGGGACGGGGTAGTAGGGGTCGCCATCCCACGTGGGATACTCCCTGATGATTGTCGTGCGCTGGTGGCGCTGACCGGTATAGCGCTTTGGTTCGGTCACACGCATGTAGCGATGATCGTTTGGGTAATTGATCACAACGTTTGACTGGAAGTACTCCATATCCAGCGTCTCATACTCAAACTCCAATGACCTGTACTGGAGCCTGCCAAATCTGTAATCAAAAAAGGCATCTATACGTCCGGTAAAGATTAATACCCCATACCCCCCGATATCTCTGATGAGCGCATCTCTTTGGGCCAGATAATCAACGTTGAGCATGACGCTTATGTTTTTATGATCGAGGATGTTCTGAAATATACTCGTATACCCCCCAGCCGGTACGCCTTCGTACTTGTCGGAGAAGTATCCGTCATTGAAGTTGGTCCTGACCGGGATCCTGCCAATCAAAGAGGCATCGAGTTGATCGGGCCAGCGGTCCCACTGCTTTTTGGTGTAGTTCTTGAACATCTTTTCATAGAGCACCCTGCCAACCCTCATCAGTGCTACGTCTTCGGAGGTCTTTGGTTCCTTTATCTCTTGCGTGTTGTTTTGCAGCCAGTTGAGCATCTCCACTTCCGAGGACATCGTCAGTCCAAAGAGCCTGTTGACCGTCTCTATGTTGACCGGCACCGGCACAAGCATGCCATCGACATAGCTCTTGACCCTGTGCCTGTAGGGCAACCACTGTGTAAAGCGTCCGATGTACTGCCATACGTCCTCGTAACTGGTGTGGAACATGTGAGGGCCATACAGCGGAATAAGTATCCCGGCCCCATCACGGAAGTCATAACAGTTGCCACCGATATGGCCACGCCTGTCAATGACCAGCACCCTTTTATTGGCAACGGAGGCAAACTTCTCCGCCAGCACACACCCCGAAATCCCAGCCCCTACAACCAGTACGTCTACAGACATGTTGTCAACTCAATCATTGTGCATGTGTACAGATAAACATCCGACTGAACTACCCCAGCATCCTGACTATCTTACCCGAGGCCATGATCTCCGATACCAGGTTGTCGAGCTTGCCACCTTTACTGGCATATGCCACCACTATTTCGTCGGCCAGCTCCAGCATCAGGCGATTACGCAATACGGCGGTTTCAGCCGTAACCCTCTTTACGGTTTCCTCAAACGGGGTGATGAGCAATAGACGATTCCTGTCTATCTGCTGCCTAAACCGAGGCTCAACATCCTTCATAAACCCCTTGGCCAAGGCAATTATTATCGGCTGATTGCCCTTGAGCAGGAAGTACAAGACATCCTTTTCTATATCCGAGTGAAACCCGGATATCACACACACCCCTCTTTGCCGTTGCTCAATTGCCCACTCATAAGACCTCAGAACAACACGCCCGGGGCAATCGCGTGAGCACAGAAATGCCACCTTATGCAGATTCAACAACCCCATGTTACCCTTTGAGTAATATATCATAATCCTTGTTCACCATACATACTATAAGTTCAATTTTACCCTTGATGATAGCATGTTCCCTATTGGATTTACAATAGTGGCTCTTTCGTAAAGTGAGTGGGTTAAGATTAACGGTAGTCCTGCAGAAGTAGTGGTTAACCGTAAACTTAACACCCTTCCTTCACAATGGACATCAAGGGAGGGGTATTGAATATCACTATCTCTGCAGGACTACCCATTTTTTATATCTCTATTAGCATTAATTTAAGAGCCTCTTGCAAAAGTACATGTTATGTAAAATATAGCAAAAAGCTCATTTTGTAAGTGGCTGATATTAAATGATATTTTGGGGGCACTATAATTGCTTGATTTGAGATTTGCAAGAGGCTCTTAATGTAATAATATTATACAACAAATAGAGATATATTTGTTATCTAATTCCTTATAGATAAAGAATGTATGCCTATTTTTTTAATGCGAAAGTTGAGAGATTGCCATTTATAGGGTTAATATGTTAAATTGTAAAATAAGGTTATAGTATGACATTAGGATTGACAATTCGAGGGAGGGGCTGAGGGGAAACGTAGTCTTTTATGCCATCGAAAAACGACAAGACAGAGCCGGTACTGAGTCGGCGTGAGTTCCTGAGCAGGGCGGGCGTAACGGGGGCCATTGCCATGACGGTGGGGACCTTGGGCGCTATTGCCTATTCTGACAGACCCATGCGCCGCAGCCAGGAAACTACCTACACGTTTAAGAACTACAGGGTTGAACCCTCGGTGCTGTATCCGTCAATGGTAATAACCCACGGTAAGGACGCCCGCAAGATGGTGCAGGCGGCCTTTGACAAACTGGGCGGACTGTCGCTGTTCATCAAACCCGGCGACAGGGTGCTGATAAAGCCAAACGTGGGCTGGGACCGGCAGCCGGAACTAGCTGTAAACACCAATCCGGATGTTGTTGCAGCGGTTGTGGCTCTGTGCCTGCAGGGCCGTGCATCGGAGGTGTGGGTGACGGACGTGTCGATCAACGACCCATACAGGAGCTTTGCCCGCTCCGGCGTGGAGGCAGCCGTGTTGAAATCCGGCGGTAAGGTCAAGTTCACCGCGGGCGATGACTTCCTCCAGACCGACCTCAAGGGAGAAGTCCTAAAGCTCTGGCCCGTGTGCAGGTACTTTCATCAAGTGGACAAGCTGATAAACATCCCCGTGCTCAAGCACCACTCGTTGAGCAAGTGTACGCTAGCCATGAAAAACTGGTACGGTGTCCTGGGGGGCAGCAGAAACCGCCTCCATCAGGAGATCAATCTTTCAATTGCCGACCTGGCAAACGCAATCAGACCCACGCTAACGATTATGGACGCCACACGTGTTCTCAAGCGAAACGGTCCCACCGGAGGCAGCATCGCCGACGTTGAGATAGCCAATACCATAATTGCCGGCGTTGACGAGGTGGCAATCGATACCTACAGTCTCAGATTTCTCGACCTGAATGTTGCAGACGTCCCGTTTCTGGGCCTTGCACAGGCGCGAGGCGTTGGCACCACCGACCTGAAGCTCCTCAACACACACGAACTCAGCACGGATTAAAGAACATGTCTGCAAGTGAGGAGATGATGTGCTTATGGCAATAGCCTTGACTATAAGCAAGATAGTGTGATAGAATAATGGGAAATAGAGATAGAAAAGGAGATGAATGTTATGGTTGGTGTTAAGGATGCTTCCGTTGAGGATATAGAAAGTCTAATGGAGGAAACTGACATCGAATCTTTAGATGATCCAGATGCGGGTTTAGAGCTTAGAGAAGAGTTTGAGAAGGAATTGGATCGAAGACTAAATAAGCAATCTAAAATAATCCCACATGCCGAGGTGATGAAGATATTTGCGTCAGCTTGGGTGGACTGAAGAGTCAATAGAAGATTTCAAAAAACTTGATAAGCAAGTAGCGCAAAGAATTGTAAAAAGAGTTTTATGGTTATGTGAGCATTTCGATGATATATCGCCAGAGACTCTTTCAGGTAAACGTAAGGGTGAATTTAAGTTCAAGGTCGGAGATTGGAGGGTTATATACAAGATAGAAACAAACATGATCGTTATTCATGCTGTAGGGCATCGAAGTGAAATATATCAGAGGGGTGTCTTTTGAACGGGAAAATGGGATCAAAAAGATAAATCCTTTTTATGGTTACGAACTCAGCACGGATTGAGGCATGATTAAGAAATACCTGACACTGGCAAACATACGACGGATATACGCCGTGTTCTTCTTCACGCTCTTTGTGCTACTGCTGTTGCTGACCGACTTCAGACGCCTCAAGGGATATGAGACATCGCTGTTTCTGGAGCTGTCTCCGTTGGTGTCTCTATCGACACTTCTGACGGGATGGGGCGTGTACAAGGGGCTTATCCTGTCGTTGTTTATAGTCATCCCGACACTTTTTTTCGGGAGGTTTTTCTGTTCCTGGGTCTGCCCCCTGGGGATACTCAACCAGTGGTCGGCACGCCTGTTGATCAAAAACAGGGCGGTGGACGACTACAAGATCAACGCCTACCACGACATATTCAGATTGAAGTACTACATCCTGGCATCGTTAATAATCCTGGCGCTAATGGGAGTACTACAAGTGGGACTGTTTGACCCCATTGCCCTGATTACACGTTCATTTGCGGTTGCCATATACCCGGCCTCAAACTATTTCACGGGGTATCTGTACATAAAGCAACCCATGTTTGTAGGCGGTATATTTATAGGGCTTTTGTTTCTGTTTATACTGTTTGCCAACAGGTACTTTACACGCCTGTGGTGTCGAGTGCTCTGTCCACTTGGGGCACTGTTGGGGGTGTTGTCAACTGCGGCGTTGTTTAAGGTCCGCCGCAACGTCAGCAAATGTACCGACTGTCAGCGTTGCACGCGTAACTGCCACGGGGGTTGCGACCCGCACGCTTATTTGAAGTTCCACGAGTGTCACCTTTGTTACAACTGCATCGAGGACTGCCCCGAGGGTGCGCTCCACTACGGTCTGGCCGACGCCCACAGCTCCGTGCAGGCACCGCTGGATATCAACCGTCGCAGACTCATTGAGACCGCTGCGGCCTCAGTCATCCTCTACCCCGTGATGAGGAGTTCGGCAACCGCCTCAACCCTTGCAAGCCCCGAGGTGATACGTCCGCCGGGGGCCATAGCCGAGTCTGATTTCCTGCGCCGGTGTATCAAGTGCGGACAGTGTATGCGCGTATGTCCCACCAACGTGCTCCAGCCGGCCTTACTGGAAGGTGGATTTGAGGGCCTGTGGACGCCGATGTTGGTCAACCGGATCGGCTACTGCGAACACAACTGTATCCTGTGCAGTCACGTGTGTCCAACGGGGGCGTTAGTGCCCCTGAGCGTTGAGAGGAAGATCGGCAGGAAACCCGACATCCCGCCAACTAAGATCGGTACCGCATTTTATGATCGTGGCAGGTGTCTACCCTGGGCCATGAACACGGAGTGTATCGTTTGCGAGGAGGTCTGTCCCACCTCGCCCAAGGCCATCTGGTTTCAGGAGGTCGAGGTGCAGCTCAGGGATGGCGGCGTGCGGGTGTTCAAGCGTCCGTTTGTGGATACAAAGCTGTGCGTAGGGTGCGGGATATGCGAAAACAAATGCCCCGTCCGCGACAAGGCTGCCATACGGGTAACATCCATCGGCGAAACCCGCTCAGTCACCAACAGGATGATGCTCCATGGCTAAGAAAAGTGAGAAGACAAGGAGGGCGGCTTGAGGTTGGGTTGGAGCGTAGTACTCGCTTACATAAAGAAATCCAGCATGGCTTTTACCTGTACTCCAAATAATCAATATCCGCCACGAACTGGCCATACATAGTTGAAGTTGGATTTATTGTAGGTGCTGCCAGCACCAGCGCCCATGTAGAAGAACCACGCGTCGGACGTACTGCTATCGGAGGTAGTAGACGACCAGTAGCGGCTATACTGCACATTAATAAAGGATTGCGATTTGAGCCAAGAATCTTTGTAACCAAGCCCTTCAAGTTCCTCTATACGAGGCAACCGCCAATCAGTGTAGCCAAAAGCTGTCCCCTTATTCATCGAGGCAACATAGTCTAACGCCTCTTGCCAAGTCTTCCTACCTACAAGGTCAGCGTCTTTTGTCCACATTCGTCCAGTTGACGTGTCGGTTATAGTTTGGTCACCGTTATCCACAAATCTTTTGGATTGGAGATAATGTTTCCAAGTAAATATTATAAATATGGTTATAAGTAGTGCGATCAATACAGCAAGAATGCGACGATATGTAAAATATGGTGGCTTTTTTGGTGTTGATACCCTTGTTGGTTCATCTCTATAATCAGGCTTTTCCACTGCAACACGTACTTTTTCGGCGGTATTGTCAATACCAATTTCAAAGGCATTTATCCATGTTTTGCCAGTCAGATAAAGTGCGTATGATCCAGCGAGTTCAATATATTCAATGAACACGGGTATTATATGAACATTGTTGTCATCTGCCACGGCAATTTCTCTTTCAACTTGCCTTGATTTCAAAGTATCTGCAGATAGGAGAACAACCATCAACAGCTTAGGATTTTCTTGTATAGTGCTGACTATTTCATCAGCCCAATTTGAACCAGGAGGCAGATCACGATGGTCAATCCAACACCTAATAATGCTGCCATCTTCTAAACTACCCACAAGTTTATCAGCAAAGGCCCGGTCTTTCCTATCATAACTTATAAAGACATCATAGCCCATAATTAATCATCCCCCAATATTGTAACCAAGGACATATCATTTGTTGGCTTATACTCTTTATGTACAGTAGTCAATTATACTAAACACATACAAAGTTTGCAACAAAGTTGTCACCAGCCCTTTACGGGGTTAAGGAGACTGCTTCCCTTGCGGGAGGGTAGATACCTCCCCATTCTTGTTTTTTACCGTTTTTTTCTTCCTTTTTTGTCTAAGTGTGTTATAATATATTAAATAAATGCCAGAGGTAAGCAGATTTTTTGGAATCGTGATAATGATTTATATAAAGACCATAATCCGGCGCATTTTCATGCCAAGTATGGACAACAAACGGGTGTCTTCACCATTGATGAACTAAAACTTATTGAGGGGTACCTCCCTAAAAGAATTGCCTCTTTGGTTATTGAATGGGCATTTGAACACAGGAAGGAGCTTATGGAAAATTGGGAACTCGCTATGGCTAAAAAGCCATTACGTTCAATATCACATCTGGGATAGGAGGTTTGATATGCAATTTGTGAGAAAGGCAGCGTATGTATCAGATTATAAACTTATGATTACCTTTGACAATGGCATTGTAAGATACGTTGATTTAGAGGAACATCTGGACGGTGAGATATTTGAACCCTTAAGGGATATTAATTACTTTAAGACTGTTTGTGTCAACAGTGATATAGATACTATATGCTGGGATAATGGAGCAGGCATATCACCGGATTTTTTGTATGAGATAGGAGTAGAGAAGAAAGATGATATACTGTCAATCAGCTAACAACAAGGATGGCGGCGTGCGGGTAGTTTGTGGATACAAAGCTGTGGGAGCACCACAATCAACTGTGTATGCCGGGGGGTATGCCATTTTATGCCGTCATACTAGGGCATTATTGCCGTGCTTCTGTTATGTGATCTGAGTTCTACCCTTGTTATCCAATATATCTTGAAGCATCGAGGTCCAAACTTGGTATGCCAACCTTACCGGTACATAGTAAATGGCAGCCGCAGGGGCACTCGTATCTTGGAGGCAATCTCTCGCTTTACCGGCTTACGTTTTTTTCGTATCTTCCCGATCCTGGAGATGGCATCGGCAAACGCCCTGAGATAGACCGTTGTTGACTGCTCCATTGTGTGATAGAACACGTGATATATAAGCGCCACGTTTGCCTTGAGCATCATATCAAAGGGGTAGTGCTTCCACGTAAGCCAGAACGTGTTGCGTGTGTAGTAAAACGGTGCCCGCTCTGAGAGTCTGTTTACAGCGGAAGTCTTGTGATATGCTACCACGTCGGGGAAGGATTCGATCCTGTAACCGCTGTCCCACACCCTGAAGGCCAGGTCAAGTTCGTTGGCGTACAGGAAGAACTCACCAGGATAGCCGCCGAGCTTGTCGAGTATCTCTTTTCTGACACCGGCGCCGGCACCGTTAAAGGACATAATGTAGGCACCAACGTTGCCTGATGCGGGGATGGCTGCCGTTGTTACCGTAGCCTCTGCACAGACGTTGTTGTACTGGGCGTAGTCCCTTACGTCAAAGGCCACGATGCCAAGGGTGGGGTCGCCCTGAAACTTTTCCACCATCCGCTTGATGCTGCCCTCGGAGGGGAAACTGTCATCGTCTATGATGATTACGTAGTCGCCACGGCTGGCCCTGAAACCCTCATTGTAGGCGCCAACACCTACGTTTTTGGGCATTCTGATCAGTGTAACGCAGGGATATTCCTGTTGTACCATCTCTGCGGTGCCGTCCGAAGAACAGTTGTCTACAACCACAATGTCAAGGTTCTTGTAGGACTGCGTGGTCAGGTGTGCAAGGCCCTCGCGGGCGTCCTCTCTGCGATTGTAGCACAGCATCACGACACTGACTACAGGCTCCCCAACGGTTGATTGTTGTGCTACCATATGCGCTCCTTATTGTTACATGTAAACTTCATGTCCTTTTACTCAAAGCGGATGGCCTCGACCTTGATGTTCAGGGAGTTTTCTCCGAGGCTTGCATCGATCCTGGAGGGATACGCTATGCCATCCGTCCATACCGTGTCCTTGTAGACGATACGCATGATGCTGTCATCGCCGATGTATAAGGATTGTTTAACCGGAGCCAGTGCGGCCTTGTCTAGGACGACTATCCGTCCATAGGTCTTTAGGATGAGCCAGTTGTCAATGTCGCTGGTTATCAGATCGTTGAACTTCCACCACATCAACCCTTCCCTAATCACCTTGGCAAAGATTTCCTTGTCGGCGTCATCCATTTCGGGACTGCTGGAGAGGTGACCGTCCTTCTGGGTAAACTCTCCGACTAAAAACCCCAGCGAGTAGACGTTGATCTGAAAGCCGGAATCATCCAGGACTATAGAAGCATTGCCGGAGAGGGTCTGCTTGCTTGTCTTGAGATTTAGTTCGACGATGCCCGATATCCTGGTGACATTGTAGAGGCGTTTAAGGAGTTCGTTTAGCGTAATGTCCTTGGGACTGTGGTCTACCGTCGTTGTGCCTTTCAACTTTGGCAGCCAGGCACAGGCATATAGTGACAAGAGCGTCAGGCTAACGATTAATGGCAATCTTAAGTGCTTCATCTATGTTCTTGACACCTCTTAGTTGTATCTGTGGGATTATACTGAGCCTGGTGAGGTTAGCCTCCGGCACAATGGCCTGCTTAAAGCCGATTTTGGTGCCCTCCTTGATTCTTGATTCTGCCTGCGATACGGCACGTATTTCACCGGAGAGACCAACCTCGCCAAAGACAAAGAGGGACTCCTCTACGGGTCTGTCCAGAAATGACGATGCTATGGTGGTAACGATCCCCAGGTCAAAGGCAGGTTCCGAAATCCGCAGTCCGCCAACCACGTTGAGAAATATGTCCATGTGTCCCAGGTGTAGTCCGCCGATTTTTTCAAGCACTGCCACCAAGAGGTTGACCCTGTTTATGTCCACGCCAATGCCCGTGCGACGAGCAACCCCAAAGGTTGTCTGCGTCACAAGCGCCTGCAGCTCGACCAGCAATGGCCGTGTCCCCTCCATCGTGGAGATCACCGTTGTACCGGCAACCCCCATTGGTCGTTCGGCCAGAAACAGCTCCGAGGGATTGGTAACCTCGGCAAGTCCCCCCTCTCGCATCTCAAAGACCCCGATTTCGTTTGTTGAACCAAAGCGATTCTTAACCGCCCGCAATATTCTGTACGGATGCCCCCGGTCGCCCTCAAAGTATATAACCGTATCCACGATGTGCTCCAGTGTCCGTGGACCGGCGATGGCGCCTTCCTTGGTGACATGTCCGACGATAAACACCGGCACCGATGACTGTTTGGCATAGAGCATCAGCCTCATGGCGGCCTCCCTCACCTGCCCCACGGAACCGGGGACGGAGTTAAGCTCTTGCGTAAACACCGTTTGTATAGAATCTATAATGACCACTACGGGTTTTATCTTCTTTATGTGTTCAAAGATCACCTCAAGGGACGTCTCCGAAACGATCAGGATTTCAGCCGTGTCAATCCCCAACCTCTTTGCCCGGAGCTTTATCTGCTTCAGGGACTCCTCGGCGCTGACGTACAGGGCCACTCCACCAACGGAGGAGTTGTTTTTGTAGACCCCCTCCAGCAACTGCAGCACCAACGTTGACTTTCCAATGCCAGGGTCTCCGCCTATGAGTATGAGTGAGCCGGCAACGATCCCCCCGCCAAGTACTCGATTTAGCTCCTGGATGCCGGTGGAGATGCGCTCTTCGTCGGCCAGTTCGATGTCGGAGATGGAGGTTGGTGTGGATTTCAGGGACGGCCTGGAAGTCTTTGAGGGTTTCTCCTGGCGCTCTTCGACAAAGCTGTTCCAGGCGCCGCAGTCCGGGCACTTACCGACCCATTTGAGCGACTGCCGCCCACACGACTGGCACTGGAAAACCGTCTTGTCCTTAGGGGGATTGATCCGAGTGCTCCTTCAACGCTATGTCACTTCTTGCATATATAAACAGCATCCTTACTATTATAGCAGAATAGCTTCATTTTTCGTATCCTCTTAAAAAAGCATGGTAAAATGGGGTCAAGGGGACTTCTTTCCGGCCGGGGCGCCTCGCCCCTCCCCTTGCGGGGGGTTCTGCAGGGGGGCGGAGCCGCCCCTTTCTTTCTTGCCTTAAAGTATAGTCACCATGAAATATAAAGAGGATACCATTTTTCTTTTTTTCATCAGGCATCTTGTTTTTGCTGTATCCTGTTTTTCCACCACAGGGCCTTATCAAGTATGGCGGCTTCGTCTTTGAGGGTGTGCTTTTTGCTTTGGACAACCACCTTGCCATTGATCATCACCGTGTCCACGTCTGCCGAGCGCATGGAGTAGACGATCAGCGAGTAGATGTCATAAAATGGCGTCAAATGTGGCCTGTTCAGGTCGGCTATGACGACGTCTGCCAGATATCCGGGCTTGAGGCATCCGAGTCTGTCACCAAACCCCAACTGCTCTGCCGCAAGACGTGTGGCCATTGTCAGGGCCTGACGGGCGTTGAGGACGGTTGGGTTGTTGCACATGGTCTTGTGCAGACGGGCGGCTATAGACATCTCCGTAAACAGGTCGAGGTCGTTGTTGCTTGCGGCACTGTCCGTCCCAAAGGACACGCTCACTCCACGCTCAAGCATGGCAACCACCGGGGCCACTCCGCTGGACAGCTTGAGATTGCTTTCGATGCAGTGAGAGACACCCACCTGATTTTGTGCAAGCAACTCGATCTCCACCTCAGACAACCACACACAGTGCGCTGCCACCAGACGACTATCCAGAAAACCTATATCGTTTAGGTGTTCAACGGGACGCTTGCCATACCTGGCGATGACCTCCTGCACCTCGTGCTGGGTTTCGGACAGATGGGTGTGCATGGGGACGTTGTAGCGTTGTGCCAAAGCTCTGGATTTCATGAAGGTATCGGGACTGCACGTATAGGGGGCATGGGGGGCTATACAGGGTGTCACCAGCGGGTCATCTTTCCAGTCCTTGATAAATGCCTCTGCGTTGTCGAGGTACCCCTGCGTATCCTTTGCAGAGGCCGACGGGAAGTCCAACACCCCACACCCAAGCACTGCACGCATCGACATCCCCTTAACCGCACGTGCCGCACTGCCCTCAAAGAAATACATGTCGTTGTAGGTCGTTGTCCCGCCCAGGAGCATTTCAAGACAGGCAAGTTCCACCGCATCGTAGATGAACTCATCACTGAGCCACTTGCCCTCTGCCGGCCATATGTAATCCTCCAACCAGTTCTTCAACGGGAGGTCATCGGCCATGCCACGAAAATACACCATCGCCGCATGTGTGTGCGTGTTTACAAGCCCGGGAAACACCACTTTACCGGAACCACCAAGCCTCATGGACGGCCTGTAACGTTGCGATATGAGCTCATACGTGTCTACATCTATTATCTTGTTATCAATCACGGCTATGGCGCCATTAACTATCGGCTCATGGTCGTTTATCATTGTCAGGAGATAGTCTCCGTGTACTATATAATCAACATCTATCATCTACACCAGTCTCCTTTTATGCCTCGCCCTGTGAGGTCTGCCTGTGGTACTCGCTCAGGCCGGTGTTTTCTATATCTTCGAGCATAATTCCCCGTGTCTGCACTATAAGTTCGTAGGCGACTGAGAGTCTGCGTGCTACTTCTTTTAAAGGCATACCTCCGCCGTAGTGCAGTTCGGCTATGGATATCTTCAGGAAATCGTCGGTGATGATCGTTTTTAGTTCAGCGTCTGAGACATCCAGCAGTGCACACGCCTCGGGATACGAAACACCGGAGGCAAGCGCCTTCCTGAGGGTCTCTATGCCCTTGTCATAGATTGCGTCCTCTTCTTTGGTAAACTTCTTGTACGTTACTTCAACCATTGAAATATAACCCCCTCTGTCATAATTTTTTTTTAGTGCAGAGTGCATTAAGCACTATTTGTGACCATGCCCGGCACCGGTCACCGATGGTGGAGGCAATATCAAACCTCCACCCCTTAAGACAAGGCATCCCCAAAATCTTTAATGCTCAGAGATTTCAGGCCCTAAGACTACTTTTTTAAATCCTTGACCTGCTGGATAGGAAATAAATACAGTTCCTTGGCAGCTTCAAGGATTCCACCGAGGTACGTGGTGGTTTCCTCGGATAGTTCGACACCTTTTTTCTGCAGGTCCTTCAGATACGCCTCCCAGCCCTGGTGGTCCCACGTGCCACTGGTCTTTTTGATAAAATCGACGGTGTTGTTGGCGATCCCAAGTATGATGTTCTCAAATCCGGTTGTTGAAGTGGATGTGCTGTAGAGCTTCTTCATCGATTCCAGCATCGATCCCAGATATGACTGCATGTCATGGGTGAGATTGTAACCCATCTTCTGGATATCAGACAGGAACTCAAGCCACGCAGTATGGTCCCATTTGCCACCCTGCTGAGAAACAAACTTTGTCGATAGTTTGATCAGTTCATCAAACGATTCCATCATCTTTTGGTTCATTCAGTTACCTCCATAGTTTTTTTATGTGTCCTTATTGATTTGATATTATATAATTTTTCTTGCAAAAAAAGCACTTGTTTAGTGTAAAATTAAGAGGGTATTTTTTTGGGCGCCCACTATTATAATATACATATTAAGAAGGGGGATTTAATGGCTTCAAATCCACTAACCGAACTCAGCAGGCTCGGACAGAGCTTTTGGTTTGACAACATAAGCAGAGGACTCATAAACTCAGGCCAACTCAAGCGTATGATAGACGAGGATGACCTCCGTGGGATTACATCAAATCCAAGCATCTTCTATAAGTCCATCAAAGACAGTAACGACTACGATGCGCTCATGCAGGAGACGTT
Source organism: Candidatus Magnetobacterium casense (assembly GCF_000714715.1). Lineage (GTDB taxonomy): Bacteria > Nitrospirota > Thermodesulfovibrionia > Thermodesulfovibrionales > Magnetobacteriaceae > Magnetobacterium > Magnetobacterium casense. The sequence continues at coordinate 44,867 of NZ_JMFO01000022.1, forward strand.
TTCCAACCGGAGCAGGACGGCCAAGGATGTTTTCTACGCCCTTGAGCTACGGGATATCACCGAGGCGGCAGACCTCCTGATGGGGGTCTATGAAAAGACCGAGGGCAGGGACGGCTTTGTCAGCATCGAGGTAGACCCCAACTTTGCCTACAACACGGAGGCAACTGTTGCCGAGGCACGGGAGCTGTTTAAGTCAATCGGCAGACCCAACGTGATGATAAAGGTGCCGGCCACCACGGAGGGGCTACCCGCAATCAGGCAATTGACGGCAGAGGGCTACAACGTCAACGCCACACTGCTCTTTTCGGTAACCCGGTACGAGGAGGTCGTCAACGCCTACCTTGAGGGACTATCCGAGCGAGTGCAGAACAAGCAATCCATTGCATCGATTGCATCGGTGGCGAGCTTCTTTGTCAGTCGTCTGGACACCGTCGTAGACGCCATGCTTAAAGATCGCACCGATATCACGGAGGTAGATGACTTCATGGGCAAGGCTGCCGTGGCCAATGCAAAGGTGGCATACCAGACGATGGTAACGTTGTTTTCGTCGGAGCGATTTATCAAACTCAAGGAGCGCGGCGGTAAGATACAGCGCCTGTTGTGGGCCAGCACCAGCACCAAAAACCCCGCATACAACAACTGCCTCTATGTCAATAACCTCATTGGCCCTCACACGGTCAACACCATGCCGGATGAGACTGTCAAGGCATTCAGAGCCGGCGGCATAGCCAAAAGAACCATCGACCAAGACCTCGAAGAGACCCAAATACTATTGGATGCCCTCGATAACTTCAACATAGACATCAACGCCGTAACCCTGAAACTTGAACAAGACGGCGTGAGGCTATTCATAGAATCCTTCAACAGCCTCCTGGACCTGATACAGGCCAAACGAGGATAAAAGATGGTGGCGGTTTTTTTAGCCCTCACAAATGTTTTAGGAGACCCCTCCCTTGTATTCCCTCCCACAAGTGGAGGGAAATTAAAATATGTCAAAGATACCAGCACAAATCACCCTCCCTTTATGGGATGGGTTAGGGGAGGGTTCTTTCTGTTATCTCCCTAATTGTATTATATCTGTCAGAACAATGGAGCAAGATAGTCAGCCATTTGAAGAAGGCAGCCTGACGCCACCAAAAATTTATGCACCCTCTTATGTTATGTCGTTGTAGGGTAAAATCATTAAGTAATAACAATAGCAGGACACTACACTTAAAGGTCAAAAGTTGCAGGGCTAATTTTGTTTTCAGTTTAAAAGCACCTCTCCACCCTCTCTCCCCCCTCATAAAGTGAGAGGAACACCTTATGTCCCCACTCACTTTGAGAAAAATCATTTTTTAACGTCTTAACTTACGCATCAAGACAAGGCTTGAAAGCGCCATAAGGATGATCGTCCCGTACTCGTTGAGCGTCGGCACTGTCGCTACATCCTGGACAAGCGCCACGGGGTCTGTAATAGTCCCATTGACCGTCAAGTCGTTATCGCCTAAGGCACCGTCGGTCAGGTGAAGGATAACGATCTTCTGGCCTTGCACAACATTAACCTCACCGCAGGGTTTGTTGCTCACGCTCTTGTTGCAATTGAAGTCATACCAATGTGGGGTGGCATTTGTAGCGGTAGGCCCGTACTTAAAGACACGGTTTACGTTTATCGTCTGAGGCATGTAGAAGGTGATTTGGGTATCAACGTTGGGTTGCACGTTTGTCAGGGTGAAGGTAATCGTGCCTATCGGTAAGCGTCCGCTATTGCCTGTGCTCAGTTTTAGTCCATTTACGTCGGGGGTTGTGGTAGCGTTGATGCTGGACAGAGTCGCTGTGGTTGCAACGCTGATGGTGATGGGTTGACCTTTGTCGTCAGTGACAACCACTGGGGTTGGTGCGGGAGTGGGAGTTGGGGTTGCTGTTGGCGTTGGTGTCGTAGTAGACGTAGGCGTCGGTGTTGGGGTTGCTGTTGGTGTGGGAGTAGGCGTTGGTGTGGGAGTCGGGGGCAGCGTAGGCGTCGGTGTTGGAGTAGGCGTTGGTGTTGGTGTGGGTGTCGGCGTGGGAGTCGGAGTTGGTGTGGCAAACGTCGCTGTGACGTTCTTTGCCGCCGACATCGTCAGCGTGCAGGTTGAACCCGTCCCCGTGCAGTCCACGCTCCAGCCGGTGAAGGTCGAATCTGAATCCGCCGCTGCGGTCAGGGTCACGGATGCGCCTGTAGGATATGGAAAGGTGCACGTTGAACCGCAGTTGATCTCTGAAGACGCACTCGTCACAGTACCCGAGCCTGTTCCGGTTTTTGAAACGGCCAGATTTAGCAAAGTACCAACAGGTCCGGTGCGCACGGGCCAAACATAGTAGCCGTTGGACTTAGCGCCAACGTAGGTGGCAATATTACCAAAACTCCAGCTAACCCACGCTACAGACGTACTGTAAGCGTAGGTTGTGGAGGACCAATAGTTGCTATTCTGAACATTAATGAACGGATCGATTGAACGATTAAGTAGGCTAAACACCTCTTTTCTGTTTGGCAATTTCCAATCGCTGTAACCAAGGTAATTAGACGTATTAAGACAATTAACATAATCCAGAGCCTCTTGCCATATTTTAATCCCGCCAGTGCAACTGCTCACTGTTGGTGTACCGGCATCTTTGGGCCATATAAGCCCCGTAAGATTATCTGTTATGGTAGTATTGCCGTTGTCTGTAAACCTTGGGTTAGGCCAAGGTACACCTTTTTGTAACGCACCATCATCACCTACAGCGTAGGTTGTAGTCTGGCCAGTTTGAGGTAGACTTATGGTAGCAGCCGATATTGAACGAACCATCCATACATAGTTAGGGGGTACCAGACTTAACTCCGGTGTATACACCTCCATCAGTCATGTTAACGCCCCATGCTTCGGATGTGTCAGTAACCGTCCATGGGCAATCAACGGTAGTCGCCGACCAGTAGAAGTCAGACTGCATATTGGTAAAGCCCTGCGAAATCAGCCACGTCGCCGGATTAGCCTGTCCCGCGTTGACGAGACTCTCCAACTCATATATGTTCGGTAACCGCCAGTCGGTGTAACCATACGTGCCAGCCCCGCTGTTCATTGACGCGACGTAGTCTAGAGCACCTTGCCAGTAGCGAGGGCCAGGAAGGCTGGCATCCTTGGTCCACATCAGCCCCGTGAGGTTGTCGGTAACTGTCCCGTCGCTGTTGTCGGTAAACCGCGGATTCGGCCAAGCCACACCCGCCCTGATTGCGCCGTCGTCCCGTTGTGGGGTGTTGGCGTCGTAGCTCGTTGTCTGCCCCGTCTGTGGCAGACTGACTGTTCCGGCGTAGGCGGCCCCGATCACGGCAACCAGCGCCAAGGTAAGCAGTAGTCCTACGCCCGACCTTCTGTACGACTGGAAATACCTTCTCTCTCTTCGGTTATTACTTCTCCCAAACATACATCCTCCTCAAATTACGTCTTGTTTTTTCCCCTGTACGACCGGTAAAACCGGCCTGCTTATTCTATTGGTTGATTGCGTTAAACGGCTGAGATCGAGCTTAACGACCGTAGGGTGCGCATTGAGCAATAGATAACCGTAAGCGACAGTCACGCGATATTCACCTTCTATGGATTGCGGTAAGAAAGACAGAAAGACAAAGGCTGAAAGGTTGGTTATGGTAAAATAAGTTATTAAACTATTAGTCCGCTCATTTAAGTGAGTGAGTGAGTGAGTGAGTGAGTGAGTGAGTGAGTGAGTGAGTGAGTGAGTGCAATAAGGGTGCCAAGCTCTTTGGCCTCTCTATACTCCCTGCCTCAAGTTCATACATTTTCCCCAAAGGACTATTCAGCCCAGAAATCATAATCCATTAGTTGTTCAAATGTGTATAAGCAGGTCTCAGGTAATTCCCTGGCGCTAATTCCTGTTTCATTTTCAAATGTGCGTTTAGCTTCTATAAATCCTTTAGCAATAACGACTTCTATATTATATTTTAGACTTGGGCTGTCCTCGAGTAAAAATTTAATCTCTCTTCTTTGATTATTTATTGTTTCACGCCAACTCCTACTACGCCGTTTTGGTTGGTACTGCCATTTTAGCAGATGCATTATTAGCACCGTTAATCGGTTCAATAGCTCTCTCTTGTAACTCCTGGCCATGCCTTCCAGCTCCTCTATTATATTTTCAAGGTCTATCTCCGCGAATCTGCCCTGCCGCAACAGATCGGTATTATGAAACGCCCATTGATACAAATCAACCTCGTAGAGAGAATCCGCCGTGAGCGTGTCTTTATGCGTTAAGGTCTCCGTAGATATCGTCTCCATATAGGTATAGTAGCATTACCTCTGAGGCATCTGTCAAGGGGGCGGAGAAAAAATTGAACCTTAACAACCATAGAGACCCCCATACAATGTCTACAACGTCATCCATGTCTCAACGAGACAGTAACACGACAGCGCCTGATTATTGCACAGTTACCCGAATGCCAGGCAGGCTGCCCCTATTAATCCGGCGTCATCGTCCAGGAATGAACGCACTATCTGCGTCTTTGCGTATAACTCCCTGAAGGAGTTTTCCGACGCAACCCTTATGGCCTCCTGCACGTAGATATCCCATGCCCCCGTAAGACCTCCCGTGAGAATTACCGCATTGGGACTGAAGATGTTAATAAATCCGGCAATGCCGCTGCCAAGATAACGTCCCGCCATCTTTAATATTTCTGTGGCAAAGTCATCCCCCTCCAGGGCATACCGGTAGATGTCTGCAGGCTGGATGCTCCTGTCGCCTCCTGTGATATGTCTGCTCATCAGCGAATCCCTGCCGTCATTGATCCCCTCCGTGGCAAGCTCGACCATGGCCCTGGCAGATGCGTATGCCTCCAGACACCCGGAACTGCCGCATCCGCACCTCCGCCCGCCCGTCTCCACGATGACGTGACCAAGCTCGGAGGCTATCTTCAGCGGTGACCGGTTGTATATAACTCCACCGCCTATACCCGTGCCAAGCGTCAATAACACAAAACTGTCAAACTGCCTGCCCACTCCGGCAACAGACTCCCCAAGTGTTGCCACGTAGGCATCGTTTTCCAGAAACACAGGCACCTTAAACCTGCTCCCGATAAGTTCAACTATCCGTATGTCTTCGAGCAACCTGAGGTTGGGACAGGATGTTATACTCTTGTTATCCACGTCGATGACACCGGCTATGGCCAATCCGATACCATGTACGTCGTCCGAAAAAAGCCTCCCGATAGAATCGATCAGGTTATTGATGATTTCCTTGCAGGTTGGCACCTTTATCCTTTCAACGATCCTGCCATCCCTTGCCACCAATGCCACACGGAGGTTTGTACCTCCAAGGTCTACTCCTATAGAGTATGGTTTATTCATGATAAATCTTCCTTATTTTTGCTTTATGCTAACTAATGACGTCTCTATCCCCTGGACTCTATCATAAAGGTCACCGGGCCGTCATTTGTAAGAGTCACCTGCATATGGGCGCCAAAGACGCCGCTAAAGGTCTGTACCCCCTCCTGTTGCACCCGCTCTATAAACCGCTCATACAATGCGTTGGCCGCCTCCGGTGGGGCCGCCATGTCAAAGGATGGCCGATTGCCCTTACGACAGTCAGAGGCAAGCGTAAACTGCGATATCACAAGCAAAGAGCCGCCAACGTCCCGCAGCGAAAGGTTCATCCTGCCATCGGCGTCATCAAAGACCCTCAGGCTGATGACCTTCCTTAGCACGTACTCCAGGTTAGAGTCAGTATCCCCGCGCTCAACACACAGCAACAGGACAAGCCCCCCTGACATGGATGCACCCGGCACCCCGTCAACACGGATGGACGCACCACTGACACGTTGTATGAGCGCCCTCATTTTACCTTGTACCCGGCTCCCTCAATGGCCTGCACTAACATATCGCTCAAGAGCCTTGTATCGTCCACATCCACCGTAGCGCATCCTATCCCGACCTCGGATGATAACACGCCAGGCAGCGACTCTATCGCCTTTCGGACTCGTGCAACACAGTGGTTGCAACTCATACCGTCAATCTCCAACGTAACCTGTGACATACGTGTACGTCCTCCTTTTATTTGTTCCTGCAATATAACCCGGTCAACAACCTTGCAAGATAAGGTTTATAATTATGCCATAACACAGTAGCATAATAAAAGTGGGGTTACTGTAAATATTTCTGTGATGATAGCAAGGTTAAGCATTATAGGGTCAAATGTCATATTTAAGCAAAGACGGGGATTGTCTGAACCAGGATTACACAGATTTAAGGATTTATACTGAAATGACACAGACCTCCCTCCCCTTGTGGGAAGGAATGAGGGAGGGGGATACCTTTTAAGAAAGAGCCACTTTTTTTAATCAAAAAGTTTTTTCCAAGTTTCCATATTAACAATACCATTGTCCAAAATAAGAACACGTCTTTGGAAGGCTTTAACTCCCTTTTCAGTGTTTACACCAAAATCTCCATCAACTTCACCAACTATACCGGCATAACCACGAGCATGCAGAAGTCCCTGTAATATTTTCACATCATGCCCTTTACTTTTTCTATAACGGATGTTCTGCGCAAAAAAAGGCTTACTTCCTTTAAATATAAGGTTTTATAAAAGAAAATGTGTAAACACGTAGACACTAAAACTTGATTTTATTAGTGAGGCATGGTATAATACATTTCATGATAACTTATTAATATAGCAAAGAATTTTAAAATGTAGACACTATCAATTTTGAATAATCGTTTAGTGTCAAGGGGTTACACGATTTTTTACAGTCAAAACCCAGAACATCCGCTATAATAAGATAAAAGCGGAAGAGTTATGTTTATTGAGTACTCTTCATTTACCGGTTCTGGTACTTCTACAACATAAAAGGTTTCTTCGGAATACGTGATACCAGGGATACGAGCTGCGTGTGTCCAGCCTCTACTTTCAGCAGAATCAAAAGTTCCTACACCATAGTCCTCTCCTCGAGCTTCGAATGTTTTACCATTACCTAAACTAATTGCTACATGAGAATGTCTAGGCCTATCACCTTCAAACGGATTTGATGAGAATTTAAACAACAAAGCCCCAGGTATTGTATATGCTTGTTGAACATCTATAAGTTTTCCATGATCCTTACAATGCTTTGCTTGAATCCATGAGCCGTCTGGCATGGTAGGCTCTATTTTTAAACGAGCACAAGCCCATTCAACTAATTCGGCACAGTCAAAAGCTGACGGATTGGAATCAGATAGTGATACTTCTACACCAAACTTATAAATATCCCCTTCCTGTGATTTAACTAAATTTAAAAGCTCTATGTTTGTTTTCATAGCTAAAGAACTCCTTTGTTGTTTGTTAAATAAATTATTTATTTTTTTCTCTTCAATAGCATTAATCATCGAAGAGCTCATAGCACTCTGACCTTTACCGCCAAAATGCCACCAGTTAAGACCTACAATTGAATCGTAAATCTTAAAGTTCCTTAAAAACTCCTTTACTTTTACCTCAGAAGTCTGTTGGGTATATCCTCCTTCACCCCAATATGCTTGACAAGTTATGACAATTGGCTTACTTACATACCTCTTCCAACTATTAATACACAGACGTACATAAGAATCTGGATTGTCTAATGGATATTCAGATTCTAAAAGTCCGGCAGCATGTAGTATCTTTTTCGATGGGAATCTAAACCAATATACCTGAGGAGCAAAGAAATCAACTAATGAATCTGCAACTTTCATTAACTCAGGTTCATGCCAATGTATAAAGCCGTGGCTAGAGACACCTATTGCACTTTCAGGACTCAACGATTCACGTACTTTGCTAAGAAATAAGACAATTTCATCATTCGTCCAGGATGCACCATTTACTTTCTGTTCAATATCGGCAATATAGTCTGATAAACCAAACCTTTCAAGGCTATCAAGAGCTATTTTATATTCACGCGTTATGTTTTCACCCTGACACCATCCCCAACCCGCAACCTCAATACCATAATCCTTAATAGCATTTACAAGTGATTTCGTAGGTTCTATGTCATGAATAGGCATGTATCCGTGGATACGTATCCAGGCATGCTGCATATCAAGCCTTTTCAATGACTTAGCAACTTCTTCAGGACCACCATACTTTGCAATAGTGTGTTCTGCATTGTAAATAAAAGTCCCATGCCCAGTCACAGACTTAGGAAGCTTGGAAACCATAATGTCCTCCTTTTTTGTTTATTAAAACACTTTATTTTTCTAACAGTTAAATATCAGCATACTAAGGATTTGTCCACAAATAACTTGTACAAATGGTGTCTAAATATGTTATGATCAAAAAGTGCAAAGCGATACCGAACTTATGATACAAAGAAAATTTGAAGTACTCAAAGATGTTTTAGACGAACAAGGCAGACGAATGTGGGCTGCAGTGGAAGCCGAGGCATTGGGACGAGGAGGAGTTACTTCAGTTTCCAGATCTACTGGTCTTTCGCGGACAACGATATATGAAGGAATTAGACGTATTGCTGAATCAAAGGAAAAACCTTCAAAAGGGAAAAAGAAGATACGTTTACCTGGAGGTGGACGCAAGCCGGTTGTTGAAACAGACCCATCCGTGCTTGTAGATATTGAGGGGTTGGTAGATCCGGTTACCCGAGGAGACCCTGAGTCTCCATTACGGTGGACCTGTAAGAGTGTTCGTAATCTTGCTGTTGCTCTTCAAAACCAAGGACATGTGATTGGTAGACAAAAAGTTG
>NZ_JMFO01000023.1 GCF_000714715.1 Candidatus Magnetobacterium casense
TGTCCTTGGTTTTGAAGAGCAACAGCAAGATTACGAACACTCTTACAGGTCCACCGTAATGGAGACTCAGGGTCTCCTCGGGTAACCGGATCTACCAACCCCTCAATATCTACAAGCACGGATGGGTCTGTTTCAACAACCGGCTTGCGTCCACCTCCAGGTAAACGTATCTTCTTTTTCCCTTTTGAAGGTTTTTCCTTTGATTCAGCAATACGTCTAATTCCTTCATATATCGTTGTCCGCGAAAGACCAGTAGATCTGGAAACTGAAGTAACTCCTCCTCGTCCCAATGCCTCGGCTTCCACTGCAGCCCACATTCGTCTGCCTTGTTCGTCTAAAACATCTTTGAGTACTTCAAATTTTCTTTGTATCATAAGTTCGGTATCGCTTTGCACTTTTTGAGCATAACATATTTAGACACCATTTGTACAAGTTATTTGTGGACAAATCCTAATACATATCTTACTCCTTCATATTCTATTTCCATCAATTGTTATTGCAGTAATATAATCAAAGCCATATAAAGATAAATGTTCTATTTGCACATTTTTAATCATACCTCTATCTCCCACAAGAGTAATATCCTTTACACCAAAACGGTTAGATAACTTCTTCACTTGTTCACAAACAGTTGATGTATCTGATGTATTACCCTTAAACACCCTTACAGCTACAGGAATACCATTATCATCAGTTAATAATCCTATTACTATTTGTTTTTTAGCTTTTTTACCATCTCTGTTGTAACCGTAGGCGGCTAATTCATTTTGCTGTCCCTCCAAATAACTGGATGTTACATCATAGAGAAACAAACGAGGAGGTTTGTCATTGTATCTGCTCTTGAATAAAGCATCTTCTATGTCCTCCTGGTTTATGGAAAGCCAATCAAGAGTTGCATAAAGATGATTTTCATCGTATTTTTTTATACCTAATACATCCTCTAATTCTTGTCCCCTACCCCACTGACATAAGTGTAATCTTGAACCTTGAGTAATTATTCTTCCAATTATTAACAACAAAGCAAATAAAGCTTCTTTTCCTTTTCCAAGTACTTTGGTTATACCCAACTGATCGGCTAATTGTTTAAACACCCATATTCCTCCAATAGATTTGCCGACTTTGGTTTTTAAATCATCAAGCGAGGACAAATAATTTCCTTTTAGTGATGCATCAAGGGCATCTACCTGTTGCTTTTCCCACTTGCTCAAATTTAAAATGTTGTGGTGCTTTACCTTGCCTCCATCTCTATAGCTCTCTACCAGGAGAACTGTAGAGTATGTACGGTTTTTTACTTTCTTTATGATCCTCTGCACATACATCGTAGCTACATAATAGCATATATCAACGTGCTTGTCAAGTATATATGTAAAATATTCGTAGCTACACAAAAATGACGCTACCTTAGCATTGGCAGTATATTCAACGGTCTATGTAGATTTTAGGAGATAAACCTCTGGAAGTTCCGACTTAAGAACATTTAAGTGTCCCGACGGAGTAGAAAGAACTTTCACTTGGCACAGCAAGCTACTTGGTCAGAATATGCGCATCCACTTCTATCCACCCGATGGCCAAACAGATGCCTTCATCATTGGATACATTGGGTTACACCTTCGTACCTGGAAATATCCACACTGAATCTCACTTCAGATACTCTGCGACGTTTTTAAGCCACTGATCAAAGAATTCGGGTATGTATATGCCGATCATCAACACCAATGCAGCGTGCAACACAATTGGTACGTAGGCCACCTGCACGGGGTGCTGATATGAGGGCACCTCGGCCATCACCATCGACTGAACGCGTCTAAAGAGCGCCGAAGCGGCCACCGCCAGCCCAACAACAAGCACCGGGACCAGATACGGGGCACTCTTGACCGTTGCGGTGAGGATCAGAAATTCGCTGATAAAGACGCCAAATGGGGGCATCCCCACAATGGCCATGACCCCAAACATCAGCCCCCAGCCAACAACCGGATTGCCCCTGATAAGCCCCCTGATCCTGCTCATCTCCTGGCTCCTGTGCATCTGTATGGCATGACCGCCAGTGAAGAACAGGGTGGACTTTGTCAGACTATGCACAAGCATGTGAAGCAATGCCCCAAAAGTAGCAGTGGCCCCGCCAAGGCCAAAGGCAAACGTAGTTATGCCCATGTGTTCGATGGAAGAGTAGGCAAACATACGCTTTAAGTCCTTCTGCCGCAGGATGGAAAAGGCAGCAACGATAACCGACAGCAACCCAAAACCCATCATGATATTGCCGGCATGGTGCGTACCCAACGAGGCATCCACCAGTACCTTGCACCTGACCAGGGCATAGAGGGCAACGTTTAAGAGCAGCCCAGACAACAGGGCTATCGGTGGCGGCCCTTCACTGTTGGCGTCGGGGAGCCAGTGGTGGACGGGGACAAGCCCCATCTTGGTGCCGTACCCAACCATGAGGAACACAAATGCCATCGACAGTATGTTGGGCTCCATCATGTGGCCTACACTGTTGAGGTTTGTCCACAGGAGGGCATCACCGCCCTCACCGAGCACCTTTTCTGCCGCAAGGTAGAGCAGAATCGTCCCAAAGAGTGCCTGGGCAATCCCCACGCCGCAGAGTATGAAGTACTTCCACGCCGCCTCAATGGATGACGGCGTGCGGTACAGCGATACCAAAAGGACCGTGGACAACGTGGCCATCTCCATCGCTATCCACAGTATGCCAACGCTGTTTGTCAGCAGTGCCACAAGCATCGTGGCGATGAACAACTGAAACAACGTGTGATAGTACCTCATACGTTGTGGCCCCAGGGCGCCATGCTGTTGTTCCACGGCCATGTATCTTCGGCTGAAGACGGACGTAGTCATCCCGACAAAGGTGGTGATAAGCGCCAGGTATACACTGAAGGCGTCGGCAAAAAGGAGTTCCCAGGCCACAAGCACGGGGCCTTTGGTATGGACATCCCAGGCCAGCCACATCCCCGCCAGAAACGTTACAACAGAGGCGGCAACGTTGATTTCGGCAGCCAATCGCCGCTCCCTGACAACAACCAGGACACCGGCAGCAAACAGCGGCAGACACAGCAACACGACAAGAGACACCGCCTAGTCCACCTCCTTGAGTCTTGCCAGTTGTTCGACGTCGAGGGAGTCGAAGTTGGAGTGTATGTGGAAGAAGAACACGCCAAAGATAAATGCGGCAATGAGTATGTCCAGGGCCACCCCAAGCTCCACCAGCAACGGCATCCCGTAGGTGGCGCTTGTGGCCGCAAAGAAGAGTCCGTTTTCCATTGCGAGGAAGCCTATGATTTGGGTGACGGCGTTTTTCCTGGTGATCATCATCAGGAGTCCCAACATGACGGTAGCCAGAGCAACCGCCAGGGTAGAGCGTGTCACAAGGGTTGAGAGTTCCCTGATGGGGGAGACCAGGTGGTAGGAGAATATAACCAGGGCAATGCCAATGAACATGATCGTTGGGACGTGAAGGATGGTTTCGACCTCCTTGTGTATCTTTAATCGTCTGACAAGGGTGTGCAGTATATACGGCAGCAGGAGCACCTTCAGTATCAGCGTCAGGGCTGATGAAATGTAGAGGTGGTGACGGTTGACCACAAAACCCACCAAGGCAGTGTTTACGGCAAGAAACAACCCCTGCCACGTAAACAGAAATATAAGCCCCGACATCCTCCTCTGCACCAGCATACCAAATGCCGTCAGCAGGATAAAGGCAGCCAAAAAGCTGTTTATGTGATGCACAAGGTCTATGTACATATCCGGCAATAATATCCCCAAGAGAACTACCGTCTCTTGATAATCAATTCTAAACCATTGTATCAGTGGGTGTCAATCTAAAAAGCTATTTCCTTATCACTGACAAAACATTCTTGCTGTAAGGAAAAACTAATTGTACCATTGACAATTACCGTTGCTCTGTGATAGCTTATAATCAATAAGGATACGTTGAAGGGTTTATGCAAACATTAGAAGCAGAAGATTTAAGGACGTTTGATTTAACACAGATAATTGATGGGGAGGAGTTTGTGTCGCCTAGTCCGTTAAGTAAGCATCAGGGGATTGTTTTTAAACTCAGCACTATTATCAACACATACATCCAAAACAAAAAAATCGGAAAGGTCTTTATCTCACCACTTGATGTTATCTTAGAGGATGGCTTAAACAGGCTTCAACCTGATCTGATATTTATACATAAAAACAATAAGCATATACTACAAGACTGGATACGTGGGGTCCCTGATATGGTGTGCGAGGTGGTATCTAAGAACACCTTACATATGGATACCGATAAAAAAAAGAAGATATATCAACACTATCGAGTACCCGAATATTGGCTGGTCTACCCAGAGTACGGTACACTTGAGATATATACCATTAAAGATGGCGAGTATGACCTGTACTCATCGGCCATTGATGAGGGAATCGTGAGGTCAAAGGCAATTGAGGGGCTTGAGTTTGACGTTCGTGAGATATTTGAAGAAGATACCTGGGATTGATTAGGGGTGGGGCACCTCTATCACAAACCATCCTCCTTTTAAATTATCCAAGTTTTTCACTTTAAATAAGACGTGATTACAAGACCAGGGATTTCATGAAAACCGGATATTCAAAGATAATCATACGTATAGCGGCAGGTTTTTTCTTGTTTTTGGGCATCATAGCTGCTTTGGTAGGGATATCGGTTTCGTATCTGAGTGACATGGAGGTCTCCATTGATAAGATCGTGAGGTTGCACAACGTGCGGTTGGGGATTGCTCAGGATATGCGGTACTTTGTGCGCCATAGCTCCGTGCTTGTGCGGAACGTGCTGCTTTTGGATGACCCTGCAGGGAGACGGTATGAGCTTAAGCGCTTGTCAGAGGCCAGGGGGCAATATATGAAAAAAAGAAATGAGTTGATGGCAGACCTCCACGATGACAAGTCAAACGCCCTGCTTAAGAGCCTCCAGGAGGAGGATGCGATAACCCTTGCGCTGTGGGACAATGTCGTTGAGTTATCGTTATCAGGCAAAAGGAAAGAAGCGACCGATTTGCTTGTCACCGAAGTGCGCTCCGTCCAATGGAAGTGGCTGGCAGACCTTGACACGCTTGTTGAGACGGAAAAGGAGCACGTCAAAGACGCCGACACTTATGCCGCTGATATGTACCGGAAGGCAAAGGTCATTATCACTCTGTGGGGATTGTTGGCGGTTATCCTGGGCAGCGCAATATCCGTGGCAATAACAAGGAGCATAGCCGCCCCGTTGGAAGAGACGATCAAGTCAGAGGTGGCCAGGCGCAGAGAACAAGAGCAGGTATTGATACATCAGGCAAAGCTGGCCAGGATGGGGCAGTTGCTGGTAAACATCTCCCACCACTGGAGACAGCCCCTGCATACCGTTGGGTTAATAATCCAGGACATCCAGGAGGCCCATGAGCACGGTGAACTGGATGCCGCCTACATAAACAATGCCGTGGCGGAGGCTATGCAGGAATTAAAGGGCATGTCGGATACCATAAACGACTTCATGAACTTCTACAGCCCCAAAGAGGAAAAGGAACGCTTCGACGTAAAGGTGGCCACGGCGGAGGTCTTAACCCTACTCCAGCCAATACTCAACGTCAATCTCATAGATTTTACGATTACGTGCCACGCTCACAACGAAACCGTTACAAATATGTCGGAGGTGACCGGTTGCGGCGATTTGATGTTCGATACGTACAGACAACACTTCCAGTACGTCATGCTAAACATACTGAGCAACTCAAAAGACGCCATACTGCACCAGAGACAACAGGGGTTACTTGACAAGGACAGCAATGGTATCATATGCGTGGATTTTTATAATATGGGTGACACGATAAAGGTAACCATCAGCGATAACGGCGGCGGCATCAGAAAAGACATCATGGACAAGATATTTGAGCCGTACTTTACGACCAGGGAGCAGGGCAAGGGTGTTGGTCAGGGCCTGTACCTGTCGCGGATAATCACAGAGACGCATCTCAATGGCAGGATCGAGGCGAGGAATATCAAGGGTGGGGCCATGTTTGAGGTCATATTGAGACATGGGCGTGTGGCGGTATGATTATTCACTATACCAACTTGACTCCGTATCTTTTTATCTCCCATACCAGAGGGTCTTCATCTGTAAAGTCTTCAGGTCTAAAGGGGACAGGCTCTATTCTATTGTCAATATCACAGGCTATCATCATTAGTCTTACTCTTTCCTTAAGACGGTCTTCTGAAATATCAGATGATATAACCGCTATATCGATATCGCTCCATTTGCCGTCATTTCCCTTTACAAACGAACCAAAAAGGTAAGCCGAATCTATATGTATACCTTGCTCACCTACTCTGCTGAGAAACATTGTAATCTTTTCTGTTATTAAAGCATTGATTTGAGCCAATTAAAAATCCCCTCAATTTCCTTTAACTTGTTTTCTGTAAAGTCTCTTGTGCTTTTCTTTCTAAAACTCCTTTTTTCATCAGGATACTCAACGCAAGCCTATACCTCAAAAAACCTTTTATACAGCTTACGTGATCAAGGCTATCCGGCCTTGACCACGTAATTTACGCAAGAGAGAGGGTTTTAGCCGTTAGCTCATGGTTGCGGCCATGAGTTTTGTCACGGTCTTTGTAAATGCTGCGGGGTCCTTGAGCTTGCCCCCTTCTAGCAGTACGGCCTGGTCGTAGAGCAGTCGTATGCCTTCGTTTAGTTTTTCGCTGGTGGCGTTGTCGTTAAAGGTCTTCTCCATTGCCTGAATAAGCGGATGAGAGGGATTGAGTTCGAGTATCCTCTTGCTTGTTGGCACTTCTTTGCCCATGGACATAAGCAATCGCTCCATTGCCGGGTCTATTGCGTGATCGTCTGTGACCAGACAACAGGGTGAGTCCTTCAACCTGCCCGACAGACGCACCTCCTTGACCTCCTCCGCAAGACGGTCGTGGATCATGTCCAGGAGTTTTTTAAACTTCTTGGCGGTTTCTTTTTTTTCTTCTGCCTCTTCTTTGTTGTCGAGTTTTATGTCGCCCTTGATCACGGACTTAAACTTCTTGCCCTTGTACTCAAAGAGGTTGAATATGATATCGTCAAACTCATCAGGCATGATCAGAACGTCGTAGCCCTTGTCCATGAATGTCTCGATGTAGGGAGAACTCATGGCCTCCTGCACCGATGGTGCCGTGATGTAGTAGACCTCCTCCTGTCCCTCCTTGATGTTGGCGACGTAGTCCTTGAGGGTGGTAAACTTGTCCTTGTCCGTCCTGATGGACTTAAACAGCACCAAGTCAGCGATAGCCTCACGGCGACTGAGGTCAAAGTGGACGCCCTCCTTTAGTACCTTGCCAAATATCTTGAAGAACTCCTCGTACTTCTCCGGCTCCTTTTGCATCATATCGGCAAGGGAGTCAAGCACCTTTTTGGTTGCATTTTTATTTATGATATCCACTTGGCGGTTGTTCTGAAGCATCTCCCTGGAGACGTTCAGCGGCAGGTCAGAGGAGTCAACAACGCCCTTTACAAACCGCAGGTACTTGGGTAACAGTTCCTCGCAGTGGTCCATGATCTTCACTCGCTTGACGTATAGCGCCGTGCCAACCTTGAACTTGTCAAAGTAGATGTCAAATGGGATCATCGATGGGATGTACAACAGTGCGGTGAACTCCGACGTGCCCTCGGCCTTATAGTGGATCACCCTTAAGGGGTCTGTGAAATCGTGTGAGATGTGCTTATAGAACTCGTTGTATTCGGCTTCGGCTATATCGGCCTTGTCCTTGAGCCAGATGGCCTTCATGGAGTTGAGGACTTCGTCTTCCTTGACCTTAACCTTTTGGGACTTGTCTATGGAGCTGTCCTTTTCCTTTTCAACTTCCATCACGATAGGGTGTGCAATATAGTCGGAGTACTTTTTGACCAGGCTTCTGAGTTCCCATTGGTCGAGGTATTTGTCCTCTTCTTTGTTGATGTGCAGGATTATGTCAGTGCCTGCGGTTGCCCTTTCGGTGTCCTCGATAACGAAGGCGCCCTTTGCCTCGGACTGCCACTTAATGGCCGGATTGTCCCCTGCCTGGGCACTTTTTGAGATAACCGTCACACTGTCGGCCACCATAAAGGAAGAATAAAACCCCACGCCAAATTGCCCGATAAGTTCAGGGTTGTCCTTGACGTCCCTGTCCTTTAGCGACTTGAGAAATTCCACTGTCCCTGAACGCGCAATTGTGCCGAGTTCTCGTATGGCCTCCTGGCGTGTCATGCCGATGCCATTGTCGCTGATCGTCAGCGTCCCCTTGTCCTTGTCAACGGTTATCCGAATCTTCCAGTCACCGGCATCCCTGCCAAGGTCGGGGTTAATGAGCGACTCGTAGCGTCTCTTGTCAATGGCATCCGAGGCATTGGATATCAACTCCCTCAAAAACACCTCCTTGTGCGAATACAGCGAGTGTATCACAAGGTCAAGGAGTTGATTTACCTCAGTCTTAAACTCAAGTGTCTCTGTTGTCATAATCTTTCTTATAGCACCTCCATTGTTATGCTTATATGCGTTATGCTTAGAGATATTTTATAGGTTTCAGCGACAAAAGATCAACAGAAAATTGCTATAGTATTATGCTTACCGCTTGTCCCCGCAGTTGTCCTTAAACCACTCATACGTCAACCGCAGCCCCTCCTGGAGCGAAAAGGACGGCTGCCATCCCAGGGACAACATCGCGCTGCTGTCCAGGAGCTTCTGCATCGTGCCATCGGGTTTGGACGTATCCCACACGATCTCGCCCTTGTATCCAACGACGGAGGCGATCAGTCCGGTCAGTTCCCTGATCGAGTAGTCATTGCCGGTGCCGACGTTGTAGTGGACGTTGTCAAAACGCCCGGCATTGTGCATCATAAAGATCGAGGCATCGGCCACGTCCTCGCTGTAGATGAACTCCCGAGGCGGGTTGCCGCTGCCCCAAAGCTCTATCTTGCTGTCCCCTCTGCGTGCGGCGTCGTGGATGCGGCTCAGGGCTGAGAGAACGTGCGATCTGGTGAGGTGTCTGGCTCTGCCTGTCTTCTCAAGTGACCAAACTTGCTCTTTAATTCCGATAGTTCTTCCTCATGTGACCTGGCATATTTTTCCGATAGCTTTGCCCTGATCTGACGCATTATCGCTACGGAATCAATCTTCTTTTTCATACAAAACCTCCACGGGACTCCTTATTTCAATAAAATGATAACCTTGCATTAGATTTACCGCATTAAACTTCCTTATACGGTCTAAATTCACGATTTGTTTAAAGTTCCAACTTACCAACACGTGGACCATTTCCACGGTGGCAATTGCTATATGTTGGGCATCAACAATGTGCTTTTTGTTGACCACATTATGCTTAATGTAAGCATCGGCAAGCAATATAGCCTCATTAGAAAGAAAGACGTATTCTATAGATCCTAAAGGTATGTGTTGTAAAACCTGTTTTACTTCATGAGGTGCCTCTTCAAGTTCTTGAAGCGTAAGGTCAGAAACTACAGCAATTTTAATTTTCGAGGAAAACTCTTTAAGCAAGGCATTAGACCACATGGAAAATTCATCATCCAGACAACCTCCTATCACTGATGTATCAACATATACTCTTGATATCATATACTAGTCTAACAATTCTTTTTCATGTAAGGCAACAAAAATCTCCACATCCAGCGATTCTCGCTAAAAAAACATATAAGCAATACGTGGCAAAAACGTATCCTCTTCATATTTCATGGCAACTATACTGTTACGCATCCTGGATTCCTGGTCAAGCCAGGAATGACACAATTGGAAAACGTCTGTAACTGTCATTCCTGCGAAACATGTTGCAAACCCTGTCCCCCAATCTCCTCCCTACCCCCGCAGTTGTCCTTAAACCACTCATACGTCAACCGCAGGCCCTCCTGGAGCGAAAAGGACGGCTGCCATCCAAGGGACAACATGGCGCTGCTGTCCAGGAGCTTCTGCATCGTGCCATCGGGCTTGGACGTATCCCACACGATCTCGCCCTTATATCCGACGACAGAGGCAATCAATCCGGCCAGTTCCCTGATTGAGTAGTCCTTGCCGGTGCCGATGTTGTAGTGGACGTTGTCAAGGCGCTCGGCATTGTGCATCATAAAGATCGAGGCATCGGCCACGTCCTCGCTGTAGATGAACTCCCGACGCGGGTTGCCGCTGCCCCAAAGCTCTATATTGCTGTCCCCTCTGCGTGCAGCGTCGTGGAGCTTGCGGATCAGGGCGGAGAGGACGTGCGAGCTGGTTAGGTCGAAGTTGTCGTAGGGGCCAAACATCGAGTTGGGAAGCAGGGCAATAAAACGCCTGGTATTGTACTGAGTGTTGTAGGCCCTGCACGCTATGACACCGGCTATTTTTGCCGCGGCATAGGCCTCGCTGGTCTGTTCGATCTCCCCGGTGAAGAGATAGCCCTCACGGATGGGCTGCGCAGAGTGCTTGGGATAGATGCAGGAGGAGGCATAGAAGATGACGTGTCTGGCCTCGTAACGCTGTGCGGCCTCAAAAACGTTGTCCTGGATCGAAATGTTGGCGTGGAGAAAGTCCGCCGGCCAGATCTTGTTTGCCATGATGCCACCGGTCTTGCCAGCGGCCAGGAAGACGTACTCCGGTCTGTGGGTGCTAAAAAACGCCTCCACCTCTGTCTTCTCACTGAGGTTCAATTCTGCCCGCGTCCTGGTTATCACGTTAGTGAATCCGTGTTGGGCAAGCCTCTTAACCAACGCCCTCCCCAACAACCCCCTGTGACCGGCCACGTATATCCGACTATCTTTCATCATAATTCCATGCTCCTTAACGTTATAAGCAGAAGAGTATAAGTAGCTATAACAACAGAAGAAAAGAAGGAGGGCGGCTCCGCCCCCTCCTCAGACCTCCCCCGCAAGGGGACCAGTCCCCTTGACCCCATTATTCTTAACCCTAATGTTCTAAACATTTATGCTCCGTTATTTATTATTATTTAGGCTTAAAGCCTTTAAGGTTGATTATATAATTTTACCTGACAGTGATTCAGAGGACTGCTACACGGCCTCGGCAACAACTGCCGAAGACTGACCACCAATGCCATAGCTCACCGACAGGAACGTCTTACCTGTGGCGGGTGTATGGACAACCGGGATGTTGAGTCCGGCAAATTCCCTCTGTGGTGTAGCATAGTTTAAAGTGGCTGGTGCAATGCCATGCCTCAAGGCCAGGATTGCCATGATGGTCTCTGCTATATCGCTTGCCGCTGCCATGTGCCCTGTGTAGGGCTTGAGACCGCATATGGGCAACGGGTAGCCTTGCAGGAGTGCCTTGATGGAGCTGAGTTCTGATCTGTCACCTTTTTGTGTGGCACTGCCATGTGGGGATATCAGGCTCAGGTCCTCGACCTGGGACTGGGCATCGGCGAGGGCTTCCTCCATGCACCGCCGTATGACCTGGTCCGGCACGCTGACGGAGGCACCATCGGCAAACTCCACGTAACTGCCAAAGCCCTTGAGCACCGCATGTATCTTCGCACCACGCCGCACGGCCCTCCGGGCATTTTCCAGCAACAATGCCGCCCCCCCCTCGGACGGGATAAAGCCATCCCTGTGCCGGTCAAACGGCCTGAAGGATGCCGCTGCCCTGGAACAGCTCGACAACAACCCCAGTTGTGCCATTTCGTACCTGGGCACCTCCGTAGTCCAGTTGCCACATCCAACGGCAAGGGCAACGTCGGCCCGGCCCTGTCTGATTGCCCGTGCGGCCAGCTCCAAGGCCAGTGCCCCACAGGGAGATTGACTGGCCAACGTGGTGTTAGTCCCCATAAACTGCGTAAAGGCGCTGAGGACGCTGAACAGATTGTTGGCAATGGATTCCAGCAAATAAAAGGGGTTGACCCTGTTAAGGGCGGCGTTGTTGAGCCGTTGGTAGTTGACCTCCGCACTGTGCCGGAAAGGGGTATCTTTACACGCCTCTTTCAGGGCCGTATAGAAGAAATCGTACCCTACCTTTGTAAAGTCACCTGTAGCAATGTACAGGGCACGTCTGTCGGGGGCAACGTCAAGCTGCTCTATGGCAATCTGCGCATGTGCGATGGCGTCCAGGGCCGCGGCAAATCCGAGGACTGAGCCACGGTTGAGAAACTTCATCTGACTGTTGAGCTTCTCAGGTATGGCAAAAGGGTAGCTTACGTCCTGCACCTTGCCGTAGTACTGGAGATAGCGTGGGTACTCCTGGTTGGGGGTGAGGTCATTGGCGGGCAGACCGTGATGTCTGATGCCGGTCTGCATCGACCGTATACCCTGCCAGTGGTCATTGACGCCGGTTCCAAGGGGGGTAACAAGCCCCATGCCGATTACGGCTACGTCTGTCTCGGCTACGTCTGTCTTTTTGGGGCCCGTCATCAAATCTGCCATCACAGGCCCATATCCCGCATCATGAGTCTGAACTGGTGCAGTTGCTCATCCCTGTCTGCAATCTCTGCAAGGGGGATGACAACTCCAGAAAACTCGGCACTGACCTTTTTCTGTCCCAGGACGGTTCCGGTTGCCTTAAAGACGGCTTTTCGGTCTTCTGGTGTGATATCGGCAACAACGTCCACGACAATCTCAACCTGGTCTCCGGGGAGGGCAAATCCATAAAATCTGCACTTATGCACGGTCTCTACAACAACCCACTGCGTAAAGTCCGTCGAGGCACACTGCAACCACCCGGCAAGCTGCACCATCGCTTCCAGCAACAGTACCCCCGGCATCACCGGATTGCGCGGGAAGTGATACTCCAGAAAATCCTCCGACATAGCGACGTTCTTGACGCCCCTTATCCGTTGACCGCTCTGGTAGTCAATAATCCTGTCAATCAATAAATAACGCATATCTTCTTCCCTTATCGCAACATGGCAGATTCTAACTCTAACGCCTTTATGCTTGACAATGTCTCAGGGTTAATTTCCTTATATGAACACATACATAACCAATTTTAACAGTATCGCTAAATTATTGCAACATCCGGCAATCACGGTGTCACAGAAAGAATTTTTACATTGGGGAAAGATTCTATGCTTATGTTACAATAGAACATGCGGAAGGTGATTATCTATCCGGGTGAAGACGACTATTGGGTGGTTGAACGGCCAAGTCTGCCGGGGTGCATTAGCCAGGGACGGACACGGCAGGATGCCATTGAAAACATCAGGGAGGCAATAGCCCTATACATTGAAGTATTAATAGAGAGGACAATAAGGATAAAAAAATGCCATCCAGACAATACACTTATGCTGCTATGATAGAACTGCTCAAGGTCTACAAGCACCTTGATTTTGATGTCCTGCCGCCCTTGAGATTGGACGTTGCCTCTATGCAGGCCGTTGCTCCCCTGCAGGCCGTCAGAGATGAGCTTGGTCAGTGTACACGTTGCAAGCTGCACGCCGGCAGGAAGAACATTGTCTTTGGCGAGGGTTCCCCTACGGCCCGGCTGTTGTTTGTCGGAGAGGGGCCCGGCGCCGATGAGGACGAACAGGGACGACCGTTTGTGGGCAGGGCAGGGAAGCTGCTTACGAGTCTGATAGAAAAGATGGGCTTTACGCGTCAGTCCGTCTACATTGCCAACATAGTCAAGTGTCGTCCCCCCGGCAACAGAGACCCCGAAGAGGACGAGGTCAGGGCATGTATCGGCTTTGTTGAAAAGCAGATAGCCGCCATAGCTCCGGAGGTCATCATGACATTGGGAAGCGTTTCAACCCGCACCCTCCTTAAAACCGACAAGAGGATAAGTGATCTGCGTGGACGCTTTCACGACTACAGCGGTATCAAGGTAATGCCGACCTTTCATCCATCCTATCTGTTGCGCAACTCCTCACAGAAGTGGGTAACCTGGAACGACGCCCTGATGGTGCTGGCGGCATTAGGCCTACAAGTGGAGGGGAAAGAGGGGCTGTAATAGCTGATCTCCTGCAGCTTTTCGGCTCTGAGATAATTGGCCATACAGAACGCCATATTACTTATTTGTCTTTCTTTTTGAACTTCATGCTGAGTCCAAAGAATTTGCCTTTTTTTTGGGTTTTTTTCTTGGATTCGTCGTGTTTTTTATCCTTCGTCCAGACGCATATGCTGTGTGCAATTTCATCGTCCATTGCGATGGCTGCCCCCTCGCAGTCGATCACGTATGAGGGGTACTTTTGATGTAACTTTACGATTGACCCTGGCCTGATCTGCAGGGTGTTGAGTCTGTGTAAATGTACGTCGCTGCTGCTGTTGATGTATGCAACGCGCGCACTCTGACCAACCGCCATCTCATCCAGGTGCAGTATCTGACTCTTTACCGTCTTGATGGACTCCTTGCAACACTCCCCCTCGGGGATCGGTAAGCCGTGAGGACATTCCCTGGGATGCCCCAGCAGGATGCAAATGCTGTCCACTAACTCAAGGGTAACGATGTGCTCAAACTCACATGCCCCTTCTTCAATGTTGCGCCCCATCACGTCATACAACAGCCTCTCTGCCAACCTGTGCGCCCGCACTATCTGACGGGCATAGTCATACCCCTTCTTGGTCAGACTGATGCTGTTTGTCTGCTGCACGACATCGACAAGCCCATCGCTCACCAGTTCGTTGACAAGTTCGGGGCTATAGTCGCCCTCAATAAGCTCCACCAGGTCGTTGAAGGAGTTCTTGGCTTCCTCCTGCATATACCACAATCTTTCGAGATATTCGTCTATTTCCTTTCTATTACTCATGCAAATACACTCCTGTCACGTTTTAGAACCATCATGTCATAATTTTAACATATCTCTGCTGACAATTTCAAGTTTTATCGACCCTGTCCGGTGGGTTTGTTCTGACGGTTACGTGCGTCAACTCATTGAGGCTTATGTTTGAAAAGTGTCCTGGGGCAAAGATCATCAAAGACCACAGGCATACACTACCTTATCTCATTTAGCGCAGAAATGATCTCAGACAGAACCTCAAAGGCTCCTATAGGAGTGATAGCCCATGAAAGTGGTTTATTTCTATGTACAACCCAGTCTCTATATTTCTTAATGTGTTTTGCATCCCCTATAATATACAGTTGATTTTTTCAGGCATTTATTTTAGTATAATCAACTAAGGCATGAAAAAAGACAGCGTAGTGTTTTAAGTGAACATACTCAGAGACGCCATAACTTCGGCCTGCTCTATTGCCACGGGCCGCTCCTGCATCGGGGAATACATAAACTACGACACAACTCAATACCCGGCATCGGTGCCGTGCTGTGTGGTCTCAAGGGAGGGGTTTGTGGCGGTGGCAAAGGTCATGAAGGAAGTCTATGCCTTTTTGGTTGCCCAATGGGCAAGTGATCGGAGTCAGGAGCAAGGGTGTTTTTCGGTCTTTGCGTGCTACAGGAGGGAGTCTGAGTACCTCATCGTGACAACCGACGTCCCCGCCGCCGACCCCACGTTTCCAACCCTGACGGGCCTGTATGTTACCGCCTGGCGGTTTGAGCGACAGATACACAGCCTCATGGGGGTTACACCAGTTGGACATCCCGACCTGAGACCGTGGATAAAGTTTGAGGACTGGCCCCAGGACGCCTGGCCGCTGCGCAAGTCCTTCGACGCCTCACAACGCATGGAAAGAACCAATGGTCAGTATAAGTGGATCAGTACCGATGGCGATGGTGTTTACGAAATCCCGGTAGGGCCGGTGCATGCCGGCATTATAGAGCCGGGTCACTTTCGCTTTCAGGCCGTGGGTGAGCACGTCATCAACCTCGAAGAACGCCTGGGCTACGTGCATAAGGGGATCGAAAAGCGGTTTGAGTCCCTGGGCTGGCATGAGGGTGCACGGCTTGCCGGCAGGGTGTCGGGCGATACGACGGTTGCACACAGCCTTGCCTACTGCATGGCCTTGGAGTCCATAACGCAGTGCATTATTCCGCCTAGGGCGCAGTGGTTGCGGGCGCTGTTTCTTGAGCGCGAACGAATTGCCAATCACCTGGGCGATCTGGGTGCAATATGCAACGATGTAGCTTTTGCGCTCTTGCTGTATCAGTTTGCCAGGCTCAAGGAGATAATCGTCCATACCAACCACAGTCTCTTCGGGCACCGGTTTATCATGGACAGGGTGACACCTGGCGGGGTAGCCGTGGACATCGATGCCGCCGGTGTCAGAGACATATTGGCTGAGATGACGCTGCTTGAGGATGAGTTTGAGCGACTCGTTGCCATCTACGACGATAACCCCTCCCTGGAAGACAGGCTGCGTGATACCGGTTGTCTTACCCCTGAGGTGGCAAGGGAGTTGGGTGTGGTTGGCATTGTGGCGCGTGCTAGCGGGTTAAACGTGGATTGTCGCCTGCACAATCCCTTCCCTCCCTATGACCGCCTGGAGGTCAAGGTGCCGGTTCTGGTATCGGGAGACGTACATGCACGGGCATGGGTCAGGGTCGAGGAGGTGCGGCAATCCATTGTCCTGATACGCAGGATACTCGCTCTGTTGCCCGTTGGAGACGTCTCAGTGTCAATGGAGTTGCCCCTGCCAGGCAGGGCCGGATTTGCGGCCGTTGAGGGCTGGCGCGGAGAGATCATCTACTGGCTTGCCTCTGATGCACAGGGACAGGTCAGCCGCTGCATGGTCAGGGACCCCTCCGGTGTAAACTGGCTGGCACTTGAGCAGGCCATCCCCGGAAACATCGTCCCCGACTTCCCTGTCTGCAACAAGAGCTTTAATCAATCGTACTCCGGGCACGACCTGTAACAACACAGGGGCGTAACCGCCCTCCTTCTTTCTTTTTTTAGCGTCTGTGAATGAGAACAAATTTACCGTGCCATCTCTATTATTGATAGTACCACAATCTTACTGCGATGTGTTATGATAGGATTTTGCAGATGGTGCAATGGAAAGAGATTGAAAATGCTTACAGGTATATAATAAGGGAATAAGACACAACAATGACGGACATTGCGGAAGAAAAATATAAACATTTAGTTTCCATTATGACCCTGGCAGGCAACTGTCTGTTGGCATACTCAGGCGGTGTAGACAGCACGCTCTTGTTGAAGGTCTTATGTGAGTCGGACACCGGAGGAGCAGACAGGGTGCTGGCCGTAACAGCCGTGTCGGCCTCCACACCGCCGGATGACCTTGACATGGCGCGTAAGATGACAGCCATCTTTGGGGTCAGACACGAGCTTGTCCACACCGATGAGCTTAACGATGCCCAATACGTCCAGAATACGCCGGAGCGATGTTTCTTCTGCAAGAGTCGTCTGTTTAAGACCCTCCGGGAGATGGCCCAAAAGATGCCCTCCCCATATGTGATAGTTGATGGCAGCAACGCCGACGATACAGGGGACTACAGACCGGGATTGCGTGCCAATGTACGGTTTGACATACGGAGTCCGTTGATGGAGGCAGGGCTAACCAAGGAAGAGATACGTCTCTTATCGCGTCGTAGGGGGCTGCCTACGCATGACAGGGCATCGTCGCCATGCCTGTCCTCCCGCTTGCCCTATGGCGAACCCATAACGCTGAAATCGCTCCAGATGGTCAGGGAGGCCGAGGCAGTTATCAAGGAACTGGGATTTACAGAGCTAAGGGTGCGTAAACAGGCAGACACCGCACGCATTGAGCTGATGCCCGATGAGCTGCAACGTACACTTGAGCCACACCTGCGACAGCACATCGTAAAGGCCCTCAGAGAGATCGGCTTTCAGTACGTCACACTGGACCTGGAGGGGTTTAGCAGCGGAAAGCTAAACAGGGTCTTGTCCCGCTACAGTAAGGAACAAATCTGACCCGGCCAACCGTAAGGAGCGAATAGACCAATTAATGAACGATAAAGAGTTTCTAAACGCCATATCGTCATGTGTGCGCTGTGGCGGGTGCAAGGCACAGTGTCCGTCTTTTGATGCAACCAACCAGGAGACCCATACGGCCAGGGGACGGCTGAAGTTGCTCAAGTCACTTGCCGAAAGACAGGTTAAACCAGGCGTCAAGCTCAATGACAAACTATTTAGCTGTCTGATGTGTGGCAACTGCACCGTATCCTGCCCCCTGAACATTGATATAGACGAGGTCTTTTATCACGCCCGCACTCTCTTAAAGGAGACCGATTCACGACACTCCACCCTGAGACTGCTGACAAAGCTGGCCTTTAAAAACACCGACCTGACTCTCAAGGTCATAAAGCCGTTCCAGAAGATACTGGAAAAGAAGCTCACCGATATGAGGCTCCTGCCCCATAAGATGGGATTGATAGAAAATCCCTTTAAAAAAACAGAGGTCTTCAGGCCGGCAGAGAAGATAGGCCGTGTGGCGGTGTTCTCAGGGTGCAGCGTCAAGCACATCTATCCGGAGTTATCCTATTCGTTGGCTGCGGTGTTAAATGCGCTTAAGTACGAGGTTGTCTTTCCTCATTCCGAGGTATGTTGCGGGGCACCGTTTCGGTCACTTGGCATGGAGGCTGATGCGCACTCTTATGCGGAGAAAAACTATGAGGTTTTTAGCCGCTTAAAGGTTGATGCCATCCTGTCCTTGTGTCCAACGTGCGTGGTTGCCCTCAGGAAGTATTATCCCAAGCTGATTGGCAAGGAGCTTAACAACGTCTGTGACATATCGACCTTCCTCAAGGATAAGATCAATACAAAAAAGAAACAGATAAAACTAAAGGCCACCTTCCATGAACCCTGTCATCAGAAAAACTTCCTTCAGAACACGACGGAGGCGCGTGAGATATTAACCCAGTGTGGTGCCGATATCATTGAACCTGGCAGACATATGTGTTGTGGTTTTGGTGGCACCTACAGTTTTTTTCACAAGGAGGCATCTGAGCGGATATTGGAGGCAACTTGTGCGCAATTGATGCGTACAGGCTGTGACGTGGTTGTGACCTCGTGTCCCAACTGCATATTTCAGTTGAGCAAGGGGCTGACGGAAAGGCCAATCCTCCACCTGATTGAGGTGCTGGAGGAGTCCCTCTGCACCGAAGACGTTCAACCTACGGAGGTGTTTCAACTTGATGACGCCGTCCCTGCCAACCCTGTCAACCCTGAAGAAGGGGAGAGTCCCCCCCGGCAGGATGTCCTACAATAGTTATCGGTACTATGAAGCCATAAATCGCTTGATGCAGGAGATGGACGGGAAATTGTCTTCCGTGTCGATGATTTTTTCAACTATCCGCCTCCAGTCATCATCGCTGATATGCCGCAGCTTTTCGTGGTATATCTGTAGCGATGACTCGTTTAAGGGTAAAACCCTGAAGGCTGCCTCCAACTTTTTAATCAGGGAATAAAAACTCTCATCCGTCATAAGGCCCTCCTTAAAAAATATGTTACTTATCCATAAAACGGCGACATGCAAGTTCACAAACTCACACTACGCTTGCCATCAACCCCTTTAAGCTAACTATACTGAGTAAGGTGATATTTTGAGTATTTTACAACCCTCTGATTCTTTAAACTTTGAACCTTCGGTTGTTCAAAAAACTCGTTCTATGATCTTTGAAAGTATAATAAGCCGATTCTATCCGTTAGGCATAAAATAATAATCGTATAATTGTTCGAAAGAATAAGGACAGCTTTCAGGCAATGCCTTTTTAGAAATATTTGTTTCATCTTCAAATAATAGTTTTGCTTTTTCAAAGGAATATTCTATAACATCGTCTATAGCATACTTTAAACTTGGACTTTGCTTAAATAGGAGTTCAAGCTCTACCCTCTGAGTATTTATTGTTGTTTTCCAACTTTTAGACCTTCTTTTAGGTTGATGTTGCCATTTAAGTAAGTGCATTATTAACACTACTAATCTGCTTGATAACTCCCTTTTATTATTCTTTCCCAAACTCTCTATCTCCTCGGCTATATTTTCTATATCAAGCTCGGCGAATCTGCCTTGTCTTATCAGTTCTGCTGTCTTCAAAGACCATTGGTAGAAATCAGTTTCATACAAACATTCCTCTGTTGAGGTATCCAAACCTCTTTCTAACGTCTGTGTTTCCATAGATATATTCTACCACACACTGGCAGAAAAATGTGCTATGAGAGACATCTAAATGATGCTGAAGGGTTTTCGACTGTTTAGATGAAGGTAAAGCGTTAGAATAAACATAACTTATTCTTGCGTGTAGTGGTCACAGCGAGGTTTTCTATGGTAGAGACATAGGGTAGGGTAGGCACCACAAACAACCGTGGTCATGCAGCCACCGCCATCCCCCTTCTTCCTTATTCTTGTCATACGATGCCGCTTCTGAGCATGTCGTGTATGTGTATGATGCCTTTTACGAGGCCGTTTTGATCGGGCACCACCAACGACGTGATACTCTGCGCCTCCATCACCGCCAGGGCCTTTGCAGCCAATTCATCCTCAAAGATCACGCGCGGGGAAGGTGTCATAATGGCGGCGGTGTCCATGTCATAAAACCCCTTGCCCCACCGCTGCAACCCCCTTCTGAGGTCGCCATCCGTGACGATACCGGCGAGTCGCTTATCGGCATCCAGCACCACGGCAACCCCCAGACGCTTGGAGGATATTTCGATGACCGTCTGCATCATTGGAGTTGTGAGCGTAACCAGTGGCAGGGCATCCCCGCTGTGCATGAGGTCATTGACGCGCGTAATTAGCCTCTTGCCAAGACTCCCACCCGGATGAAAGAAGGCAAATGCCTCCTTGTCAAACCCCCTCCTAACAAGCAACGCAACCGCTATGGCATCGCCCATGGCAACGGCAGCCGTGGTCGAGGATGTGGGCACAATCCCCAGCGGACAGGCCTCCTCCTTGACCGATATGTCAATGGTTACACTGGCAGCCCTCGACAACGAAGACGATACATTACCGGTCATGGCAATGATTTCAAGGCTATAGCGTTTAAAAAACGGCAGGAGCATTAGCACCTCATCCGTCTCACCGCTGTTGGAGATGGCGACGATGACGTCCTGTGGGGTGATCATGCCGAGGTCTCCGTGTCCGGCCTCTGCCGGGTGGATGAAGAACGCCGGAGTCCCTGTTGAGGCAAGCGTTGAGGCGATCTTCTTGCCGATCAGGCCGGACTTACCCATACCCGTTATCACCACCTTGCCCGTGCTGTGATAGAGGATGTCAATTGCCGCAAGGAAACTGCCATCCACCCTATCCAAAAGGGCCAGGATCGACTCGGCCTCAATCCGTAAAACCCCCCTGGCAATCTCTATGGTTCTATCTTGAGTACTATCTTGCATTGTCTGTTGTATTGTAATTCAGCTAAAAGCACCGTCATTATTGTAAGGGGTCAATAAAAGGAATGTCAAGATAGAGCAATCACTTTTAATCTTCATTCTTGCACTTTTTTATGTTGATATGTCACAATGTAAACAATGTTATTTTTAAGGATACGATAAAGTAATAAAAAAAAGGTGGTGATAGAGATCAAAAATCGATGGCAATTGAGGTATGTAATGTTGCTTTTAGTGTTGCTGCTTAACTGCCCGGAGGCAGGGGCGGTGGTTCTTGACCGTGTTGTGGCGGTGATAGACAAGGAGGTTATTACGTGGGGAGAGCTGTACAGGGCCATGGAGTTTGACATGAGGGATGAACTCAAAAATCTCAGCGGCCCGGAAAAGGCTGCCTTTATGGGTAAGCATGAACGTGAGTTTCTTGATACGTTGATCGACATCAAGGTGCAGCTTATGTATGCCGAGGGTCACAACATCGGGGTATCAAAGTCCGAAGTGGATGCGGCAATTGAGGACATCAGGCGTAAGTACTCCTTATCGGAACGGGACTTCTTCGAGGTGCTCAAAAAAGAGGGCTTTAGCGTGGAGGAGTACAAGCAGCGGTTGAGTGAGCAAATACTGTTGAGCAAGTTGGGCAATTCCGTGGTATCCGCTAAAGTGATCGTGAGCGAGGATGAGATAACCCAAAGACTCAAAAACAAAAAACCCGACACTGTTTCCAGCCAGTACAGAATACGGCTGATCCTCATATCAAAGATGTCTGAAACCGGTAAGGATAAACCTGCCGGTGAAGGACTGGCGCTCAAAAAGATGGCCGAGGATGTCTATGGGAAGTTGCTCGGGGGTGAGGACTTTGGCAAACTGGCAGCGCAGTACTCTGATGGCCCCAATGCCTCAAACGGCGGCGACCTCGGCTTTATCAGCAAGGAAGAAATGGACAAGGACTTCCTCGCCAATGTGCAACAGCTAAAGCAAGGACAGTTCAGCAAGATATTTGTAACCGACAAGGGGATGAATATCGTACAGTTGGTTGAAAAGAAGGAAATTGATAACGAAGGGCAGGCCAGGGATGAGGTGCGCAGGGACCTGTTTGCAGAAAAGTCAAAGAGGGCTTTCAGGGATTGGATAAAATCCTTAAAAGAAAAGAGGTTTATAAAGGTAATGCTATAAAGCGCTTTAAAAAAGTCTTGACAAACCCTTAAATTATTGATATAATTAATCTTGATAGGGTATGACAAAGGCCGATATAGTGAATGCGTTGTTTGAAAACGTTGGTCTCCCAAAAAAAGAAGCTGAGGAGATTATTGAGATTATACTTGAGACGATGAAGCAGACGTTTGCTGATGGTGACTCGATAAAGATATCCGGATTTGGCTCGTTTAACGTCCGCAGCAAAAGACCGCGACGGGGCAGAAATCCAAAAACCGGTGAGGATATAGAGATAACCTCAAGGAAGGTTATTACCTTTAAGCCAAGTAGCTTCTTAAAGGCTACGGTAGAGTAGTTAGTATGTGCAACCGGGTATCAGAGATTATGCTGTCGGGTCAACCGGGGTTGCATCAGTGACCGGGGTTGCAACAGTAAGTGGGGTTGCAACAGTAGCCGGGGTTGCAGCAGCGACATGGTGCAGTTCGGTACAGAGGCAGGTATATGCTTAAGTCGCCGGTAGTCACTCAGGATGAGCGAGAGGAACTGCCGCATAAGCTGTTCTACAAAATCGGCGAAGTTAGCAGTATAACAAAGCTGGAGCCTTATGTCTTGAGGTACTGGGAGACGGAGTTCAGTTTCCTCAGACCGCGTAAGGGCAAGTCGAGGCAGCGGATGTATCAGAAGAAAGACATCGAAATGCTGCTTGAAATAAAACGCTTGTTGTACGAAGAGCGTTTTACTATAGAGGGTGTGCGTAAAAAGTTGGGTTCCAAGTACATGGACATGGTCAGGGAAGATAGCGAAGATGTCGCCGATGTAGAGTTGCGAGAGACCATTGATATGATTCGCACACGGTTAAGGGAGATTTTGTATCGTTTAAAGGAAGGCGGGGCGTAGCGCAGCCTGGATAGCGCACTCGCTTGGGGTGCGAGTGGTCGCCCGTTCAAATCGGGTCGCCCCGACCAATTTTTATCAGTATTTGGTTTTTTTATTTATGTGGTTTTCCGGCAAATGTTGATGACAAAAAAACTCCTCATTGGCAAATACGGCGAGTGGGTTGCCATGTGCTACCTTAAAGAACTCGGATACACTATCGTAGAGAAAAATTACAGAAATGACGCCGGCGAAATTGACCTCATAGCAAAAGATGGCCAAACAGTGGTGTTTGTAGAGGTAAAGACCAGAATGAGCGACACCTTTGGACAACCGGTTGAGGCCATTACCTTCAGGAAACGTAAGAAGATATTAAACACGGCACTGTTGTACATGCAGGGAATATCCCCTGAACCGTCGGTAAGGTTCGATGTAATCAGCGTAAAACTCACACACAACCAACATTCGCCAATCTATCGCAAAAGCCTGCAACACATAAAGGATGCCTTTGAACTCTGATTGTCTGTCATAAGTATCTGCCCATAATTAATTTTATACATAAAGAAGTACGTAAAGAAGAAAGAAATGGGCGACTCCGCTTCTTTTTCGCTCCAGGTCGCACCTGGCCCCTTCAGACCCCCCCGCAAGGAGAGGGGCGAGGCGCAATCTTGTCGCAAGCGGGTCGCACCCGCCCCGGCCGGAAAAAAGTCCCCTTGACCCCATAATACTCAATCCTAATGTGTGAAGCTCTCGGCTGTCTTCACACGAAATAGTTGTACCTCAAAAGCGCCACTATTGCCAGCCACAACAGCACGGTGAGTCCGAGCCATTTGTCTGATGTCATGGCCTCCGTGGGGTCGCCCTTGCCCTGATGTGCCAGGTGCAGGTAGCGAAACAGTCCAAAGGTGACAATGGGCACGGTGTAGACGAGATTTTTGGACTGCTCAACCGTGTACAACGCATACGATATCAGTGATGCTGCGGAGGTGATCACCAGGACGTCATGGAGGAGTTCGGGCGGGAAATCGTCCATGCTGCTGCGGTGCCTCTTTGCCAGGGCGCTCAGGAGGGCGGCCTCGGATATACGCTTGCCCGTTGCAAGCATCAGAGAGACCATGAGCATCGACACCAGAAGCCATTCCGATACCACGATCCCAAAGGCCTCCCCGCCGGCTATCACGCGGATGACAAACCCCATCGCCACAATAAACACATCTACAAGGGCAACCCCCTTCAGATACAGGCAGTACGCTATCTGGACAACTGCATAGACTATCACGCAGGAAAAAAACCCCACGTTTATCCTGTATGCCAGCATCAGCGCCACCCCTAGCAACACACCCCACAGGATTAACGCCTCCCGTATACCAACCAATCCAGCCGCAATGGGCCGCATGGCCTTGTCCGGATGCAGAAGGTCCCTCTTTCTGTCTATGATGTCGTTGATGATATATGTGGCACTGGCAGCCATAGAGAACGCAATGACGGACCCTGCGGCCATGCCAACCCTGTCAAGACGAAACAATCCGGCACCAAAAAACGGCGCTGCAAGCACAAAGAGGTTCTTTAACCAGTGCCGCGGACGTAGCAACCTGATGTGGTTTTTATAGCGCATTTCGATAGCGGGCAACATCCCCTTGGGTTTTCCCTGATTTGCCGGTTGCGGTGTATTTCAACCGGCATGCTATGACTTCTTTAAACCGATCACCTTGTAGATGTCCATGTCTTTTTCACCTTTTGGGGTCTTTATTCTTCCGATGAAGGCGGAGTCGATCTTGTCTTTGCTCTGCTCATATGTCAGTTTGCCGATAAATATCCCACCTGGCTGTGCCAACGATTCAAGTCTTGCGGCAACGTTTACGGCCTCCCCTAGTACCGTGTACTCCATCCTGTGCGGGGAACCCATGTAGCCGGTAACCACCTCGCCAGTGTTTATGCCGATCCGTATGTCAAACTGCAGTCTCTTGTCAAGGCCGGACTTAAAGACCTTCAGCTTATTCTGCATCTCAATGGCCGCAAGTACCGCATTGCAGGCATGATGCTTGTACGGAAGTGGCGCCCCAAAAACGGCCATAACAGCATCCCCTACGTATTTATCCAGCGTGCCTTCGTACCGGAAGACTATTGCCGTCATGATCTCAAAGTAGTCGTTGAGGAGTCTGGCTATTTCGTGCGGGTCAAGGCGCTCCGACATGGCGGTAAACCCCTTTATATCCGAAAACAGGATCGAGGCGTCGAGCTTTTCCGCATCAAAGGATATACGCCCCTTCTTTCTGCTGTCTTCGGTTACCTTTGCCACAACGCCGGGGGAGAGGAAGCGTTCCAGGTTACTCTTGATCACAGCCTCTTCACGTATCTTTTCGTACAGGGATATGCGCTCTATACCGGATGACACGTTGTTTGCGACAGAGGTGAGCAAGGTCAGGTCATTTTCGCTGAACTGCTCAAACCGGCTGTCCTCAAGATATATGACGCCAATAGGTACATTGTTTCCTGTAATGGGCGCACATATGATTGCCTTAACGTCGCGGGAGGCCGTCCGTGTTGAATAATCGTC
This sequence comes from Candidatus Magnetobacterium casense, assembly GCF_000714715.1. Classification (GTDB taxonomy): domain Bacteria; phylum Nitrospirota; class Thermodesulfovibrionia; order Thermodesulfovibrionales; family Magnetobacteriaceae; genus Magnetobacterium; species Magnetobacterium casense. The sequence continues at coordinate 25,728 of NZ_JMFO01000023.1, forward strand.
CCTGGAATCAGTGCTTACTGCCTGATTTGTATCCAATACCCTCTGTACAAGGCTCCGGCTGTAAGTATTGTCACTACCTCGGCAGGCACGACAACGCAAACCACCGCCACTATCAGAGATAAGCAGCAGACACTTTTCTGCCTTTATGGTCAACAGCAGCATGTCCATTACATACTGATAGAACTCGCTCAGATTGGTGACCTTTGTCAGTTTTTCGCTTATCTGGTGGATCACAAGATAATTGAGATCAACAGTCTTGGACAACTCAAGCTCCTCAAACACCTGGGTGTGTGCAATGGGGTCAGGCTCCCTGGCTTGCTCCTCCTCAAACAAGATTGTGCTCAACCCTATGCTTATCACGTCACCGTCTTTGAGGTGCACTCGTTTGACCTCCTGGTCGTTGACGTAGGTGTGGTTTTTGCTCCTGAGGTCCTCTATATAGTACCGGTCGTTTTTCCTGGATATCCTGGCATGATGGCGAGATACGGTCTTGTCATCAAGGCTTATGTCGTTATGCGACGTCCCGTCCGTGGAGAACTTCCCGATGGTCATAACATCCTTCACTATTGCTATGACCTCGTCCTCTTCCCCTTCTCTCTTGACTCTCAATAAAGGCATAATGAATATACTAACATATCACGCAACAACTATGCTATACTGATTGGATTCAAGTTTTTTCGGGTATCAAAATTGCCTGCATACAAGAAAAAAAGGGGCCAACCCCCTTGACCCCTTTTATACATTCCGTTATCCTGTTAATCCTCTTAATCCGTTTAATCATGGTTCAGACAATCCCCTAAGCTCAGTGTCCAGGGAATTCCTTTTGCAGTTCAGCGTTGAGCTTAAGCATGTCCTTTAGGTTATCCCCTGTGAGGTCCCAACTGTATTCGCCCTTGAAGTTTCGTTTTAGCTTTATGTGTACAGGTTTTTTCGGGGGCAAATTAGAGATGCTCGGGTCTTTTTTGACATCAGGGGCTGCCTTACCACCTAGAGCGACATCCGTGCATGATATCAGCAGAGGCAGCAATAAGGCAATCAGTATATGTGTCCTGTAAGCTTTCAGACACTTACCTGTCTTGATAATGTCATCAGGGTTCATGAAAATTATCATACTAATCAATACCTTACCATACTACCAATGTAAATGTCTATAGCATCAAACTCACGTCCACAGCTTTCACCACTGAAACTCACTTGATTGTGGTACCTGTGTTCAAAAAGCTCATTCTATGACCTTTGAAAATATGGTTCCTTCTTACTTCATGTGGGTAACTCAACTTAAGGTTAGCGACCAACCGGAGCGGGTAGTATAATCTACCGCATTGTTATTTATAGGCTTTCCCTCGAAGACATTGGAGACTATAGGCAACATGACAAGGCTTACCATTTCTCCTTCCCTACTGCCCATACATGGGGTTGTTGATTCTACCCACTCAAAATCTGCAAGAGCCTGGTTTTCTTTATGTGTTGGCTTGTTATATCATTCAATTTCCAGCTAATGCTCTGATGTTTCCCAAACGGACTAGGCCCCATCACCTCCACTCCATTAATTATTTCGGTCAAGTCAAAGTCTCCCCCTAACATCTGTGCTTCCAGAATATTATACCACTTGTAATGAAAAAAAGGCAAAGAATTTTTTTATTACAAATGTGGATAAACATTCCTGCCGGCATTCTGTTATAATTACGATCAATGATTATGATCACTTTAGAAAACGTATCGAAGCAATATGAGACACAGGATGCCCTGACAAAGGTCTCCTTAGAAAGGTGGCAGCAGTGGCTAAATACATATTTCTAACAGGGGGGGTTGTCTCATCGCTGGGCAAGGGGATAGCGGCTTCAGCCGTGGGGGCGCTCCTTGAGGCAAGGGGATTGACTGTTACTCTCCAGAAACTAGACCCCTATATAAACATTGACCCCGGTACGCTGAGTCCGTTTCAACACGGCGAGGTCTTCGTAACCGACGACGGCACAGAAACAGACCTCGATCTAGGTCACTACGAACGCTTTACACACGTGCGTGCCACAATCGCAAACAACTTCACAACCGGTAAGATATACTACAACGTCATCAAGAAAGAGCGAGAAGGTCTCTACCTCGGACAGACCATCCAGGTGGTTCCGCACATCACCGATGAGATCAAGTCCGTCATAAAGAACGCAGCCGGCGACAGGGACATCGTGATCGTGGAGATTGGTGGCACCATCGGAGACATAGAGAGTCTGCCCTTTATGGAGGCTATCCGGCAGATGCCTTACGACGTTGGCAGGGACAACTGCATGTACCTGCACCTGACCCTTGTGCCCTACATCCAGAGCGCAGGGGAGTTGAAGTCCAAGCCCACTCAGCACAGTGTCAAGGAGCTGCGGGAGATCGGCATACAGCCTGATGCCCTGTTGTGTCGCTGCGACAGGCCGTTGCCTGCGGATATGAAGCACAAGATCGCACTGCACTGCAACCTCGATGTTGGTTCCGTGGTGGGTGTGGTGGATGTCGATACCATATATGAGGTGCCGCTGACGCTGCACAACGAGGGGCTGGATGAGCTGATAAACCGTACCCTGCGGTTGTCATCGCCTGAGCCTATGTTGGAGCGGTGGACGGATGTCGTCCGGCGCATAAAGGGTCCCTCGGGGCAGGTTACCATAGCCCTTGTGGGCAAGTACACCGAGTACAAGGACGCCTATAAGAGCCTGATCGAGGCGTTGATCCACGGCGGAATTGCAAACGACGTGCGCGTCAATTTCCAGTGGATCGACTCCGAAGAGATAGAGGGCACGTTGGGCTACATGGCCCTGTCTGAGGTCGATGGCATACTGGTGCCGGGTGGCTTTGGTCACAGGGGGATCGAGGGCAAGATAACGGCTGTCAACTACGCTAGGGAAAAGCTGATACCGTACTTTGGCATATGTCTGGGTATGCAGTGTGCCGTCATAGAGTTTGCCAGAGACGTCTGTGGCCTTGACGGGGCCAACAGCACCGAATTTGACGAACACACCCCCGACCCGGTTATATACCTGATGCAGACTTGGTACGACCACAGACAAAACGCCCTCCAGGAGCGAACCATGCAGAGTCAGAAGGGCGGTTCGATGAGGCTTGGGAGTTATCCCTGCGTGCTGAAGTCCGGTTCTTTGAGCCATCAGGCATATGGAGCCGCCGAAATATCCGAAAGACACCGACATCGCTATGAGTTCAACAACGCCTACAGAGGGAACCTTGAATTAAAAGGCCTGGTCATAAGCGGGGTAAGCCCGGACAAACAGCTTGTCGAAATCGTGGAACTCCCTCAAACTCAGCATCCTTGGTTTGTTGGCTGTCAGTTTCACCCAGAGTTCAAGTCCAGACCGACAGACCCACACCCGCTGTTCAGGGCGTTTATTGCCGCAGCTCTCAGGGAGAAGAGGTCTCTGTTTCCGTAGATGGACACGATAACGGTCACGGGACTCAAAAAAAGCTACTCTAAAAAGACGGTGGTGCAAGACCTCAGCCTGACGCTTAACACCGGGGAAATCGTCGGACTGCTGGGGCCAAATGGCGCCGGTAAGACCACCACCTTCCACATGCTCACCGGCATAATCCGCCAGGACCACGGGAGCATCTACCTCAACGACGAAGAGATCGGCAATCAGCCGATGTATCTGCGTGCCAGGAAGGGGATCACGTATCTGCCGCAGGAGGCCTCAATATTCAGGAAGTTGAGTGTCCGGGATAACATCCGTGCAGTGCTTGAGCTTACGGGTAAGGACAAGGTGCAGCTCAATGACACGACTCAGCAGATACTCGATGAGTTTAAGCTCTCACACCTGTCCGCTAGCCATGGCTATACCCTCTCAGGGGGCGAAAGACGCAGAACCGAAATCGCCAGGGCTATCGCCACAGAGCCGACCTTCATACTCTTTGACGAGCCATTTACAGGGATCGATCCAATTGCTATAATAGAATTAAAAAAAATGCTGCTGTATCTCAAAGACAGAGGACTCGGTATACTAATCACTGATCACAACGTCCGAGATACCCTTTCCATAACCGACAGGGCCTATATAATAAGCCACGGACGGGTGCTCGATGAAGGCACGCCGCAGAAGATTATAAGCAATCACACCGTTAAACAGGCCTACCTGGGAGAAGATTTTACACTATAATACCACCGGGAACTGCATTGGAGACCAAGCCGTTCTTGCGTGCTTTTTTTTTGTCCGTAGCGCATACGATCAACATGCGTTATAAAGCAGACCGTAAGCCGAGTTCTGTGTTATGCGACCATTCGTCTGAGGCCAGTGATATTACTATCGGCCTTGTGCGGTTGCTACCCGTTTCACCTTGCCGGCGATTGCCAGCAACAGAGTGGGCACTCTGCGGTGGAGTGAAACCTATTCAACCTTTCTCCGGACGGGGTTTACCTCTGCCCTGTGTCGCCACAGGGAACAGTAAGCTCTTACCTCACTATTTCACCCTTACCCACGGTGGAAGTGTGTTTTGTGGGCGGTGTATTTTCTGTGGCACTTTCCCTGGGGTCACCCCCGGTTGTCGTTAACAACCGTCCTGCCCTATGGAGCTCGGACTTTCCTCCCCTGCGTTGACAAGGGCGGCCGCATGGTCTGCTTTATAACGCCTGCTGATGTATATGCTCACCCCTTTCGAGTTCTTCCTGTTCCCGCTCTTTGCCGTCGTCATAGTACATGATCCTACCACACTGGGGGCACGTGATTATACGATCGTTTCTCATCACCTCTACAAACAATTGCGGCGGTATGTTCATGTAACAGCCAAGACACACCTCCTTGTCTGCCTTGACTACGGCAAGGGAGTTTTTGCGCTGCAACAGATACATGTACTTATCATACACAGGCTTATTCAGGAGTTTTATGAGGTCATCACGTTTTTCGGTGAGTGTTTGCAACTCTTTTTCGACAATTTGAACTTCTTTTGTGATGGCAGTGCGTTTTTCTTCAATCTTACCTGTTTCTATATTCAACCGCTTTTGGGCACTTTTTAGTGCCTTCTCTATAACATCTGCCCTCTCCATCAGGAGGAGGATTTCGTCCTCTATTGTCCGCTTTTCCCTCTCTACCTGTTCAACTTCCTTCAGACGAGACTGGTACTCCTTGTTGGTTTTTATGTCGTTTGTTTTTTCCTTGAGCTTTTTTATTCTGTCAACTTTCTCTGCAACCAGTCGCTCAAACTCGTTGCGCTTCTTTGCCGCTGCATCCAGTTCAGCCTTCAATTTGTCAAAATCGACCTTTGCCTCTTTGTATGATTGGTCAAAGGTGTTTAGCTCACGAGGTAGATTCTGTGTCCTGGTCTTGAGTCTGAGTATCTCCGTATCGAAAACCTGAATGTCCTTTAGGAGACTGAGCTCCTTTATCATATATCTGCCTCCTGTTTGCCCCCAAATTAATCCTACCCCTTTGCGTTATTTGCACACCCAAACTCGTACTCTTAAAGAAAAAGCATTGAATAAATGGGCCCACCAGGACTCGAACCTGGGACCAACCGGTTATGAGCCGGTAGCTCTACCAACTGAGCTATGGGCCCTCACTGCTGCTGCCGACTCCGATGTTCCGGTTCCGACGCTGCCGCTCTTGCATCTATATAATAACCTCTGCCAGTGCAATAGGTCAAGGGGGTGTAAAAATTTATTTATACTGCCTGAACCGTCTTCCCCTCTGCCCTGCTAAAGCGCACTACCAAAGATTTTACCAATTGCCACCTCAAACCCCTCCAGCACCCTTGACCTTACCGTCCCCTCACCCTCGGCAACGGAAAACAATCCGTACCGGCCACCATCAAGCACAAAGACCTCTATACACTCAAGGTCAGCAAACACGAGCCAATACTCCTCAACCCCATAGTGCTCATATACTTCCTTCTTTGTCACCGTATCCCTTGCAACAGACCCCCTTGACACTACCTCCACGACCAGGTCGGGTACCCCGCGGACCCAGTCTTGCACTATTGACAGGTTCTCCTTCCTGATAAATACGATATCTGGCTGGAGCCTGTTCATGTCATCTTCAAGTATAACGTCAAGCGGAGAGATGTTAGCCTCTCCGAGGTCTTTTCCTTCTGCATAATCAGCTATTTTCCGAAACAATCTTGAAACTATATACTGATGACTCCAAAATGGACTAGGCCCCACAACTTCCTCCCCGTTTATTATCTCCGTCAAATCAAAATCCGGCTCATATAACAATGCACTATTCATCGTACCCTCCCATAGTCCTCCCGTACTCAGAAGCTCTCAAAGTTGCTGTCGTCGTCATGTATCCTGACGGTGGTGCCTGTCTTTTCCTTAGTTTTTTTTGCATCTCTGGAGATGGCAAGCGGTTTTTTTCTGACATTCGACTTACCCGTTTGTTGTTTGACAGATGCCTGTCTGTCGCTCATATCTTCGGGCATCTTAAAGAAAGATATGACCCGTTGCAACTGGTCTGCCTGATTGGATAGTTCTATGGCGGTGGATGACATCTCCTCGGAGGCGGAGGCGTTTTGCTGTATCACCTGGTCCAGTTGCTGTATGGCCTTGTTTACCTGTTCTGCCCCCGTGTTTTGTTCGACACTGGATGCGCTTATCTCCTGGACAAGCTCTGCGGTCTTCTTGATATCGGGTACGATCTTGGCCAACATTCCACCTGCCCTGTTGGCGACCTCCACGCTTGTGGTGGCCAGGGTGGTGATTTCCCCGGCTGCCGTCTGACTGCGCTCGGCCAGTTGTCTGACCTCGGAGGCTACGACGGCAAAGCCCTTGCCATGCTCCCCGGCACGTGCCGCCTCGATGGCCGCATTTAAGGCAAGGAGATTTGTCTGCCGTGCGATCTCCTCAATAATGGTGATCTTGCTGGCTATCTCTTTCATGGCATTGAGGGTTTCGGCCACAGCTTTGCCACTGTCTATGGCATCCTCTGCCACCTGTCTTGCTATTTTTTCGGTCTGCTGGGCATTGTCGGTGCTTTGCCTGATATTTGAGGCCATCTCTTCCATCGATGAGGATGCCTCCTCTGCCGCGGCGGCCTGCTCCGTGGCCCCCTGAGACAACTGCTCGGAAGCCGCACTGAGATTGCTACTGCCATCGGCTACGCTGCCAGAGGACAACTTTATATCATAGAGCACGTCAACCAACTTATCCACCATCGAGGCAAGCGACCTCATCAGTTCATCCTTGTCGGAGCGCTCCCGTATCTCTACGGTGAGGTCTCCCTTTGCGATCGTCTTTGCTATGGCGGTTATTGCATTGGTGGCGTCGATCAGGGCATTGAGGTTGGTCTTGATGTCATTGAAATCACCCTTGTATTCCTCTGTAATTCTCTCAGGCGTATCGCCCTTGCTTAACCTGTCTATGTAGGTGGCTGCCTTGGACAGCGGGCCAACTACGGCATTGAGCGTGTTGTTGATGCCATCGACGATCTTGCGATAGTCCCCCTCGTGCCTGGAGGCATCCGCACGCGTGGCGAGTTTGCCATCCAACGCTGCACTGACCAGCATGTTGGCATCGCTTGTAAGGGCGGATATGTTGCTGATGACACCCCTTAAGGATTGCGCAAGCATACCTATTTCATCCTTTGTGTCATGCTCGATCTTGATGTTGAGGTCGCCCTTGGCTATCTTATCCGCCGCCGCCACCATTGCGTTGACGGGTTTGCCTATTGCACTGGAGATGAACATGCCCAACAATACAGCCATGATAAATCCTGCTATTGTTGTGGATATTATCAGATTTGTCGCCTTTTTGGAAAGAGCGTCATTTGAATCGTCCGTCTCTTTTGCCTGTTGCAGCTTTCTTTCTTTTAGGACACCTAGTGTATCCCTTACTGTATCAATAGCCCTTCTGCCTTCGTGGCGCATCAGCTCTAAGACCTCCGCGTTTTTTCCTGCCTTATCAAGCTCTGCGACTTTCTCTATAATATGGGCATATGACTTTTTGGCATCTAAAAAACCGGTATACATTTTTTTTCCTTCATCCGTAAAAATCGTCTTTTCATACTCCGAGGACAATTTGTCTATATTGCTCATAAAGTCATTAACCTTTTTGAGTGATGCGGTTCTCTCCTCTTTTGTTGTTGCTATCCCAACTTCAATCAAATTGGCCCTTGATCTTTGAAAATACTCGGTTATACCGCCAAGGTGGCCTATTGGTACGGTCATCTTTTCATATAAATACGGTCATCTTTTCATATAAAAAGGTACTCGCACTTTCCATTTTTTTCAGATTCACAATACTGAACGTCCCTACTATTACCGTTATACACGCGACAACAACAAAGCTACCTATTAGTTTTGCCCTCATCCTCATATTGTAAAACCAGTTCATATCTTCCTCCCTATATAACAACATATTAAGTTTAACCAATCATAAATATGATAGTCTTCACACCTTTGTGGCACTGTTTTGAACGGTCTTTATGATACCCGGCACATCGAGGATCATTGCCACCGTGCCATCGCCCAGTATGGTGGCACCGGCTATGCCCTCTACGTCCTTATAGACCTTGCCCAGGGTTTTAATTACCACCTGCACGTCACCAAAGAGCCTGTCCACGGCAAAGGCCACGCTCTGTCCGGCATACTGAACCACCACGATGTTGTCGCTGTGCCGTGCACTGCCATTGGAGTTAAAGACGCCGGCCAGGTCGATGTAGGGAATTACCTTGCCACGGAAATCAAAGTATCCGCGCTTTTCTATCATCTCTCGTTTTTCTTCGGTCAGAATGAAACACTTTACGACCATGTCCAGTGGGATTATGTAAAACGCACCCCTGATGCCCACCATAAAGCCGTCGATAATGGACAACGTTAGCGGCAGGTGGATCAGCATTGTGGTTGATTGTCCCAGCACAGTGTCTATCTGGACAAAGCCGCGCATGACCTCGATGTTTCGCCTGACTACGTCCATCCCAACGCCTCTGCCGGAGAGATTGGTCACAGCTTCGGCAGTGGAGAAGCCCGGTTCAAAGATCAGTTTGTAGAGTTCGTTGTCCGGTGGTCTCTTGTCGGGGTCAACGATGCCGACTTTAACGGCCTTTTGCCATATTTTATCTGCATTTAGTCCCCTGCCGTCATCCGAAATGGCGATTATTATGCTGCCCGAGTCGTGGTAGGCATCGAGGGTTATCGTGCCTTTGGCCGGTTTTCCGGCGTCAAGACGCTCTTGCGGGGGTTCGATCCCGTGGTCTACGGAGTTGCGCACGATGTGGGTCAGCGGGTCCGTGAGCTTTTCGATCATAGTCCTGTCAAGCTCGGTATCGCCGCCCTTGATGACAAGATCGATGCTTTTTCCTATCTCTCTGCTGGTGTCGTGTACCAGCCTCTGGAAGCGGTTAAACGTCGCTGCTATGGGCACCATTCTCATTTTCATGGCTATGTCGCGGATATCGTTGACGAGCCTGCTCATCAGCATGGAGGACTTTGACAGCGTGCTGTCCTTGACCGTCTGTGCGTGCTGCCTGATCCCTCCGGAGGAGATGACAAGCTCTCCGACGAGGTTTATGAGGCTATCGAGCTTGGCGGCATCCACACGGATGGTCTTGCCCTCATCCGAAGGGGCCGGCTTTCTGAGCTTGGCTTGTTTATCAACCGCCGCCTCTACGACATCGCGATGGACCACGCCCTCTTTGACAAGGATGTCACCGATGGCGGGTTTTTCCTGTTCGGGGTCAGACTGCTGTTTTTTGAGTGCCTCATCAAGCTCTCTCCGGGTTATTGCCCCGCTCTTGACCAGTATCTCACCCAGGCGCCACTTGTCCTCGGCCAGTTCGTCAATGAGCGACATGTACGTCGGGGCGGTACTGTGGGGCGGTATAATCCTGATCACACAGGATTCCTTGACAAATTCAAAGACATCCTCGATCTCCTGCTTGGTGAAATCAGAACAAAAGGCAATCTCAAAACCGAGGTAGCAGCTCTCGGGGTCCATCTCCCCGATATCGGGCAGACAGGCATACAACGTGGTCAAATATACTATATTGCCATAACGTTTCAGATAGTTTATAAACGACAGCGGGTCCATGCCATCGCGCAGGACATCCCGTCCAAACCTCAACGATATGTGCCAACAACTGCTGCCAAATGAGGAATCCCCCGTATATTCTCCGATTGAACAATCGGGCGTTGAAGCGGTGGTTGTAGCGGCAGGAGCAGGGGCATGGCCCGGCAAGAGGTATGGGGCCAGGGTGTCGTGGATATTATCGCCCTCCGTTATGATACTGACTGGAAGCTCATCGTCAGAGGTGCAACTCAACTGCACCAGTTCGGCCATGTGGTCCTTGCACTTGAGCATGACGGAGATCAATCCATCCGATATCTTCAGTTCGTGTTGCCTGAGGCGCTCCAGCACGCTCTCGACCTTGTGTGTGAAGTACACGACCCTGTCCAGGCCAATCAGCCCGGCTGAACCTTTAATGGTGTGGGCGCTGCGAAACAGGACATTTACCAGCTCTGCGTCTTCGTTGCTTCCCTCCAGGGCAAGGAGGGCGTTTTCCATCTCCACCAGGAGCTCGTTGGTTTCAACCAGAAACGTTTTTTTTACGGATTCCAGTTCCATGTTAAAACTCCCCCTTCATATTATATAACTCCAACGCCTGTGTAGTAGCCAGGCTGTGGATGGTCACACGAAATCCCTTATTCTGTTTACGAGCCGTCAGCTTCAACGCCAGGAGCAGTTGGAAGCCGGCGGAGTCAAACTCGCTTACCTTGGAGAGGTCTAACTCCACCTCCGAGCAGCCGGCCAGGTTGTCTGTAAATGCCTTTTTTAGTTCAACGGCGTTGACTATGGTCATTTCGCCGTCTACCGTAAGCCTGTGCTTCGTATTGTCTCGCTCAACGTTTACCAGCATAAAGTCATCCTCACGGCAGTATAAGTTTTTCAACGGCTGCCAGCATTGTTTCAGGTTTAAATGGTTTTACGACCCACGCCTTGGCCCCGGCGGCCTTTCCCTCCTGTTTTTTGGCCTCCTGTGATTCGGTGGTCAGCATGATGATTGGTACAAACTTGTGTGCCGCCTGCTGCTTTATCTCCTTGAGAAAGGTTATGCCATCCATATTTGGCATATTTACGTCGCATATGATCAGGTTGATTTTCTGTCCGGCGATCTTCTTTAGCGCATCCTTACCATCCACAGCCTCCAGCACCTCATAACCTGCCTTAAGCAGCGTGGCCTTTACAACCTCCCTCAGAGTGGCCGAATCATCGATGATCATAATCTTCTTAGCCATTAAACAACCTCCTGTATAGCTTTATAATTATGTTTATTATTATAACACATTGCAAAAGAATTCTTGACCACTGTTTATGTTCAAGTTTCCATCCATAAATTAATTTGACAATGTCACGTTTAAGTAAACATAGGGATTGTTTGAACAAGGCTAAATCTGTTATAATAAATCCGGATGGGAACAAACGAACTATATTTCTTTGAGAGGGGTACTCTCAGACGTTTATACTCAGGTGTAGCGTTTGTGTTTATTGTTATGGCCTCTGTCGGTGAATATTTTCTGACAGACAAGGGCTTTACGGCAGCGTCTTTTGTACGCGTGGGAGGGGTTGTTTTTGCCATTGTCCTGCTGTATGTGCTTACGCTGAAAAAGCTCGGGAGAACACCCGCACAACTATCGGACAATGACAGACAGGTAATACTTACCATGTGCTATAAGAACGGAGTTGATCAAAAAAGGAACAAGACGATCGTGGCCTTTTGCGACCTGTTGAATAAGTTTAATAAACTCACATCGGCGCACCTTGCAAACGTGGTCGATGAGACCGAGGCGGCTGCTCATGGCATCATCAGAAAACTAAGGGAGACAGACAGTTCCATGGGCGAGCTGGTCAGCACGTTGACATCCCTGCACGATGAGAGTGAATCATTGGCCCGACAGTCGAACACGACAATAGAAAAGAACGAGGAGACCTCCACTGTACTGTATAACTACATAGAGAAGCGCCTGGTGGAACTTGATAGGGACAGCCACATCGTTGAAGAGCTGGTAAAAAGCGCCAACAATATGCAGGCCATGGTTCAGATGATGAAGGACATCAGTGACCAGACCAACCTCCTGGCGTTAAATGCGGCCATAGAGGCAGCGCGTGCCGGGGAGTCCGGGCGCGGCTTTGCCGTCGTTGCCGATGAGGTACGAAAACTCTCCGCACACTCTGAAAAGGCCGCAATCGAAATCGGAAATGCCATAACCGCAATGGCAAAGCAAATTCAAGGTAATTTCGCCGTCAAACTGGATAAAAAACACCAACATGACGAAGAGGAATTCTTAAAGTCCATCGAAGGACAGCTCCTGAGGATGGGGGAGGGATACAAGCTGCTCAACAATCTCAATACACAGATACTTCAGCGGGTGGGCAGCAGCAGCAAGATTATATCGGAGCAGATCATCGACGCCCTTGTAAATGTCCAGTTTCAGGATATAACACGTCAACAGATAGAGCTGATCACCCGTGGCATGGTCGATATCGACGAGTATGTGGCAACCCTCAGGGAGTGTTTCCAGAAAGGGGATGACCACTGTGCTACAGACTGTTCCGTGGCAGAGTTTGATGTCGATAAGATATTTAACTACTATGTGATGAAAAAACAGCGCGACATCCACCGCGATGTAATCGGAAAGACGACGCATAAACACGATACACATAAACATGAGGTAGTTGCCAAGGCCGATGACGCTAAAGAGGACGAAATCACGTTTTTCTAGAACACTTGTGATAAGTACATGGACAGGCGTTTTTATATAAACGTCAGGGTTGAGCATTATGGGGTCAAGGGGACTTCTTCGTGCCCGGGGCGGCTCGCCCCTCCCCTTGCGGGGGGTTCTGAAGGGGCCAGGAGCGTCCTGGAGCGAAAAAGAAGCGGAGCCACCCCTTTCTTTTCTCTTACGGTCAGAGGATTCTGAGGGGAAGCTGTTGTGCTCCCCCTTCTGTTTGAATAGCGACGTTACTAGATAAAGACCTTGTGTTTTTCCAGTACCTTTTTGAATTCCGGGCTCTTTCTCAGGTTTTTCAGTTCGCTGTCTCCGCGCAGGAGATCATACTCCTGGAATCCATTCGCCAATGCCTTATCCAGGCTGTCAAGCGCCAGATCAATCTTGTTCTCCAACGAGTACAGACAGGCAAGGTTATAATACACACTGAAGCTATCCGGTAAGAGTTTGGCTGCTTTTTTGAGGTCCTCCTCGGCCTTGTTGCGTTTATTTATCACCATATAGGCGGTTCCTCTGTGTTCGTATGCCTTGCCTATTAGTTTTTCGTCACCTGAATCGATTTCTATTGACTTTGTATATTCGTTGATTGCGTTATCCATGCTTTCGCCAAAGGCAGTCTTGTTGTTTCCACTATTCTTTGCAAGTGCGATCCAACGGAAGCCTTCCTGAATATGCCTGGATGCCTCTTGTTTTTTCGCCTCATCTACTGCCACGGTACTACCAGACTGTACGGTACCACCCGGCTGTGTCGAAGACGATGGCGATTGGGATGATGAAGAGGTGGGTGGTGGGGTGGGCGTACTGCTGCACTTATCCTTCTTTACCTCGTCGATGAGCTTTTGTTTGTCGTCCTCTGGTATCTTCAGGGATGTTGCGATCTTGTCTGCCTCGGCACAGCTTATGACTTCGGTACCACAACAATCGACAGACTCACAGCACTTCTTCAATGCCGCCTTATACTTTTTCTTCGGCCCTTCCATGATCTTCATTGATACAACGGCTAACAAGATTAGTAACAATATCCCGCCAACTGACGCAATTATTATCAACTTCATCTTTGAATCAGCCGGTCTGCTTCTTTGACAGTTTTGGCATAGATTACTGCTACCCGGATTTTGCGTACCGCAATTACTACACGTCCAATTACTGCTCATTTTTTATCTCCTGTTCAATCTTTAAGACCTCATCGTCGGTTAATCCCAACCGCTTCTGCGTTTCTTTCAGAAATGTCCTGTCATCCGGTATGAATATCCAGGAGCAAGACTTAAACGCTTCCCTGTACTGGTTGTATAGTTCCTCTTTACCGGCTCCATTATCGGGGGGTGGAGCGGGCTGTAACAATGCTTCTGTTACCAATCTTTCGGCTGTCTCAGGTTTAAGTCTGTGGCGAAGGATTCCTTTACCGATGAGCATATCCTTGTCCCTGATATCTTTTTCGCCTACCAAGACGGCAAGTTCCTTCTTAAATAACTCCTCGTTGGGGTCGGGAGGAGCTTCCTCTTCTTCTTCCGCAGGAGGAGGGACAGGAGGATGAAGGTCTGTCTCCTCAGGCGGCTCTATGCCAAACTTATGCCTGTACTCCTCGATGATATCCAACTGTCTCTTAAACTCCGGATTGGCCTCCCTGTCATCGAGTGAGTCCTTGAGATTATCGAGGTATCTTTCAAGACGCATCCACAGGGCATCTTTATCCTTTTTGGTTGTAAGAGGGGCCGCTATCTTGTCAACAAGCCTTACAATGACCTCAAAGGGGGTCTCCTGAGCCGTGCGGTTGTCTATGTCCTTGCTCACCTGTATCCCGGTTAAGTGGGCTTCCAGGTCAGGCCAGGTTTTGGTCAGTTTTGTATATATCTTTTGCTTGCTTCGCTCATCATAGTATATCAGATATATGTGTTTGTAACCGGAATTCGGGTCATCCCTCTGCACCAGGAAGTCAAAAATCTTTCCCAGCAGGACGTAGGACTCTGCCCGGCGTTTGATTTCCTTAATCCTGTCATCAGGGAAGATGTCCGGAAAGTCGATACTGATATCGGTACTGCGCGGCTTGACGGACAGGTAGCTCTGCCTGTAGGCATCCAGCACGGTTATCTTGTGCAGGGGGAAGGCCAGATACTCAGATGCAAATATGAGCCTGTAGACGTCTGAGAGTCTGCTCATATGAGAGAGATTGCCACCCTGGGCGTAGGGCTTTATGTTGCAGATTTTATCAATGAGTGTCTGCAGGTTAGGATCGCTGTCGGGGTTGGACGTCCCCAGCCATTCGTGTTTTACCCCTTCAGCCTTACCCGGGTCGGAGATTAAGATCATTGGCTGTGACATATGAATGTAGGATTTCAGGACGTTGGTCAGCTCTTTGGGTGAACTCATCAGCAGTATTTTGGCTATGGAATGTCGTCTTATTTCCGAGCACTTTTCCTTACACCTCTTCAGAAGCGCCATGACAAAGTCTTCCTGTTTCAGCTCGACAACATTTAAAATCCTGGCGACGCCACTGCTATCTTTTTTAGAGAAGTGACGGGTAATGTCATTCATCATGCTTACGGCGTAGACGGTTGGGTCCGGGACGATGGAGCGTATCACCTCATACAGGTTTGTCCGGTTTAGCATCAGGTCGCTAAAGGACTTGTGGGTGAGCACCACGTCTTCGATGTCCTGTTTTTTCTGTGCGAACCTGGTTGACAGGCTTGTGATACTGTCCTTGTATCTTGCAACGTCCTTTTTTAATATCTCAACTTCGTCCATCACGGAGCGCGTAATGCTGCCATCTTCGAGACGCAGCCCCTTAGCGGTGCCCAGCATATCAATGATCACCCTGTATGACTCGGCATACAGAGCTGCCTCTGTGTAACCCTTGATGCAATCATAGACCCTGTTTATCCAATCCAGGACGGCAAACTTGTTCTTCCCCAAGGTCTCTCGCAGGACGCTGATGGAGGTCGAGTACTTATCCTGCATGGCCGTCATCTCATCCTGGAACGACTTGTGCATCTTGTTCGCTGATTCAAGTTGTTCACCTATATAGCTGAATAGGTTCTTTAAAAAGGCATCTGCCATTATATGCCCATTGTACTGGTTCTCTACGGCTTTTAGGGTTTCATCCCTTAGTTGATTGACGAGGCTGTGTAGTTGAAGTATCCCTGTCCTCTGTATTGCTCCAGTCAACGTTCCCCAGTCATTTGGGTCTGCGCTAAACTTAAGCATTCTCTTACACTCGTCGAAGTGCGTATTGATGTCGGCTATCTTTTTGTCGTCTCTCTGTGCTATTGTCTCATGTTTCTTTGTTTCTATAGCGAAGTTGACATCTATTGCTATACTTTTATTCCCAGAGTTTAATAGCACTTTCCACAGATTTACTTTATCCAGTTGTTTTTGCTTTAGGATGTTGCTTTCAACGAGAGTTTCTGCATCCTTAAATAGCCATTTTTCAAGAGTCGCAGCGGCCATTTCATAGGCCATCATCTCCTCGACCTTGAAGACAGGGAAGGACAGTGAGGATAGTCCAAAGGACAGAAACGTATTTGGTTTGTCAGATTTCTCAAAAAAGGCTGAATTAGATTTCTTATCAATCCTCAACCCCCTCTTAGTATCAGAGATGTCGCTACCGAATTCCAGAAAGAGATTAAAGGCAACTACTTCCTCTAATTCACCCCTTTTAAGAAAATAGCCTCTGGCATCCTGTGTTGCGAGATAGCAGTCATCAACAGGGCGTTCCTTTTTATTTATTATCTTCTCTGCACCGGGGTCAGGGTAATCGGCGTTGAAGGCGGTATCAGGCATGGAGAAGTATTGAAGCTCCTTTAGTGCGCTGTAACAGTTGGCCTTTTTTACGGAATTATCCCCGCCGATAATAAACATGCCTGTAAGTTTAGCTATTTCAGAGACATAGCGCGTATTGTAGCACAACTCAAGAAATGAACCGCTTCCAGTTCCACCCATAAAAGAGCATACAATGTATATATTCAAAATGTGATCACAGGGTTGTTTCAATGTCTTAGAAGTAATATGCTTGTTGCCATTTTCCGTTACTTTACTAACGACACCTTCTAAACTACTTCTATACTCTCTGACACTGTACATAAAGGCCAGTTTACCGAAAGGTCGTATGCCGCCTGCGCCCTCAGGAATGGAGCTTGCGTCTATATTTAGACTTGGGTCCAGCCAGGTTGCGGCTTTTCTCTTTATTAATGCGGCGTCGGCCCTGGTGATTCCTCCGGAGAGTTCTATTCGTTCGGCGGCGCTGAAGGTCAGGTTGTATCCGAGGTACTCGGTGACGGCGTTGGAGCCGGCGTCGGGTACGAGGTTGTTGTGTGTATCCACGTGGAGGAATCCGATGCTGGGCAGCAGGTCTAAGGAGCCGAACTCCTCAACGATCATCCGTCTTACGTTGAGCAGGACGCTCTTGCCGGCCCCCCCGATGCCTACGATAACCGATGGCGAAAACGACATGCTACACCCCCTTTGGTCGTGTTACGATGAGATAGACCATGTCAAAGATGAGCGCCAGCACCAGTATGACCAGCGCAATGATGGTGCTGTAAAACCCCAGCAGGTCCAGTGACGCTATGACCCAGAACAGCATGAGCGAGGCGCTTAGGAAGATGGCCCCGTATTTGGCATGTTCTATATGTGGGTTTATCAGGTAATAGATGATCCTTGTAAACCCGAAATATAGCAACCCAAAGAACACACAAACAATTACGGCAATAAGGTACTCGTTTGTGGTCAGTATCAATGGCGGGGAGACCTCAACAATGGTCTCCCACAGAAATGTTCTGAACATAGATTGTCCTCCTTTATTTCGCTAACTTTATGTTCCAGTCTTTATTGTCAAATACGGCCCGTGGAGTCTGTGATGCTCCCTTGTCCTGCAAAACACTTATGGAGACTTTTGGTTTTGCATATTCAAAAGCACTGGCGACACTGCCTTTGTTTTGTTCCAGGCCGGCGATTAAGTAGTGAGTAAAGTAGCCGTTGTTAATTGAGGGGTCCTCCCATGATTTTTCGTTATCCCCGCTGGCACTTATCAAAACCCTGCCCCAACCGTTGCTGTTGGGTGATAAGTTGATTGAACCTTCCAATACAATGTCTTTTGAGCCTAACATCCTTGTTGCTTGTTCCTTGCTTATGCCAAAGGTTTCGTCTTCAACACCCAGGGATTTTGCACCCTCGGGGACAAATCCCTTTATGTTCTTGTAAGCGCCGCTGCTGTAGCAGGTATCAAGGATGGCAACAACCCTTTTGGCTCTTGTGCCTTGGATAAAGTCACTGAGTTTTTCCCCGGTTATGGATGTGTACCAGATTTCTTTTGGTACAGGCACTGAATCATGGGTTACGATAAATACGCCGCCAAACTTATCAGGCGGGGTGCCATGACTGCTCATGTACAAGACAACAAGATCGTCCTCTTGCGCCTTATTTCTTAAATCATCCAGGGCTTTTGTTATGTTATGCCTCGTTGCCTTTTCACCCAACAGAACGGTTACATTCTGCCTGGAGAAACCTCCCTTTGACGGGGCCGTGAGATATTTGTAAAAGTCCCCTGCGTCCTTTTCTGCATATTGCAGTGGGGTTATCTTGCTGTTTTGGAACTTGCCTATTCCTACCACCAAGGCATATTTATTTCTTACAGGTCCTGGCGGGGCGTCACTGTATTTAGCAGATGGACTCTTGACGGCAGCCCGTGCAAATATCGAAGAGAGCTTCTTACTCCACCCCGGTACGGTAACGTTTTCAGGGTCCACAGGGGAGACCCACTTTACCCCTACCGTTTGTTGAGCTAAGGAGAAGGCCAAATCAACCTCTTCTTCATCTTGATACGACCCCTTAAGCTGTACCCGGCCTATCTTGTCTAACTCAACGTATCCGTTACTGATGTTGTTCTGCTTAAACAGTTTATTAATCTCACCTACGTAACGTGCTGTTATTGGTTCAGGGGAATTTGAATTATTTGTACCTGGCGAAGAAGCAGGACTTTCTGACTTAGCCACAACCGCAGATGTTTCTCCTAACATTGCTGCAAATTGCAGTGGAACGCATTGCAGTAGCAGAGATGACATCACACTCACGAATACAAGCAGTCTTGATTTTTTCATTATAGTACCTCTCCTGTCGTTATGAGGGAGGGCAAAGCCCTCCTTCTTTTTTGTATCACATGCACCTGAAATCACCATTGGAATCGCTGATGTAGCAATACCAGCCTATTTCTTGACAATGATATCAACCTCGCTCTTGTCAGATTTGTTGTTGTACGACACCTCAAAAACGATCTTATACCGCCCCTCCGGCATTCCTTCAGGCATACCACACATACCACTAGCTATCCTTGTACCGGGGTCGATGGTCTTTTTGTCCGTAGTGTTGCCGAGTTCGTTAGTCTTACCGTCCTTGTCGTAAAATATTACCGTCCTGGACTCTGTAACGGTTAGTTCTTTTGTTGTTTCCGAGTCCATGACATAATATTTCGCCGAAAAATTAAACGGCTTACCGGGTGCCACGGTAGAAGGCTCAACCTTTATGTTGTCAATCTTTACCAATGCCCCCTTTTTAGGCTCATAGCCAGTATTGCGCGCCGTTTCCTTGTAATTTGCCGTTTGCTTACTTGTTACGTTAAAGTAATACTCTATACACTTGCCCCATGCAAGGGCAAAGGCTATGGTACCGCCTGCTATGGCACCTTGAACAGCGCCTCTTCCGCCTCCAGTTAGCCCCCCTAATACGCCGCCTAAAACAGCACCGCCAACCGTGTTTAAGATTATGCACTCATCTTTTGCCGCATTGCGTTCTGCGTCTGTCATGTTTTCACGCGGTTTGGATAACATGGTAGTACATGATGTAAGTAAAAACGCTGTTATTACAAACAGCGTTACCAGGTCATGATTCTTACCAGTTCTCATTTATTGCATCTCCTTTCGTTTAACCTCTGTGTTTAAGTCTTACCTGTACTAAAAATGATTTCCCTGCCTCTATGAGCGCAGAGGGAACAACGCCGTAGTTATTGCCATTGTCGCTTTCTAGTACGATATCCTTGCTGCCGGTACTCTCTATGCTGCAATTTTCCCTTGAGTACACGGCATAGTTGGTGCCAATGGTATCCTCTACGACGATATCCCTAGAACCACTAGCGGACGCCATCAGTTCATTTGGCTTGCAAGTAGGTCCTGCCTCAACAGGGATGCGATCGGATGCTCCCGATAACTCAAAAAATATTGCCTCCGTGCCGGGCGGATCGACAATGCGCATGGCCGTTGTCTGGGGTATCTCAATTGGGGTAAAAGGAGTCACAGGGCCTTTAAACAAATAGTTGACGTTACCCGTTGGCCCCACATTGTACACAGCCAGATTACCTGGCCTGTTTGACTGTGCGATTATCTTAATCCTGTCGCCCGTTCTGAAGACACGCTTGCCTGACACCGGTCGCGGAAAACCATCAGCCCCTATGAGCATCACCGTATACTTGATCCCAACGTGCGGACCATATGCAACGTTCACTACATTTCCCGTACCACGTCTATTGACCCTCGTGGTTTCCGTAACTGTTGTTTTTTTTCTTTCCGTCGATACACTTATCTTAGAACCCTCATTTTCAAACAGCCCCTTAGCTCCGGTGGGTTCGGCGCTATAGACTGTTATGCCCCCCACAAGGGCAAGCATTGCTATGGTAAGCACACAAATCACCCCATGTAATCTGTTACTCATGTTTTACCTCCTTAATTAGACTGAATCTCTTAACTCAACAAAAACTTCTGCTTGTTACCGTGTCCTATGTCTTCTCTCAAAATAGCGTCATTCTCTTACAATGTCCTCCTTGTCTTTTATTTTCTCCATCAGAACAAACGGGTCACGGATGCTGCAAGCGGATGACACCGGCCACAATATCCCCAGAAACCCTCATAGTATAGTATTTTATCAGTTGAAATAACGGGATATCAAGAGAAATGTTGTTCACGGAAATAGCGGTCTGTTGAGTAAGATTTTACGCAAAAACATAGATAAATCAAGGAAGTTTTTTTCCAGAGGGGGTGTAATTCTGTGAATAAAACTTCACGTTCCAATTACTGCATATGTCAGGCTTTGTGGTGTTGGAAACAAAAAGCTGTCCGTAAACTAACTGATGGGAACATCGGCGAAGCGCTCCATGCCCCTTTTATGCACCCGCTTTTTGTATACACGGGCAAAAAAATATGCAATAGTGTATAATACGTTATATCAGTACGGTATGCTAAAAAAATAATCAGGAGTCAGAAAGTTTGAGATTATGGTAAATACGATAGAGTGGATTGAGCGAGTGCCATCGCCGCTGGTACGTATACTTGACCAGACGATACTGCCGCAGCGGATAGAATATGTCGATTGCGACCACTACACGCAGGTCGTGCAATGTATCAAGCAACTGAGTATCAGGGGTGCCCCCGCCATAGGGATAGCGGCTGCAATGGGGATAGCCTTAGCCGGTTGTGCTATTGATGCACGTGACGGAGAGGAGTTTGCAGCGAAACTGAGCCCCGTCTTGGATGACTTCATAGGCAGCCGTCCAACGGCAGTAAACATACGCTGGGCAGTGGAGCGAGTCTTGAGTGTGCTATCCGACCAGAAAGGGGTATCCGTCCAGGCCCTGAAGGATTCGCTGGTAAACGAGGCCAGGGGCATGTTGACCGAAGACATAGAGATAAACAAGGCAATAGGCCGTTGGGGGGCACAGTTCATAAAGGACGGTGCCCGCGTACTCACCCACTGTAACGCCGGCAGCCTTGCCAC
This sequence comes from Candidatus Magnetobacterium casense, assembly GCF_000714715.1. Classification (GTDB taxonomy): domain Bacteria; phylum Nitrospirota; class Thermodesulfovibrionia; order Thermodesulfovibrionales; family Magnetobacteriaceae; genus Magnetobacterium; species Magnetobacterium casense. Next base: position 47,187 of record NZ_JMFO01000023.1, read on the forward strand.
GGGTGGCTACGGAACCGCTACGGCACCCATACGCGTGGCCATAGAGCAGGGCAAGCGCCTCAGCGTCATAGCCGATGAGACACGTCCTGTCCTCCAGGGGGCAAGGCTTACCTCGTGGGAACTGCTCCAGGACGGCATTGACGTCACCCTCATCACCGACAACATGGCCGGTGCCCTGATGAAGCGCGGGGAAATCGACCTCTGCATAGTCGGCACAGACAGGACGGTCAGAAACGGCGACGTCGCCAACAAGATCGGCACCTACTCCGTGGCTGTGCTGGCCAGGGAACACAACATACCGTTTTATGTGGCCGCCCCCATTAGCAGCATCGACTTTACAATGTCACACGGCGACCTGATTCCCATAGAGGAGCGCGATGGTAGCGAAGTTACAAACGTCTTTGGGACATGCCGGATCGCCCCCGATGGCGTCAAGGTCAGAAACATAGCCTTTGACGTTACCCCTGCACGGTTGGTAACACTCATATTTACCGAAAAAGGCGCCTTCAGGCCACAGGACATACACCTCCTGGATGATCCAACGTGTGATATCGAAAAACTAAGGGTGTCTGCATAGCTGTACAGAAATGAAGAACGGGGCGGCTAAACCTCCTCATAGACCTCCCCTCCAAAGGGAGCTGGCCCCCCGTGTCTGTCTTTGTGTTCTACTCAGGAGTTTACTTTAGGTCTAATTCTTCTTTAAGGATTTGTCCACAAATAACTTGTACAAATGGTGTCTAAATATGTTATGATCAAAAAGTGCAAAGCGATACCGAACTTATGATACAAAGAAAATTTGAAGTACTCAAAGATGTTTTAGACGAACAAGGCAGACGAATGTGGGCTGCAGTGGAAGCCGAGGCATTGGGACGAGGAGGAGTTACTTCAGTTTCCAGATCTACTGGTCTTTCGCGGACAACGATATATGAAGGAATTAGACGTATTGCTGAATCAAAGGAAAAACCTTCAAAAGGGAAAAAGAAGATACGTTTACCTGGAGGTGGACGCAAGCCGGTTGTTGAAACAGACCCATCCGTGCTTGTAGATATTGAGGGGTTGGTAGATCCGGTTACCCGAGGAGACCCTGAGTCTCCATTACGGTGGACCTGTAAGAGTGTTCGTAATCTTGCTGTTGCTCTTCAA
>NZ_JMFO01000024.1 GCF_000714715.1 Candidatus Magnetobacterium casense
TAGCCCACATTGAGATGCAATCGTCAAACGACAGCGATATGTTGGGGCGTATGTATCTCTATTCCGGGTTCATATACAATCAGTACAAGAAGTTACCGTTACAGATTGTCTTGTATATCGGTAATAAGCCGTTAAACATGAAAAGCAGTATGAAGTTTAAACGAATAAAGTATTCCTACGAATTGATAGACGCCCGTACTCTTGATGGCAACCAACTCATTGACAGTGATGACCCTGATGATATTATATTGGCTATTCTGTGCAGGTTCGACGATGCCGATGTTACGATAAAGAGGATTCTTGCTAAACTCTACCGGTTACAACCCAGAAAAAGGGAGAATTATATAAGGAAATTTCTATATCTTGCCGGATTAAGAAATCTGGCCGCCAAGGTAAAACAGGAGGTACTGAACATGCCGATAACAATTGATTTGGATGAATACGAGTTCTTTAAGGATATATTTACAAAGGGTGAACTCAAAGGAAGACAGGAAGGCATTTTGGAAGGCGAACTCAAAGGGATAGAAGGGATGCTTGAAATCAAGTATGGTCCGGAGGGACTGGAGCTTATGGATATGCTCAGGGGCATTGATAAGGTCGATAGACTTGATGAATTCAGGGCGCTTATCAAGAGGTCCACGTCGGTAGCCCAGTTGAGATTGTACCTGCAGGGTAATGCTTGAACTTGCCGTTGAACAACGTCTGCCGCAGCTACAGGTTTAAATACGATTCTGCGATGATCGTAAAGAATGTGAAGAAGGAGGTTTTTTTATGCGGTTGAGAGATTATTTTCAGCCTGATATGCCAGGATATTCCAGTTTTGGCGCAGGTCTTGCTATATATATATATATATATTAACGCACCTTCAGCAACATTAACACCCCCTAGTTTTTTTCTTTTCCACGGTATTTTTGCGTTTAATTGGACTATCACTTATCAACGTCATTGTTGTATCTTGTCCGGCCTTTTTCATCAACGAAGTAGCAATCAAAGGGCACTCACGCATTTTGCGTGCAAATTAAACACAGTTCGGAGGTACTTTAAGATGAGGTTTAGTAACACAGGTTTAAAGAAAGTAGTTGGGGCTAACGTAGCGCTTGTTGCGTTGCTGTTTTTGACGTTGTCGGCATACGCGGGGTCGGTGCCAAACGTGTTCACGTCGGGGACGGTTGCCAAGTCCAGTGAGGTCAACGCCAACTTTAGCTATCTGGGGGAGAGGTGCTGGGATAAGTCGGGGAGTAATTTGTTTTACAGCGGTGGGAATGTTGGGGTTGGAACAAGTAGTCCAGGCGCAGCATTTGAAGTTGGCGGAGTGGTTAGAATACATACAGAAGCAGGCCATTCTGACACAACCCGTTTGTTAGAATTACTACCCCAAGATAGTTCTACTAATGAAGGAGGTCAATTGCTTTTTAAGGGTGTATCGAATAATGCTGACTGGACAATTGATACTATTAATGGTTATTTACGTATTTTTGAACCGTATCCATCTAGAGAGTTGGATAAAATTAGGAATGGAATACTGATTTATGTTCAAGAAGCAATAGGAGGGACCATTCCAGCTAAAGTTATTGCCATTGCCAATAATGGTAACTTAGGCATCGGCACAATGACCCCATCCTATCCCATCCACATGGGCAGCGGTGCCTACGTAACCACAGGCGGTGTATGGACTAACGCCTCAAGCCGCGAGTACAAGAAAGACATCCAGAGCCTTACATCCGAAGACGCTATGCTTGCGTTTAACAAACTTGAGCCGGTTTCCTTCAAGTACAAGACCGACGACGAACACCACATCGGCTTCATCGCAGAGGACGTCCCAGACATCGTGGCCACACAGGATCGCAAGGGCCTAAGCCCGATGGACATGGTCGCAATACTGACCAAGGTCGTACAGGAACAGCAGAAGACTATCGCTGAATTATCGGACAGGGTGAAGTCGCTTGAACATCAAACCAAGTGACATAATGGAGACGACAGGATGAGAAGAATTGTCTTAACACTAATGATAATGCTGATGGCGTCATCGACATGGGCAATCAGCACGTGGGACGGCATGACGTGGGATGCGGGCTATTGGGACGTTTCACCGACAGCAACACCAACGCCGACTCCGACTCCCACACCAACGCCCACAGTGACACCTACGCCCACACCAACGGCTACAGCAACGCCGACGGCAACACCAACTGCAACACCCATCCCAACCACAACTCCAACGCCGGTAACGCTGACGGTCACAAAACAGGGTACCGGGGATGGCGCTATAACAACATCAACGGGCAGCCTCAACTGGAGCGGCAACACCGGTACCGCCCTGTATGCTCTTAACACACAGGTGATAGTCACTGCGGTGGCGGACAACGCCTCAATGTTTAACGGCTGGACTGGATGCGACGTAAACATCGGTAATCAGTGTACGGTAAACATGACGGCAACAAGAAGCATTACCGCCGAGTTTAACGGTGTATGCAAGAAGACGAAGAAGGATTTTGACGGCGACGGCAAGACCGACATCCTCTGGCAGAGCAAGGACACCGGTGACGTCTACGCGTGGCTCATGGACGGTGTCAAGATACAGGGAAGCAGCGGCTTTGTGGCCAAGGGGATACCGTCTCAGTGGCAGATCAGGTCAATCGCCGACTACGATGGCGACGGCAGGAGCGACGTACACCTCCAGGACGTTGATACCGGCAAGATATACGTCTGGTTGATGGACGGCATAAAGATCAAGGGCGGCGATTTCGTTAAGCCCAAGGGCGGTGCCGATCAGTCAGCGGGTGTGTCAGTGTTCGGTTTCGGCGCTGATACCTGGCGCGTGAAGTCGGTCGGAGACTACAACGGCGACGGCATGAACGACATGCTCTGGCAGGATGGTTCAACCGGCGACGTCTACATCTGGTTCATGGACGGCACGACGATTAACTCCGGAGGCTATGCCGATCAGGGTGTCCCAAGCGACTGGAGCATTTACTAACACACGGGGAGAGAAAGAAGGGGAGCGGTTTACGGCAGGGGCGGATGCGACAGTTGAGCCAGGGGTGGCTCGCCCCTTGACCGAACGATATCATGACCTGTATAATCTATGCTTTAGGATATATAGGAAATGGAATATAATTTATGAAACATAGGATTGAGAATAATGGGGTCAAGGTGGCTGGCCCCCTTGCAGGGAGTTCTAAAGGGGGGCGGATGGGGTGGGGCATCCCGGCCACAAAACGCCCCTTTCTTTCTTTTCTTTTTCTCTTGCTTTTGCTCTTGTCCTCAGCGGGCCAGATGTGGGCGCTGCCTGGTGCCTACGAGCACCTCAAAGGCGGCAAGACCGCCCTGGACAACAGGGACTACGCCGGGGCGATCAAGCAGTTGAGCCTGTTCCTGGAAACGCCTGTGCTCTTGGAGGACTATGCGCTGTTGTGGCGGGCAAAGGGGTATACCGGTGCAGGACAACCTGAGGCGGCCCTCAAGGACATCCTGCACCTCAAGGAATCCTATCCCAATTCCCCGCTGTACAAGGACACCCTGATGATGGAAATTAGCACGCAGAGACAGCTCAACCCTGAGCGGGCATTGTCGCTGTCCGAACTCTACCTCAAAAAACACCCCGACGACAACAGGATCAGGTTTTCGTATGCCAACATGCTAACGGAAGACGGCAAGGAGACCGAGGCCCAGGCGCAGTTTAAACGGATATGCCTCAGCGCAGGATATGCCTCCGAGGAATCGTGTGACAAGATCAACGCCGGCAAGTTTGATCTTGGCGATCTGGTTACGCGGGCAAAAAACCTTATGAAAAAACACCACTACTCCGAGGCCGAAGCGCTGCTAAGACGCGCCCTTGAAAAGTCTCCCGGGACGCTCAGGGAGCAGATACTCAATGACATCGCCATATCGCTCTTCAGACAGAAGAGTTACAATGAGTCTGCCGAGCTGTTCCACAAGCTAGGCAATGCCTACTATGAGGCACGCAGCCTGTACCGTTCCGGTCAGTTTGCCAGGTTCAACGCAAAGGTCGATACCCTGGATGCCAACAAGGACGAAAAATCCGCCGAACTCGTACTCATAAAGGGACTGTACTACCGGCGTCAGGGCAACACGGCCAAGGCGCTGAAGATATTTGACTCCCTCAAGGAAAACCGATTCCTGAAGGAAGAGAGCCTGTGGCACATTGCCTGGGCACACTACCTCACGGGTGACTATGAAGAGGCCGTCGAGGGCTTTAAGTTGCTGTATAACAACTACGGAGATCAGCGATACCTCTACTGGATGGCTCGTACGCTTGAGCTGATGAATAAAGATGCCACGGAGCTGTATGAAAAGCTTACCAGAAAAGGCGATTACTACAGTCTGTTGGCCTATTACAAGCTGGGTCGGCAGCCTGAGCTTATAGAGCTGGTGGAGATCAAGCACACGGTTAGATTAAATGGCAATCCAGCCACCGGCAAGGAGCACGAGGAGTTGAGGCGTCTGGCGGTCCTCCTTGATCTCAACATCGAGGATGCCATCAGGAACGAAAGCCTCCACATTATACGAAATGCCACCAGTTACGACAACGATATGATGCTTGAGGCCGGCATGATGCTAAATGAGGCCCACATGTATCGTCACTCCGTGCTGTTGGCGGGCAAACTTCCATACAGCCGTAAGGTGCACAGACTCCTCTACCCGTATGCCTACAGGGACATCGTGGATGAGGCCTCGCGGCGCAACTCAATAAATCCGCTGCTGATACTGTCGCTGATGCGTGAGGAGAGCCGATTTCAGGACGATGCCTTTTCTCCGGCGGGGGCCATAGGGTTGATGCAGTTGATGCCTTCCACGGCGGCCAAGTACAGCGCCAGGCCAGGAGCGTCCTGGAGCGGTAAAGAAATAGGTGAGCGGATTGCCGACAAACGCGACATCTTTAACGTGAGGAAGAACATCCTCATTGGCAGCTACTATCTCGCGCAGTTGGTGGGTGATTCCGGTTGTGTGCCAATAGCGCTTGCTTCCTACAATGCCGGGGAGGCTGCGGTTGATAAGTGGCTCAAAGACGGCAAGTACAAGAATATAGACGAGTTCGTCGAAGACATCCCCTACGACGAAACCAAAAACTACGTAAAGCGCGTCCTCAAGACGTACTTTCAATACACCAAAGCCGCCAATCCCGACAACGCCGCTGTAAGTTTCGTGCTCAACTGCTCACTTACAAGGTGAAGGCAGGAAGAAGGGGGCGTTTTGTGGCCGGGGCGGGTGCGAGCCGCACTGGCATAAAAGGGGCCAGCCCCCTTGATCCCATAAAAACACCACGTCTGTTGTATTTAATCCGAGCGATGAGACCACACCAGACTGGAGTGCTACCTAATTTTTTTATCTTGACAATCCTATCACTTTATTGTATCCTAACTCAAGTATTTAGTAAAGCAATGTATATGCCATTGTTAAGTTTTATTTTTCGAAAACTCGAGAAAATGGATTCTCGCTTTTGTGAGAATAACAATAAATGGCGTAGTTCTATGTCATTTCTGCGTAAGCAGGAATCCAGAAAGTTCAAAACGATATATAAAGATTAAAGGGGCATTAACATGAAGATAAAAAGATTCAGGGACTGGTCACTGTTTTGGAAGGGTATAAGTATATCAATAGCAACGTTGCTGATCGTATTGATTGCTATTGTGTTCTATTTCATACCGCTTATGAAAAAAAACATGGTTGATGAAAAACTCAACTCCCTCAGGAATCTAACAGACATCGCCTACGCCCTCATGGTTGAGTACAACGAACGTGCCAATAAGGGCGAATTTACTCAGGAGGAGGCGCAAAACAGGGCAAAGGCACGTATCCGCAACATCAGGTATATGGAGAAAGAATACTTTTGGATAAACGACATGCAGCCAAAGATGATCATGCACCCCATCAAGCCCGAACTCGACGGCAAGGACCTCTCCGACAACAAGGACCCAAACGGCAAGCGTCTGTTCATTGAGTTTGTCAAGGTTTGTAAGAAGGATGGCGCAGGATATGTCAACTACATGTGGTCTAAGCCTGGGTCGCAAAAGCCGGTGCCAAAGCTGTCGTACGTTAGGCTGTTTAAGCCCTGGGACTGGATCGTCGGGACAGGCGTTTACATTGACAACATAGACAGACAGATGAATGCACTGAAGATACAGATATTTATTGGCACGCTTGTATGTTTTGGAATTATAATCGGGCTTTCCCTGTTTATTGCGCGTATTAACACGCTACCCATTGTCAGGGGCATGGAGACCATGAGGCAAGTCTCAGACGGTGACCTTACCATTGACATAGCGGTTGACAGCACGGATGAGATCGGTCACCTGCTGCTTGCCATCAGTGAGATGGTCCATAGGCTCAGGGATATGATAGCTACGATCAAGATATCAGCCGATGGCATAGCAACCTCCAGTGAGGAGTTAAGCGCCAACTCAAGGCAGATATCCGGGGGGATTTCCGAGCAGGCAGGCAGAGCGGCTCAGATCGCCACGGCATCGACAGAGATGTCGCAGACGGCATCGGATATTGCCCAGAACACATCATTTATATCAGAGTCGGTAGTAACCACGGCAAAGGTTGCCTCCGAGGGTGCAGCCATCGTGCATCAATCCGTTGACATGGTCCGGGCAATTGCCGGTACCGTACAGGAGTCTTCTCAGTTTGTGACCTCCCTGGGTGAGCGATCAATGAAGATAGGTGATATCATAAGCGTCATCAATGATATCGCAGACCAGACAAACCTGCTTGCCCTCAACGCCGCCATAGAGGCCGCAAGGGCAGGGGAACAGGGCAGGGGCTTTGCAGTGGTGGCCGATGAGGTGAGAAAGCTCGCCGAACGCACATCCAAGGCCACATCCGAAATAAGCGAAATGATCGGAAGTATACAAAAAGAGGTCAAGGCCACGGTCAACTCCATGAACGAAGTCACGGAAAAGGTCAATACGGGAGTAACTCACGTTACCAAGGCAGGAGACTCACTAAGGGATATCGTCCAGAACGTCGATAACCTCCAGGGACTTGTCCAGAGCATAGCCACTGCCACTGAGGAGATGTCATCGGTGTCAGATACCATACAGAAGGACATTGAGGCCGTGGCAAATATCTCCAATGAGGCATCGGCAGGGTCAGGGCAGATTGCACAGTCTGCCGCAGACCTGGCACAGTTATCTATAGACCTCCAGCAGATCATAGCCCATTTTAAGGTCTAAAACGCAGTGGAGATGTCAGGCCTCATACCGTCAAAAGACGCTATTGTCAATGTCATAGAGCCGGGGAACAGGGAGCTTCCTGTCGTATCCGTAGCGGTTGTAAAGATGCTGAGGATGGCCAACCAGGATGACGTCCCCATTGCAGACCTGGTCAGACTGGTAGAGACAGAACCCACTATTGCATCGAGGATTCTCAAGCTGGTCAACTCACCTGCATACAGGATAAGGCACAGCATAACCGATATCAGGGAAGCTGTTGAGGTGCTTGGTGTGTCGACTGTCTGGTCGCTGGCATTAGAGATATCCCTGTATGAGCAGTTCTTTACGGGTAGTATACGGCCTCGTTTTGATCGTATATTTTTCTGGCAACACTGCTTGTCGGTGGCGTGTCTGAGCAGGGCTATAGCGCAGGAGGTCGGATATCGAAACCACAACGAGGCCTATATCTCCGGCTTACTTCACGACCTGGGCAAGATAATAATAGAGACGTCCGGACATATCACCTATTCTGATTTCATGGACAATCTCCCAACGATAAACGGGCTACTTATCGAGGAAGAGGTCAAGTTTGTCGGCATGGGGCATGACGAAGTTGGGGCGTTCTTTTCGCAGCTTTGGGGGTTTCCGGAGTTTGTCACGTTGGTGATAAGGTACCACCATCAACGCTTTGAGCACCTCAACCTTGACCAGGACAACTCGCTCCTGGTGTCCATTGTATCACTAGCAAACCTCATCGCCTGGACCCAGGGCATAGGCTCCGTAAATATCGTAAGACACCCAATCCTCCAACCGGAATCCCTCAAGGCCATAGACATAGGCAAGCTCAACCTGCACCACCTCGTTGACAGACTTGATATAGAATTGAGGCATCTTGCCCAGTTCTACAACTTCAGTTTCCCGACGATTGACAAGTTTCGTGAAAACCTCCTGCGGGCAAACATCGCCCTCAGCAAGAAACACACGCAGTACTTCTATCTCATACCCTCAACGGAGGACATTTCACAAGTACCCGATATCTCAAAGAGCCTGACCGCCCCACACAGCAGCCTTGATAGTGCAACGATAATCGATGTCACCCTCAAGGCAATCCAGGCAGACTTCCACTACGACCGCCTCTATCTGATGAATATCGACGAGGTTACACGGAGTCTGAAGGTCAAGGCACTCCATGAGACAGCCCCTGGGGGTAGTCTGGAGGTCGGTTTTTGCATTGTACTTACGCCATACATGGAGGGGTTCATCGAATGTCTGAGGAAAAAGAGGCCGCTTATCATCCACGGTTCAACCATCCAGGAGTGTCGCCTGCTCAATAAGATGGGGATCAAGGAGATGGGCATCGTTGCGTTGACAAACAACAACCAGATACTGGGCATCATCGGTGTTGACAACATAGTGTCGAGGGCATCCATACACCAGCACGACCTCTCGTATGTCGGCATGGTTGCAAATGAGCTTGGCATGGCCCTTGAACACGCAAGCATATTTGAGAAGTACAAGGTCAGGGCAACCATAGATGCCCTCACCCGCGTACACAACCGCGGCTCGCTGGACGAGCTGCTTGCCACCAGTTTCAGCCAAGCCAGGCAACACAACACGACTCTTGCCGTTGCCATGATAGACATCGACCACTTCAAACGCTTCAACGATTCCTTTGGCCACCAGGTCGGGGACAGTGTGCTGAAACTCATAGCCTCAACAATAGTCAAGCTCTCAAGACCGGGGGATTACGTAGGACGTTATGGCGGTGAGGAGTTCGTTGTCATCTTAAACGGCACCGGTTTTGACAATGCAACGTTCTATGCCGAGCGGTTGCGCAAGGAAGTCGAAAAACTTGGCAGAACATTATTAAAACGTTTCCGGGGGCATTTGCTTACGATCAGCGTCGGCGTCGCAGTTTGTGATCCCTCGATAAAGGATGTCAACGAACTGGTAAGAAAGGCCGACAATGCCCTCTACGCAGCGAAGAGTCAGGGAAGAAACCGCATCATCGGCCTTTGAAAAACGCCTGTTGAGGTAAATTTTTTGTTTGCGTGCTGAGACAGAGTTAGCCGACCGGCAAGAGCCAGTTATGTCAAACGCACTGACATTTTGTGTCATACATGACAGAATATGGCGCTCTGAAACGCTCCTGCGCAGTCGTATAGAGGCATGTATGGAGGACTTGCCTCTGGCATGATAACTGCAACATTATAGGCATAACGAGTTTCAAATTGATATCTGAATACAGATAAACTAACGACTGGTTTTTAACCGTCGAAAAAAAACGTACCAACGTAAGTAGGAGGATTGACATGTTTAAGGTAGTGTCAGAGATGAGCAAGAGGGACGAAAGAGGTTTTACCCTGATCGAGTTATTGATCGTTATAGCGATTATCGGCATATTGACCGCTATAGCAGTGCCGGCGTTCTTGGGGCAGAGAGAGAAAGCAAAGGTGAGAGCAGTTGAGTCAGGAGCAAAGGGAGCCGTATCAGACCTGCAGGGATATCTGGATTCCTATGTGGCAGGAGACCCGTACATAATTGTAACCAGCACGGCAGGCGCACAAGGTTGCGTAGAAGCCACAAATGGTACGGCAACAGGCAAGACCTGTCAGGCAATGTACAACCAGGCCAGCACAAGCACATACACCGCATTCCCGGGCGGTATCACGGATATACTTAACGACTTTGTAAACCACCACACATACAAGGGCGACAAGAGCCCGTTTACAGGAGCATCACTGTTTGTCACAACCCACACCACAGAGGGTGAGGTATTTGTAACCCCAAGTGGTACACGTGCGGTCAACATCACTGCATACGCCACGGATACCACCTCTCCGATCTTCAGCCAGGTGGTTACAACAAGGTAAGCCTTTCTCCAACAAGGACGTCATAGTCCTATAGTAATGAAATCAGAGCAGGCAGGGGCATACGTACCCCCTGCCTGCTTTTTTGGTTTGCTGGCTGACACAGAGTTCAGTTGCCAGGCGAGATGCAGCCAAGCCAAACGCACTGACATTTTGTGTCACACATGACAGAATATGGCGCTCTGAGTTGGCCATACACCGGCATAAACGGGCATATTTTCATAGTCGCATCTGGCACGATTACTGCAATACTTATAGACATAACGAGTTTCAGTTGATATCTGAATACAGATAAACTAACGACTGGTTTTTAACCGTCGAAAAAAACGTACCAACGTAATTAGGAGGATTGACATGTTTAAGGTAGTGTCAGAGATGAGCAAGAGGGACGAAAGAGGTTTTACCCTGATCGAGTTATTGATCGTTATAGCGATTATCGGTATATTGACCGCTATAGCAGTGCCGGCGTTCTTGGGGCAGAGAGAGAAAGCAAAGGTGAGAGCAGTTGAGTCAGGAGCAAAGGGAGCCGTATCAGACCTGCAGGGATATCTGGATTCCTATGTAGCAGGAGACCCATATATAATCGTAACCAGCACGGCAGGCGCACAGGGTTGCGTAGAAGCCACAAATGGTACGGCAACAGGCAAGACCTGTCAGGCAATGTACAACCAGGCCAGCACAAGCACATACACCGCATTCCCGGGCGGTATCACGGATATACTTAATGACTTTGTAAACCACCACACATACAAGGGCGACAAGAGCCCGTTTACAGGAGCATCACTGTTTGTCACAACCCACACCACAGAGGGTGAGGTATTTGTAACCCCAAGTGGTACACGTGCGGTCAACATCACTGCATACGCCACGGATACCACCTCCCCGATCTTCAGCCAGGTGGTTACAACCAGATAAGCGATTCTCTCCAACAAGGATAACTTAAAGGGCATAAGGGGCAGCAATGCCCCTTTTTGCTTCTCTGTACCAAACGAGGCATTCTAAACATAAAAGGGATTTGAACGTGGAAACAGTCAACGATTATATAAAGAGAAACTATGTGCTCATGTCTATGACAGGGGTAATGGTGTTTATTTGCACGTTTTTGCTCTATCTGCCGACATTATATAATGCCCCCGTGTGGGATGACCTGCATGTAATTAATACTTACACCCTGATTGATAAAAACAACCCTTATGATTTTTTGTTCAATAGTTATCTGTACTATCGTCCGCTCGTTTATATCTCCATGCTCGCAGACCACCGCATATGGGGAACAAACCCCTTTGGCTACCACCTGACTAATTGCCTGATACACAGTACCAATGCATTGCTGCTCTTTGTATCACTTGTGTATTTCTTGCAAATCCCCCTGCCGTCAAGTACAAACAATACAGCGGACAAGGCGATGTTGCTCATGCCGCTGCTGTCATCCCTGCTCTTTGCATCTCACCCCATTAACACGGAGGCGGTGGCATGGATATCGGGCAGGACAGACCTGCTGGCAACAACGTTTTTCTTGCCGGCCCTGCTGTCGTTTATGGTCTACGAAAGAGACAGGCAGACAAAGGCCCTGATTGTCTGTGCCGTATTTTTCTTTTTTTCGCTGATGTCAAAGGAAAACGGTATCTCCTTTGCCATCGTGGCCGTTATTTACGCACTGATGACACGGATGAACAAAAGGCACATAATAATGGCCATTGGTGTGTTGTCAACCGTAGTCTGTTTGTACTTTGTCCTGAGAAAGGGTGGTGGTCTCAGGGATGTCTTGCTGAAACCAGGCTCCAGGGGCGCCTTTCTGTCCTCAGACGTATCGGCGGGAGGGCTTATACACACCGTTGTCTATGGATGTGCATTTTATGTCGAAAAACTGCTCCTGCCCATCAATCTGACTCTTATGCCAAAGATTCCGGCCAATCCCGTCTATATACCCGTTTTCTTGCTACCGGTTGTCTGTGGCGTAATCTTGGCCGTAAGGGGTTTTAAGACGGAACTATTTTACCTGTTGTGGGTGGCAGTGACACTGATGCCATCGCTGACTATAATGTTTTCGCAGGTGGCAAACCCCCTGGGGGAACGCTACCTGTATCTGCCCTCGGCAGGCTTTGCCTCTCTGGCTGTATTTGCAGGGTATAAGCTCCTTGGCAGCAAAACCCTTATCGTCGCTGTGACCATACTCCTGATGACATTTTCATATATGACCCACGACAGACTCAAGGTCTGGAAAAATGACCTGGCGCTATGGCAGGATACTGTAGAGAAAACCCCCGACTCCGTAGTCGCCCACACAAACTACGCCATAGCACTACTGCAGGAAAAAAATCTCAAGGCAGCCGAAGACGAACTCACCATCGCCATGAAACTCCCCACCAAGAGCCAGGAACAAACCTCTATCATCCTCAACACCCTTGCAACACTCCATATGAAGAGAAATGACTACGTAAAGGCCCAAGCACTACTGCACTCTGCCATCGCCGAAGACCCCAATAATCTCAATGCATACAACAACCTCGGCTACCTCTACATGCGCCAATCCGAACTCAACGCAGACGACAAACCGGCACTGCTGCTAAAGGCAACAGCCCTCTTTGAAAAGGCCCTCAGCGTCTCCCCAACCCTGATACACACCCGCTTTAACCTTGCCCTGTGCTACCTCGAACTGAATAAACTCGAGCAGGCCGAGGCCGCCTTCTCTGCCGTGATAGACAGCGAGCCGGGAGGGGAACTATCAAAAAATGCCATCAATTTCCTGCGCCTTACCATAATGCGCAAAGAGGAAAAACTAAAAACCAACAGATTGTTAAGGTAACATAAATTATGTTAGGATCAATCATTGATAGAAAAAAAGGAGGCAATTTATGGAGAAAGCGAGATTTGAAATCTCTGATACACTAAAAGACAAAGGATTCACCCTGGTGGAGGTACTGGTAACGTTGGTAATAATGTCTATACTTGCTGCCGTGGCCATACCGACCTATCTGGGACAGCGGGATAAAGCAAGAAGGGCTGAGGCAAAGGAAAACCTTGAGGCTATCAGGTTGCATCTTGAGCAGTACTTTAATGAAAACGGCTGTTACTACCGGACAGGGGGACCACCAACAGTATGCACGAATGCAACGATTTCCGGTGTTACAGCCATACAGGCATTTCTGCCGGGCTTTAAGCCGGGTAACACGGCGGCGTTGAACTTTGTCTACTCCATCACCACCACCGGTACGGCCACTGCTTATGTAGCCGGTGCCGTTGATAAAGCCGTCTCAACCTCTGTCTCATCAGGGGCAACATGCGCCAGTAGCGAGCTGAAGATAGATAACAACAACAACAGGTGCGGCTTTTAATGCAAAGGATAATATTGTGACAATTGAAACCGAACAAGAAGAGGACGGACGCTGGATTGCAGAGGTGCCCGACATTGCCGGTGCACTTGCCTATGGAGATACTCGCAATGAGGCCATTGTACATGTAAAGGTACTAGCGTTACGAATAATGGCAGATCGCCTGGAAGAAATGGAAGTTGTTCCAGAGATGGATGAACTATTTTCAGTAACAGCGTGAGCACATGGCCAACTGTAAAAGCAAAACAGGTATTGGCCGCACTGTTGAGGATTATAGCTCATTTGGGTTGCATACGATACAAAAAAAGAAAGGGGCGGCTCCGCTTCTTTTTCGCTCCAGGTCGCACCTGGCCCCTTCAGAACCCCCTGCAAGGGGGCCAGCCCCCTTGACCCCATTTTACCATCCTTTTTTAAGAGGATACGTGTATTTCAATCTTGGAATGCTCGAAATATATCGGAGAAGTCCAGGGCAGCTTTTTTGAATGCCTCAAGTATCTCCGGCTCGAAGTGCTGTGGCATAGTCCTGCCGTCACCTGTTGTAATGATCTCATAGGTCCTGCCATGGCCCAAGGGGGATTTATATGGCCTCTTCATCATCAGGGCATCGTACTGGTCGCAGATCATAACAATCCGTGCAGGTAGCGGGATATGCTCGCCGCTGAGGCCACCAGGATAACCAGAGCCATCCCACCTTTCATGGTGACGCAGGGCAATGGTCTCAGCCATAGCAATTTTGGCATTTGAGGAACCCTTAAGCATGTTGTTGCCTATTGTTGTATGCCCTTTCATGATTTCAAACTCCTCTTTAGTGAGGGCGCCAGGTTTAAGGAGAATACCGTCTGCTATCCCTATCTTTCCAATGTCGTGCAGGGTGCTGGCAAATACAATGTCGTCAATGAAATCGGCAGACATGCCCAACACCTCTGAAAGCCTCTTACAATAGAGGCCAATCCGTGTCAGGTGTGAACCCGTGTCGGTATCCCTGCACTCGGCAGCAGCGGTAAGACGCCTCAGAAGCTCATCGTTAAGGTCTCTGACCACCATCAGGGCATCACCCAACTCCTTAGTCCTTTGTTCAACCGTAAATTCAAGACTACGCTTATAATCTTTCTCCAACTTGATAAGCTCATTGAATCTTACGGCTTTTTCAACAGCCAATATAAGGTCATCAGGGGCATAAGGTTTGGTGATAAAGTCGAAGGCATTTTTTCTGACAGCTTCAATAGTTGTTTTGAGCTCAACAAAGGCCGTCATAAGAATTACAGGGGTTTCAATGCCACTTGCCTTTACCTCCCCTATGAGTTCAAGCCCTGACATGCCAGGCATCTTTATATCCGTAACCACTGCGTCATAGCTACCACGCTTTAACATATCAAGGGCTTCCTTACCACTTGAAGCAGGGGAAACATCATAGCCCTCTTCCTCAAGTATTATAACCACGGAATTTAATAATGTCTTGTCGTCATCCACTATAAGCAATCTTGCCTTGCTCACTGGTCAAGTACCTCCCTTATCTTGTTTAGCAGTATGTCGGGCCTTATAGGTTTTTGTATATAGACTCCTATTTGTTCCAGAACATCTTGCTTTTTAATGATCTCATAGGAGTAGCCACTCAAAAAGATAACCTTGGCCGCACCACCTGTCTCTTTTATTATATGGTCGCAAACAACCTTGCCATTTGCCCTGGGCATTACCACGTCTAACAGGACAAGATCAATCTTGGACTTGTGTTCATCGAACTTACTCATGGCATCTATGCCGTCCGTGGCCTCTATTACCTGGTAGCCTGCCTCCTGCAGCAATATCCTTGTGCTATTTCGCATCTCAACATTATCTTCGGCCAGGAGTATGGTTTCGACACCGTCTGCGGCACCAGGTATGGATATGGATATGGGACTGGGTTCTTCCTTTGTATCTTCAATAAGAGGCAGAAGTATTGTAAAAGTTGAACCGCTGCCGGGTTCACTGTATATGTTGATGTAGCCATTATGTTGTTTGATTATGCCATATACGGTGGCAAGGCCCAGACCTGTCCCCTTGCCTACCTCCTTGGTCGTAAAAAAAGGGTCAAATATCTTATCTCTTGTGGCTGAATCCATACCAACTCCCGTGTCTGATACGACCAGCCTGGCATATTTGCCAACAGTTCCGTAGTTGTGTCTTGCCCTGAAGTCAGCGTCTATACTTGTGATGTCGGCCTTTATAGTCAACGCCCCGCCTTCGGGCATAGCATCCATGGCGTTATTGACAAGGTTGATAAGCACCATTTCGATCTGCACGCTGTCGGCATGTATAATTATCTCCGGGGCATACACCAATACCTGGAGGTCTATGTCTTCCCGAACGAGTCTCTCGAAGAGTTTTTTCGTAGCCGTTATAATGTCTGTCAGGTTTACAACCTTGAGGTTGATTACCTGTTTTCGGCTGAAGGTCAGAAGGCTTTGCGTCAGATATGTGGCCTTGTCCGTGGAGGAAAAAATGTGGTCTACGAAATCCAGGAGTTTTTCATCCCCTTTGAGCCTTTTTTTCAGGAGGTAGGCATAGTTCTTTATTGCCGATAGTATGTTGTTGAAATCGTGGGCAACCCCACCGGCAAGCTGTCCAACTGCCTCCATCTTTTGTGACTGCCTGAGTTCTGCCTCAAGGCGCTTTTTATGTGTTATATCCTCGGATATTTTAAGATAATTCGTCACATTGCCATCAGAGTCTCTAAGTGGAAACACCTTGGCAAACTCCCATATCTCGGTGCCATCCTTTAACCTGTTGCAGAACTCCCCCTGCCACTGTTGCCCGGCAGTGAGTTTACCCCACAGCTCCGTGTACACCTCCGGGGGGGTCTTGCCGGATTTTAATATCCTGGGGTTTTTACCTACAACCTCGTTTACGTTGTATCCTGTAACATCGGTAAACATCTTGTTTGTATACTCTATGTTAGCCTTGGTATCAGTAATAATCACCATGTTGGGGCTTTGCTCGATCACATAGGCTGCCCTGCGGAGATCGTCCTCTGCCCTCTTGCTCTGCGTTATGTCCTGTATAAGGGCAAAGACGTGGGCTGAACCATCAACAGCATAGATAATGGAGGTTGAAATGGCAAAGAGCTTCTTCTCGCCATCTTTACACGTTACCTCCCATCTCTCGGCAATTAGGTTTTCACCGTATCTCATGCGGGCCATACGCTGGATCACCCGGCTTTGCACCCGTGGGTCGGGGTACATGCTCTGGTACCAGCCAAGATGATTTATCTCCTCCATCGTATAGCCTGTTATATCGATCATACGGTGGTTCCACACCGTAAACCTGACAAAGGGGTATTGTTCAACCGAATGACACACACACAGGCCATCGGTGACACTTTCTATGATAAGGTTGCTAAAGATGTTTTTACTTTTCAGCTCTTGTTCGGCTTTCTTTCTTGCAATGATCTCCTCTTCAAGCAGCCTGTTTGAGGTTACAAGCTCTGCCGTGCGTCGTTTTACCTCATCTTCGAGTTTTTGATTGTGCATCTTTAATTCGTCGTCAATCCTTTTACGCTCTATGGCTAAGGCATAGTAATTGGCAAGACGCAAAAGCACGTCATTGTCCGCCTCCGTATAGTCACGCATAGAGTTGGCAACGGATAACTGCCCAAGGAGCTTATTGCCGATCATGGCCGGTACCGACAGAAGTCGTGTTATCGGTATATGACCATCGGGTGTCCCGGCCCTTCTGTGATCCCTTTCAGGGGTGTTTGTCAACAGCGACTCTTTGTTATCCAGTACCCAACCGACCAAACCACCGAGGTTCTCAAATACAACCCTCTTATCGGAGACATTGCACTTGTCCCAGATGTCTGTTGTCAATGTAGGAACAACAAAAAAACCCGTCCCGGCATCAATGTAACCGACATAGCCATATACGCTCTCAGTCAGGGCCTTGGCATGGTGCAGGATCAGCTCAGATATCCCTTCAATGGATATCCGGTCCGATTGTATAAGTGCCCTTGAGACCTCAGCCATTGATCGGTTTATCTCCGACTGCCCAAGCAAACGCCTCTGCATGTCCACTTGTTCGGTGATGTCTTCGACAAGCTCTATGACGGCAGAGATCGAGTTGGCTTCATCCCTGAGAGGGCTGGCCAAAATCCGGAAGTTTCTTATGCCTTCTCCGGCAGGCGTCTCCGTTGTGCTCTCATGTACTGCACCGTCCTTAAAAGAGAGGATTACAGGGCAATAAACACAAACGCAATCACGGGGCGGGTTATTAAAACGCTTATAACACACCGGTTTTTCCGATATGTCTATATCCGGAAACCACTCCCTCATCCTTCGGTTAAGAGAGAGTATCTCCATCCCCCTGCCTATAATCGCTATCCCCATGCCTATGTTATCAACAATGCTGCGGTACCTCTGTTCGCTCTGGCCGAGTTGCCTGTTAAGCTCCTCAAGCATGGCGGTCTTGTCCTTTAGCTCACGCTCTGCCTTACGCTTGTAAATCGCCATTTCAATGTTGGCCTTGAACTCACTTGCACTGATAGGTTTGACGATATAACTGTAAGAACCGCTTAGTTTTGCACGTGCAAAGGTGTCATTATCCGAGTGGGCCGATAAGTATATCACGTATGCGTCAGATATCTCCCGTATACGGTTGGCAGTTTCTATGCCGTCTAAATCTCCCTCTATGCTGACATCCATCAGGATCAGATCGGGGGCATTGTCTTTGACGCTCTCTATCGCCTGTACAGCGGTTGTGACAGGAGGTAAGACCTCATATCCCATACGCTTCAGTGACATGGTCATCCACTCATACACTACTATCTCGTCTTCCACTATAAGTATCTTTGAGGTTGCCATCATTGCTATTATAGAACAGGCACACAGAAAAATAACAGGGCTATCGCATTACGGGGTTAAGGGGACTTCTTCGCAGCCGCCCCTGCCACACCCGCCCCTTTCTTTCTTGCCTTAAAGTATGAGGCTGGAAGCTGGTTTGTCCTATTGCATGAGTTTGAGGTAGTGCTTGAGGTAGAAGGTGGATAGTCCTCTGAGGAGTTCGATGCGCTTTTTGTAGCCGAGGCGTTTGATGGAGGCGCCCTCGTGGTGAACCGCCGTGGCCTGCGGACAGAGCATGATGACGTGTTTGGTCTTCTTGTACAGCCTGTAGCACCAGTCAACATCGTTGAAGAAGATCGGGAAACGCTCATCCAGTGCCCCGACCTCTTGCCAGCACTGTCGCCTGATCAGAAGCGCCGAGGCCATCGGCTGCAAGACCGTGTTGCAACAGAGGTGTTCCTTATGGGTGAGTTTCCACTTCCTGAAGGGGCCAATCCTTGCAATCTGCATCTTTTCAAGCACCAGTGCCATCGGTGAGGGAAAGTTCCGGCAGGTTATCTGCAGGCCGCCCTCCGGATAATACAGCACCGGGGCCACGGCACCGGCCTGGGGATGAGTATCAAGACATTCAAGCAACCTGATAACCGTATCGGGCTGCAACACTACGTCGTTGTTGAGCAGAAAAATAAAGTCCCCCGTGGATAACCATGCACCCTTATTTGTTGCCTTTGCATAGCCCTCGTTTACCTTGTTCGATATCCAGAAGACGTGCGGGTGAGCGCCCACAACAAGCCCCTCACTGCCATCAACCGAGGCGTTATCGACGACGATGATCTCCTTATCCAGCTCGCCCACGGAGGCGTCTATGGATTCAACCAACTCCTTCAGCAACTGACCCTGGTTCCAGTTAGGTATTACAAATGATACCTTAATCCTGTTGTCCATAAAATGTATCTATAGTCTAACATGAAACGCCCCTTGAAAAACACCAGGGCGATCCTATAATATATAAAAAGGATGGTAGTTCATGTTAAAACCCCTTGTTAGCGTCGTGATGCCTGCATATAACCACGAGCTTTTTGTCGAAGAAGCCGTGGAGAGTGTGTTGAATCAGACATATACCGAGCTGGAGTTGATAATAATAAACGATGGCTCCAGCGACAACACACAAGGGCGTGTGCTGCAATACGACGACCCGAGGATCAGGTACGAGTATCAACAAAACAGCGGCTCTCACGGTGCCATAAACCGTGGCATTGCCATTGCACAAGGGCAGTACATCAGCATAATAAACTCCGACGATGTCTATCACTGTAATCGCCTCCAGAGGCTGGTGGAACTCTCACTGCAGGACAACCTCGACTTTATCATAACGGATATAGGCCTCATAGACGAAAACTCTGACCTGATCACCGACCCTGAACACTGGTGGAATCAATGGTATGATGGGCTTAAATCACACTACAGGCAGACAAAATCACCACTGAAGGCCCTGCTTGCGGGAAACTACACGATCAGCACCTCAAACTTCTTCTTTAAGACCTCTCTTGTCAGCGATATTGGCCCCTTTAGGGCACGCAAGTATACCCTGGACTATGACTTTGCCTACAGGGCCATAAGGCATAACGAAAAGGCCTTTGCCTATCTGACAGAATCGCAGTTGATGCTCTACCGCCTACACGGCCACAATGCGATCCTCCAGGACCCCCTTGTGGCTAACCTGGAGACATTTCACTTCTTAAAGAACGCCATAAAAGAGCAATTTGGCGATGATATACATACGCCCATCGAACATGTCAACAAGATAAGACGCTACATCACTCGGACAGTCAGGCACAGGTTACAAGACAGCCTCGCAAAGACAGAGGTGGAGTCCAGGTGGTGGGAGGCGGAGGCGCATAAGTGGCACGCCGAAAACGTCAAGTCGCTGGCAGAGGCTCATAAGTGGCAGACAGAGACACAAAGGTGGCAGGCAGGGGCATTGCAGTGGCAGGCACAGAGTCAATTGTGCAAGGAAGAGGCCGAGAGAAAGCAGATCGAATTCCAGGTCAAGGCAAACGAGTTCTTTGAAAGACTCCAGGCCCTTAAAATGGCCTACGAAGAATTGAGGCTCTGGAGCTACGACATGATGCGCTATGCCACCGACCTGTTTAACGAACGCTTCATAGATCGAAACTCCTTTAGTTACAGATTGGGCAGGGCACTGACTCTGCCACTGAGAACCATAAAAGGTAGTTACACAAGCAGCACGATAACGGTTAATGACGTAAAAAAACTGCAATTGCATATCCAAAGACTTATGCACAGAGTCGATATCGTGTCTTTTGACATCTTTGACACGCTCCTGGAGCGGGTCGTAGAGCCTCCGGATAAGGTCAAAGAGATAGTCAGCCGCTTTGCCTGCCGGAATATAAATAAGCTGAGAGATATCGGGCTATCACCGGTGGATTTCTCAAACCTCAGAAACAAGGTAGAGGCACATCTCAGACACAGCTCACTGGCCGAGGGTAAGGACTACGAGTGTTCCTACAGTAATATCGTAAGAGGGATGGTACGGGAGTTGACAGGCGGTGACGACAAAGAGTTGTTTGATGCCATTATACGCACCGAACTCGAGGTGGAAAAGAAGGTTCTGTACGTAAAAGATGGCATCCGTGATATACTGAAAATGCTCAAAGACGCAGGGAAGCTGATAATAGCCATATCCGACATGTACCTGGACAGACAATACATAGAGGCCATATTTGAAGACAAGGCTATCATGGAGTTCTTTGACTGTATCTACGTCTCATCGGAGAGCAGGGTTGGCAAGCACTCGGGACGGTTGTTCAAACAGGTCTTGTTTGCTCAGAAGACCTTCCCTGAAAGGGTGCTGCATGTTGGGGATAACACACACTCGGACTTCAGAATACCGGCAAGTCTGGGGATAAACACCATACACCTCTTTGACCTCGATTACCACAAGAGAAAATACGCCCTGCTGACCTACCATCGTTTTGCCGCAGAGACCCCCTACTGGCGTGGTAGGCACCTGTTGCAGATAATACGTCCGGGGGCGGGCAACAGTGACTTCTTTTACCAATACGGATTTTCGTTTCTTGGCCCCGTCTATGCAACCTTTGTCTACGGGGTGGTATCTGCCATCAAACTGCATAAGATCAAGAAGGCCTTTTTTCTTGCCAGAGAGGGTGAGCTATTCTATGAGCTGTTTAAGCTCGCTGCCCCTGAGTTCCTTACCGCTGAGGAAATTCCCCCGACAGAGTATGTGTACCTGACGCGAAAGTCTACTGCACTGGCCTCAGTTTATCGGGGACTTACCTTTGAAAAGGCGGTCTTGCCGTTTTTTAATCCCAAGCAGGAGGGGCTTTATTCGTTATTTAGCGTCTATGGTTTGCCCGTTGAGGAGTTCTTTGAAATTGCCCGCAGGTATGGCTTTACCGAATTGAGACAGCCAATAAATGCCTGGCAGGACAAGCGTTTTATGAATCTGCTACAGGATGAGCGATTCCAACGCGGCGTCATCAGGTACGCCCGGGGCAACAGGAAACTTCTGCGGAGTTACTTGCGACAGATTGGGTTCTTTAACGGCGAATCGGTTGCCTTTGTTGACATCGGCTGGAACGCCACCATACAGAAATTCGTCCAGGATGCCTTCAGCAAGCGGGGCGATTATCCCCACGTCTATGGCATATACCTAGGATTCTGTGACGGCATCAGGCACGCATTCGATTACGAAAAAAACACGATCCTCGGTATACTCTACGACCAGCGTAACAACAACCCCGCAGAGCATATCTTCAGCCGCTTTGAGGAGTTGTTTGAGGAGGGGGCCAGGGCACTGCATCCGACCACCGTGGGATACTGCCAGGACCCCGTCAGTAAACTCGTAAGCCCTGTCTTTAAAGAGGATTCCTCGGCTGACAGGGTAGAAGAAATCGAGTTTAACGAAAAAATACAGAGCATTAAAAGCGGCGCTGTCGCCTTTACAAAGCAGTTTATAGAGGCGGTAAAACTCACGGGATACACCGTTGACGATATAAAGCCATTTATCCTGACCATGGCCGAACGTGCTGTGGCATTTCCAGACAAGGAAGAACTCTCCCATCTGATGAACCTCAAACACTCCGAGGATTTTGGTTATGAAAACGTCATGAGCCTTCGGGCAGACGAGATACACAGCAAGAGGATTCTGCTTAGTCCCTCGGAGTTTAAAAAGAAGATTCGTTGGTCAAACTGGAGATACGGTACCGTTAAGTCTTTGGGATTGCCAGGAGGCAATTTTATATTCAGAATCTTTGACGCCTTAAGGAAATTTTAGGGGGGTCAGCGACCCCAGGCATAAAAGGGGGTCAGCGACCCCAGGCATAAAGAAGATGGACAAATCTTATTATAAAAACAACTATGACCTAAACAGATGCTCAGTCAATGGACTGATAATGATAACCATCCTGTACAGGTTTCTGGGGCTATTCAGCAGACGATATGCCGACAATGCACCGGGCATAGTGTATGTTGTTACAGCTTACGTTATGCACAGGTTTTTCTATTTCTTCCACTACCTTTATATGTTGAGGGACGTCTTGAGAAAGATTGGAAACAGGCTGCGTATTTTTTACGTCTTTGGGATAAGGCGCTAAGGATATTGATTTTGGGTCAATGGTTATGTAACAATAAGAGTGTTGGTTACATGGTCAGTTGTAAAAGAGCCTGAAAAATGCTATGCTTAAATAGTAGACGAGTGGAAAAAATAAGGATATGAGAAACCCCTATGATGCATAAGACATATGATAAGCTCCTTAAGGAGATAATAAAGAATGTTCCACCAAAATTCCTAAAAATCCTTACCGGGTACGAAACAGAAACATTCCTGGAGATTCAACTCCCAAACGTACAAATGAGGTCATCGGATTTGCTGGTTGATGTGCTGGATGGCAGCATTGTTCTAAAAAGCGATGGATGTTGTTGAGTTAAAGACAGCGCTGTGGGGTAAGGTTGAACACGTGCTGCTTGACATGGATGGCACGCTTATGGACAAGTACTTTGACGACTACTTCTGGGGACATCTGGTGCCCGAGCGTTATGCCGAAAAACACGCCATGACCTTTGGTCGTGCCAAGGAGTTGCTCTTTAGCAAGTACAAGTCAGTGGAGGGGACGCTGGATTGGACGGACATAGATTTCTGGTCTGAACAACTACACCTTGACATCCCCGCACTGAAGGAGCAAATACGACACCTGATAGAAACCCATCCGCACGTGGAGGACTTCCTGATGGCCCTCAGAGATGCCGGTAAAAAAGTTATCCTGGCAACCAATGCCCACTACAAGACTATTGCTATCAAGATGAAAAAGACCGAGCTTGGGCGGTACTTTGACCGAGTCATAGCGTCATTTGACATGGGGTATCCCAAGGAGGACGCACGTTTTTGGATAAATGCGCAGAAAACGCTCGGCTTTGACAAAGACCGCACCCTGTTTATAGATGACACGCCGGAGGTCATAGACAGTGCCATCAGCTACGGCATACGATATGTCCTGGTCAAAAACATGCCTAACTCCAGGAGCCATACCCCCATAAACAGTCCCCAGGGTAGTCAACCTTATCTGTCAATCGACAGCTTTAGTGAACTCCTGCCGTAGATGTCTGCAGAGAAGGTAACATGCGGCACCCCGGTTAAAATATGCGAGTTGTGGAGATAGATTACCTTGTCATTGGCAGCGGAGTGGCGGGTCTTCGTGCGGCGATAGGGCTTGCCGCCGGCGGTAGCGTCTACGTTATCACAAAGGACGAGGTCAGGGAATCCTCTACGGAGTATGCGCAGGGGGGAATAGCCGTCGCCCTCAGCGACGAAGACACAATAGGCATCCACTTTGACGATACAATAAAGGCCGGCGATGGCTTGTGCAATGAAGAAGCCGTGCGAGTGCTTGTCAATGAGGGGCCGGAGCGCATCATGGAACTGATCTCCTGGGGTGCGGAGTTTGACAGGAGTGGCTCCAAGTTGGCCTTTACGATGGAGGCGGCACATTCACGCCGCCGGATACTCCATGCCCATGGCGATTCCACCGGCAGGGAGATAGAGCGTGTGCTGATCACCAAGGCACGCAATATGCCAGAAATCAACAAGTATTCCTTTGCCTTTGTTCTGGAGCTGGTTGTACTGGATGGCAGGTGCTATGGGGCATACGTGTTGAGGGATGGTCAGGTGGAGGCGGTACTGGCACGGGCGACGGTTTTGGCCACGGGTGGGGCAGGTCAGGTATACCTGCGCACGACAAACCCGGCTGTTACCACAGGCGACGGAATTGCCGTTGCACACAGGGCAGGGGCCGACATAGCCGACATGGAGTTTGTCCAGTTTCATCCGACGAGTCTCTTTGCTCCGTTGGCGCCACAGTTTCTGCTCAGTGAGGCGTTGCGCGGGGAGGGCGCCATACTCAGGAACATCCACAAAGAGCAATTCGCCCGCAACTATCACCCCGAAGGAGAGCTGGCCGCACGCGATATAGTCTCACGGGCCATTGTCGCCGAAATACAGCGCACTAACGCCAGACACGTCTATCTGGATATCACGCATTTAGAATCCGAATACGTTAAGTGGCGTTTTCCCAGGATATACAGGACGTGTCTCAAGTACGACATTGACATCACAACCGAGCTGATACCGGTCTCTCCGGCGGCACACTACCTCATGGGCGGGGTCAGGACGGACACGTGGGGGTGTACCTCGATAGCGGGGCTTTTTGCAGCCGGCGAGGTGGCCTGCACCGGCGTCCACGGGGCCAACCGCCTTGCCAGCAACAGCCTCCTGGAGGGACTCGTCTTTGGAGCCAGGGTGGCCACGGCTGCTCTGGATACCACAAACCACAGGGTAGACATCACAAAATCAGCGTTGACTCTGCCGCTTTGCAGAACCAGGATAGAAAACGCCGATGAGATCAGACAGGCCATCAGAAAGGTCATGTGGGATAAGGTTGGCATCATACGCTCTGCACAGTCGCTGTCAGAGGCACTCGATAACCTCAGGAAGTGGGAACACATCCTTGAAGACACATATGCAACGCGCTATGACAACGAGGTCAAAAACATGCTAGCGGTCGCCTGCCTGATCGCCAATGCCGCCCTGCGCAGGGACAACAGCGTAGGTGCCCACTACCGCAGCGATTGCCCTGCACCCCCATAATTCTTAAGCAAGAGAGCATAAACATGTATAACGTATCCTCTTTAAAAAGCATGGTAAATTAACTTTATGGTTTAAAGACATGGATTCCTGCTTTCGCAGGAATGACAGTTACAGCCGTTTTTCAAGTGTGTCATTCCTGGCTTGACCAGGAATCCAGGATGCGTGAAAGCGTTGTTACCATGAAATATAAAGAAGATACTGTATAACAATAGTTCACCCTAAGAAAAAAAGAAGGGAGGCTATATACGATGGATAGAAAAGAGACAAATTCTGCGGTAGAGTTATCGGTTATCATGCCGGTATATAACGAGGCGGGGCTTATCGGCGGGGTACTTGAGGGCTGGCTTGGCACCTTGGATGCACTTGGCATCGTGTTTCAGTTGCACGTCTATGACGACGGTTCACGGGATGGCACCGGAGAGGTCATCAACCGGATGTCACAATCAGATGGCCGGATAATTGCCCACCACAAGGCCAACACGGGACACGGGGCAACCATCCTCAAGGGGTATCGCGACAACTGCACTGTGCAGTGGTTGTTCCAGGCGGACTCGGACGGTGAAATCAGCCCCGCCTACTTCCACACGCTGTGGCAGCAGAGACAGGACTACGATATCCTGCTTGGCAAGAGAACAGGTCGCAATGTCCACCCCACACGCAACGCCATCACCCTTGCCTCAAGGGGGCTTGCACGCGTACTCTTTGGCTCCGGAATCGTTGACGTCAACTCCCCCTACCGACTGATGAGAAGCACCACCTTTACAGACTGCTTTTACAGGCTCCCCGAGGACATCTTTGCGCCTAACGTGGCCATTTCGGCAACGGCTTGCCTGAAAAAACTCAGGATACTGGAGGTGCCGGTTGCCTGTACAGAGAGAAAGAAAGGCACCACCGCCACCAAAAAGATCGTGGCAGGGGCAGTACAGTCCATCTTTCAACTGCTAAGGTATCGTATCGGTCTGCTTGCCTAAAAGATGCGCATCAGGTACTTGCAGGTGCCTGATGAATCACCGGAGAAGCCAATGCTGAAGCAGGGTTGTGAGTCGTTTAAGACGCTCAGTGGCAAGAACTGATTTCTGATAAACCTGGTAAACTGTCCCGTCTCTCTCATTGGCAAGCTGCCTCTGACGGAGATGTCGTGCAGTTGTCGGGCCAACTTGAGTTCAAACTCGGGCAGCAGGGCATTGGTGTTGGGGGCGGCCCCGGATGATTTATGGATGCGCAGAAACAGAGGGTTTTTGACCTTGTTGACGCTCAGAAACCTCTCAACGGAAAAGATGGGTTCATAGTCCCACACGTTGTGAGACTCAAAGACCAAGGGCGTTTGTGGATGCTCGTTGAGCATGGTACTGAGGCGTTGTATCTTGTCGGTGAACTCCCTGGTTACTGCAACGTGTTTAGCCGTTGCCTCTCTCAGCGGGACAAATCCCCTGTGGATTACAATAACCAAAAACACAACGGCCAGAATGAACTTCAGGGTATTTATGGTCTTTGGCTTAAAGTCAAGGGAGGCAAGGACCTTCATAATGGCCAGGATGATGGCAAGACAGGCAACAGGAAAAGCCAACTTGCCTGGAAAGTCAAATCTGTTGTCAACCGGCCAATAGCCGTTATAAAAGATAATCTGTGATGCCACAATAAGCGCCAACAATATTAGTAATGCCGTTGTCTTTGAAATGGCGGAGAAATATCCGCCCGCTACAGCGGTGCCTTTTTGCCTGAAGATGATACCGCCTGCGATAAAGACAAGTACCGCAATGACAGATGCCACGACGATCAAGACGGTATTGCCCACGCCCCACTGATGCAGTCTTGCAAGGAGCGAATCCATGTAGGTCAGAAACGTCCCTATACGCTCGGAGAGTCCGGCACTCTTGGAGTAAAAATCACTGCCCCCGTGTCTCTTGATAAGATAAGCTATCACGGCAGCCATCAAGAGTCCAAAGCCTATGATGAGACTGCCAAAAAACCTGGCATTGGAATCCAGTTTGCCCCTGACAAGCAGATACAGCAGCAGACAGGTCTGAGGCAACAGGATGATTAAGAAGTTTTCCTTGCTGCCCATGGCAATCAAAGCCCCCGCCGTCATTAGCATCCAGTAGAGGATGCCGGGAAGTTTGACGTCAATATCGTCATTGGCGCCGTTTTTCAGGACGGCAAAAAATCCGGCTGCATACAAAGCCAATCCCCATGCGGCGTTTACCTCCGGTGCTCCCAGTTTCGTCCAGATGTCAACCCAATATGTCTGCGATAACACATAAAGCGTAAATATCCCGCCATAAACAATCCCTGCGTAGTAACTGGATATCCACCAGAATACGCTCACAAACAGGGTAAACGCCATCATCTTAAACAGGTACCAGGCAAATGGGTTATCCCCCCACAGCCAGCTCTGAAGGATCACAATCAACCAGTGAGCGGGTCGGTAGCGCGGGTGGATTTCCAAGTTTACGATCTCCGTTTTTTCTATCAGCAGCGGTGTGTCCAATAGCGAGATGTGTTTATCCGGCCCCAGGAAGTTCATTATTTCGTGGTCGTCTATTATATACCACCGGGCGTCCAGAGAGACACTGAATATGTACCAGGACAGCGCAAATGAACAAAGCACAATGGCGATAAATTTAACCATTAACGGTCTTTATTGACGCATCGCTTCATTGGATACCAAGCCTTTATGCTCACCATTGGAGGTTTCACTCTCATCTTTTGCCTCAGGCCTATAACGATTCATATCTATTTTTAGATCGAACCCGCCGGCCAATCTGACGATATCACTACCCTCTCTGTATAAAACCACATATGCCGTCTTAATCTGCTCTTGATACCTGAAGCACGGCCACATCGCAATCAGAAACACAATGGGCGTAACGAGTTTATGCACCTTTGTGGGTACCGCACCATATATCACCCCCATTAATATGTTGTAGATAAACTTAATGGCGTATATGACAAAACCAACAACAAATATCCCCGACGTTGCCGCCCAGAAGACAAACGCAAGTGCTGCACGGGCATTGATACTGCCGTCATCGCTATCCTGAAAATTCCTGACAAAAACCCCTGCTGTCTTCATTGGGGCTACGGTGGTGAACTGAAAGCAGTAAAACCAATACACGACAACCGCCAACCAGATAAAAAAAACAATCGTTGTTATCTGACTCCTATACTCAGCTAACCAATCCAGATATGGATACAATCCCTTTCCCTTCATTAACCAACCTTCGCAAAAAATATACTCTTCGCCCTCATTTAACAGTTTAAACCATTGCTGCGTTCAATGTCAAGTCATACAGCCTAAAAAAAAACTTGACAAAATATAAAGATAGCTGATAATATAATCTTTTGTAAAAATAAACTTAATCAGAAGGAAGAAGACATATGGGTGGAGCTTATACAACGTATCATCCGCACAAGATCAAGAGAAGGCGAAAGCATGGCTTCCTGAAGCGGATGAGCACCAGGGCCGGGCAAAATATCATTAAAAGGAGACGGGCAAAGGGACGCAGGGTTTTGGCAGTATAAAAAAAGGGTACGAGTTTAAGAAGGTTTTTTCTGGTGGCAGACACTTGGCCAGTAAGAGCTTCAAGCTATGTTATCTGAACGTTGATACATACCACTGGAGGCTTGGGCTGGCCGTTAGTAGACGCATAGGCAACTCGGTTGTGCGTAACAAGGTCAAGCGCCGGTTGCGTGAAGCCTTTAGAAGGGAGCTAATCAGCTACCTGGCAATGACGGCAGTAGAAACGGCAGGGTTCCCTGGAAGCGTTAAGAATGGATGTGATGTGGTCTTTGTAGCACGGCAGGGGATAAGTGATATCGCTTACGCCGATTTGTGCAGAGAGGTGGCCATCTTCTTTGGCAGACTTGCAGGTAGGCAGAGATATCGCCGGAACTGATACCGGAACTGATATATGAAAAGATTACTGATATTTATGGTAAAAACTTACAAGTACCTCATCTCCCCGCTGTTTCCTCAAAGCTGTCGGTTTGAGCCAAGCTGCTCAACCTATGCCATCGGGGCAATAGAGAAGTTTGGAGCCCTCAAGGGTTCCGCAAAGGCGGCGTACAGGATCGTACGCTGCAACCCCTTTAATAGCGGCGGGTACGACCCCCCCTGTTGAGAGCGAACTAAAATAATTAAAACGATAAAGAGCGAAACATTTTAAGATGGAAAAAAGAGCGTTAATTGCAGTAGCATTGTCGGTGTTTGTGCTGATAGTATTTCAGTTTATCTATGTAAATCCACGCATTAAGAACATGCCGCCTCCCTCTCAGAAACAGGTCGCCAAAAATGACAAAACGCCCTCTCCGACTACGCCTTCCCCCACTCCTGCGCCAGGGACAACCACCTCCACAACTCAATCACTTCCGTCAACGTCCCCAACCACCCCCGTGGTGTCGGAAGAGGAGAAATTGCTCACGGTGCAATCACAACTGTACACGGTCGTGCTGTCTTCAAGGGGTGGGGTGATCAAGTCGTTTAAATTAAAAGACTACAAAGAGAGCAACAATAACGAAATATTCCTCTTTAAGACCGATGCCCTTGTCCCCGCCATGACACTTGGTACCAGGGAGCAAGGCGCATCGGCATCCGCCATCAATCCAATCACGTTGCTGTCGTTTGGATTTACAACAACCTCAGAGGGCAGCATGATCAATGCAACCGATACAAAAACAGTGGTCTTTGAGTTTGCAAAGGACAACAGACACATCAGGCGAACATATACGTTTCATGGCAATAGCTACAAGATAGACCTCAAGGATGAAGTCAACGGCCTTGACCCCTATTACATAACGCTGGGCAGCGACTTCTACGATGACAGCGCCGTCAGCTACGGCGCACACCTCGGCCCTGTGATCCTACAGGACATGGACAGGATTGAAATCAAGACGGACAAGAAAATGGATGCAGCCTTGGCACACACCGGTAACATAAAGTGGATCGCCACTGAAAACAAGTACTTTGTTGGCGCCATAGTCCCACTGACTCGCCCGGTGGAATCGCTGATATGGAAAAAAGACGAAAAAATGCTTGTCGGCATCAAAGGCTCTCAGGTCGTCAACGAGTATCTGCTCTACGCCGGCCCCAAGAAGTTTGACATACTCAAGACCCTCAACGTATCCCTTGAGCACGTGGTGGACTTCGGTTTCTTTTCGTTCATAGCGAGACCCCTGTTCTGGGCGCTCTTGTATATTGACGACTTTGTCGGCAACTACGGCTGGTCTATAATCCTGCTTACCCTGCTCATAAGAATCCCCTTTATACCACTGATAAGCAAGGGGCAGAGGTCTATGAAAAAACTGCAAAAAGTTCAGCCCCTTATGAACGACATCCGGGAACGAAACAAAAAAGACCCCCAAAAAATGCAACGGGAAATAATGGAACTCTACAAAAAACACAAGGTCAACCCAATGGGAGGTTGTCTGCCAATCCTGATCCAGATACCGGTATTCTTTGCCCTGTACAAGGTGCTGCTGGTGGCAATTGAGCTAAGAGGGGCACCGTTTATGTTCTGGCTCCATGACCTATCCTCCAAGGACCCTTACTACATCCTGCCCATCATCATGGGTATTACCATGCTGATACAGCAGAAGATGACCCCCACAAGCATGGACCCCATGCAAAACAAGATTATGATGTTTATGCCCATTGTCTTTACATTCATGTTTCTGAGCTTCCCCTCCGGTCTGGTCCTCTACTGGCTTGTCAGCAACATCCTTAGCATCATCCAGCAATTTTACATCAATAAAACCCCCGACGAATCCACCATGCTTAGTCCGGGCTAACAGACCCCCACGCTGTGCCGCTGTTTTCAGGATGAGGATACTATCGCTCGATACATCGGCTGAGGTGGGGGGTGCCGCACTCGTTGACTCGGAGAGTGGGCTTGCGGGTGAGGTTGTAATCAGTCTGTATGGTAAGAAAAAGACCTTTTCGGAGCGACTTATGCCCTCTATCGACTTCCTTTTAGGCTCCGCAGGATGGCATGTCAGTGATGTTGACGCATTTGCGCTGACCGTGGGGCCGGGGTCGTTTACAGGGCTGCGGGTTGGTATGAGCACAATAAAAGGGCTTGCCTTTGCAACCGTTAAGCCTGTTGTGGCGATACCCACCTTTGAGGCACTGTCGTACAACCACCTCTACTGTGCCTATCCCGTGTGTGCCATCCTTGATGCCCGAAAGGGCGAGGTCTATGCAACCGTATTTCAGTGGGAGAACGACCGCCTTTGCACACTACTCGATACAGGTATCTATGGCATAAACGAACTCCCCGGTAACCTCCCCCCCGGAAAGATCGTCTTTACCGGTGGGGCAATCGTCTCCTGCCGGGATGTGATACGCAGCCACCTGGGCGACAACGCCATCCTGTCCCGTGCCTATGTCGCACCCATAAACGTTGGATTGCTGGCTCTGGAGAGGTTAAAGACCGGGGATGTCTGCCGTATCGACCAATTAAGCCCCATTTACCTCACGAAATCACAGGCAGAGCAACGCTATGGATGCAACAATCCGCAGGATGACAACGGATGACCTGTCGGCAGTCCTCCGCATAGAAGATCGGGCATTTAGCAGTCCGTGGAGCCGGAGGTCGTTTGTGTATGAACTGGACAGTGACATTGCCATCTGCCTTGTTGCCTCCCGTGCGGATAAAGTTATCGGCTATGTGTGTACACAGGCGTTGTTTGGCGAGGCATATATCTTAAAACTGGCCGTGCATGATAAGTTCAGACGCCAAAACGTAGGCACCTTGCTAATTGGCAGCACCCTGGAGGTATTGCATGGACTGTTCTGCGAAAAGGTTCTGCTTGAGGTGAGAAGATCAAACGAACCTGCCCTGAGATTATACGAATGCTTTGGGTTTAAACGCCTCTCCGTACGAAGCGGATACTACACAGACCCCACAGAGGATGCCATCACCATGGTACTCCGCACCAACCTGTCAGGGCATACCCACGGATGCAATGAACGCTAAAAAAGATACGCCTGACTTAGAGGGGATAACGCTGCTTATTGTTGATGATGCCCCTGCCTCCCTGGCAGCCATAGAGAGGCATTTTATACACTCAGGGGGGATGACCTACAGGGCCTGCAGCGTGCAAGAGGCACTGGGTATAATTTCCGCAATACACGTAGACGTAGTCCTTGCCATTGCGCACCAGAGACATGCCAACTGGAGGATGCTTGTGGAGGGTTTTAAAAACGCCAATCCGGCGGGTATTTTCTACTATATGGGTGGACATTACCTGGAGACACCCATTGAGGTGTTCAGCGCCGGTGTTGAAGACTACCTGGACAGCGATATAGCCCCCGAGCGATTTGTCCGGATGGTGGAAATGCGTCTTGGCAGGAGCCAGGGCAAGAGCACCGCCCTGACCCTCGTAGACCCCATCGTGAGCAGACTTCGCCCCTATTTTCGGTTTCGCTCACCGGCCATGTATCGGGCACTTGAGAATCTGCCCGCAATGGCGGCCTCCAATCAGACGATACTCATCTCCGGACAAACGGGAACCGGTAAGGAGATGGTTGCGCGTGCCGTGCACGTCCTGAGCAAACGGGCGGATGGTCCGTTTGTGGCCGTCAACTGTGGGGCGATCCCCGAGGGACTCATCGAGGACGAGCTTTTTGGGCACGAAAAGGGCGCCTTTACCGGGGCACTTCGCATGCGCAGGGGGAAGTTTGAGGAGGCCGATGGCGGCACCCTCTTGCTCGATGAGATCGGGGATATGCCTCTGGTGTTGCAGGTGCGGCTGCTGAGGGTGCTGGAGGACAATCGCTTTTACAGGGTCGGGGGGGACGTCCCCGTGTCCTTTAACGTGCGCATCATAGCGGCAACTCGCAGGGAGCTTGAAAAGGCCGTTGAAGAGGGGGTCTTTCGGGATGACCTGTACTATCGCCTGAACATCCTGCGCATACACCTGCCACCCTTGAGTCAACGCCCCGAAGACATTGCCTATCTGGCATTCTTTTTCCTTGCCAGGGCATTTACCGAAATGAACCTTGCTCCGCCCTATCCTGCCCTGTCCGCTGCCACCATTGACCTCATCGAGCATCTGGCCTGGAAGGGCAATGTCCGTGAATTGCGAAACGTCATGACGCGTGTTGCCATCCTCCTGCCACCAGAGGTCAAACTGATCCTGCCCCAGCACGTGCTGCCACACATCGAGGAAAAAGAACGTCCCGTCTTCCATGACAAGACTGCTTCGGGCATCTTTATCCCCCTGGGTACCCCCATGCAACAGGTCGAGGAGATCGTCATAGCAGAGACCCTCAAGGCCGTCGGCGGCAACCGCTCAAAAGCTGCCAGACTACTCAATATCGGTCTGCGCACCCTACGCAGAAGACTCAAAGAATGAGGAACAAAAACCAAGGGTATCCTAGCCCCCTCAGACCCCCCTGCAAGGGGAGGGGTGAGCCACCCTGGCCAAAAGAACCCTTTCGAAACCTTTTACTCAGAACTGATAGACCATAGACAGTATATACCTGTCCTTGGCCCTGGACAGGTCCACGGCTGCATCTATCTGCCATTGGTTAAACAACACCGTCCCTATACCGCCTGTGTAATGCCAGATATCTTCGCCACCGTCAGCTATAGCGTGAAAACTTGACCCCTCTTTTGCATACAAGCCATGATGAGGGTCATAGTATGTCCCAAGCCTTATGGCAATGGGAGTGTCCTTGAGCGGGAACACATACTCGGTGCCAAGGTGAAATTCCCATTGGTCTTTTATTTCAAAGTTCGAGGCAGGCTCCGTGCTACCGTTGTCCAGGGCATATGGCACACTAAAATCCTTCATTATATCTGAGTATTTGATGTACTTGCCTTCGGTAATGATAGTCCAGCGCTGTACTGGTTTTACCGCAACCCCTAATGACAGGGTATCTGGTATATTGAAAGTGTTGTTATGCAGGGAAACACCGCCACCGTTACTTTGGGGCAAGGCATAGGATGTTTCATAGTTAAAGCCGGGCATTCTGGCATAATTAACCCCAAAACGAAGCATCTCCAGCGGTACGTAAAGTACCCCAACCCTATAAGCCAACTTTATACCATACCCCGATGAACGATCGTGCATACGTGCGCTCTGGTCTATGTCAAATCCACTCTTTAAGCCCAAGCTATCCACGCTTGCACCGGCACCAATGAACAGCGTCTCTCCAAAGAAGCCCTTTGCCACGCTTAATCCATACTCGTCGATGGATAATTTGTTAAAGCCTTCATATTTATAACTGGTATTGAGGTTGGAGGCAAACTTTAAATGTGTGTTTGCCAGTCTGTTGTAAAACAACGAAACATGAATAAAGTCGTTGAACAGTTTCGTTGAAAAAGAGCCAAAAGACAGGTTTGTATTATCCGGTACGCTCCACTGATCAGACGTTGTTGGCCTGCCATCATTGCCCACGAACTCCCTGATTTGTGTATCGTAGCGTCTGAACGTACCTTCAATGGCGATCTGTGTCCTGGGTAACTGAGCCAACCCGGCAGGATTACTTATTGCAGAGGTTGCATCGTCGGCCAGGGCTACAAATGCACCGCCCATACCACTGGCCCGTGCACCGGGGGGGGTAAAGCTAAAGTCCGTATAAGCCCACTCATAGCTGTTTGTTATTGCAAACACCCCTGCCGGAGTTGTCAGCAAAATCAGCATCGTTAATGACAACAATAGCATAAAACTTGACTGTCTTAAGTTCTTCATAAAAATCTCCTGTCTAAATGTTTTTTCCAACAACGTTAGCAATTCTCATTGAAGGTGTGAGCGACATTGCCATAATCTTGATTTACCTCCCCTTGTGGGAGGAAATAAACACGTATGCCCTTGACCCCATAAAATACCACGTATCTTAATGCCAATCAAATCGAAATCTGCTACAATTACTGTCCGATTATCTTTACGAGGAGTCGTTTTTTGCGCCGACCGTCGAATTCGCCGTAAAAAATCTGTTCCCAGCGGCCAAAGTCCAGTTTCCCGTCGGTAATTGCCACTACGACCTCCCTGCCCATTATCTGACGTTTCATGTGGGCATCGGCATTGTCCTCGCCGACGTTGTGCCGGTACTGCGACACGGGCTCGTGCGGGGCCAGCTTCTCCAGCCACCTTTCGTAGTCGCTGTGTAACCCAGACTCGTCATCGTTGATAAACACCGAGGCCGTGATGTGCATGGCATTGACCAACACCAGCCCCTCCTTTATGCCACTTTCACGCAGACAGTTCTCCACATCCGGTGTGATGTTTTTAAATGCCCGCCGTGTTGGCACCTCATACCATAACTCCTTACGATACGTCTTCATAACTTAACCTCGTCTACTTTTTGATATCCGAAAGCCTCTCTTTGGCCTTTGTGGCGTACTCTGAATCAGGGTATTTCGTTACGATCTCTTCATACAACTGCCTTGCGTGTTCCCGATTATTCTGCTTTTCCTCAAACTGCGCAGTCTCAAACAGTTCCCTGTCCTTCTTGCCCGCACATCCCGGTAGCAACAACACTATCACCACGGCTAATAAAACTACCAACCTCTTCATTTTTATTATAACCACCCCCTATAATTTTTATCATCATAACGTATATAATAATAGCATAGATAAGCAGGTATTTTGTTAGCAACAATGAGTTTAGAGACAAGCGACTTTAGAGATACAGGTGATACTTTACGGGGTCAAGGGGACAGCGTCCCCCGACATAAAAGGGGGTCCGTGAGTGGCGAGCCGCCCCTGGCTCAATCCCCCTTGTGGAGGGGTCTGAGGAGAGGCAAAGCCTCCCATTCTTGTCTTTTATGACAGACGATAGAGACATACAGGGCATCGAAGACAGCACGATGCGGGTACTGGAATTTGGCAAGATACTGGAGATGGCCGCTGCATTTGCCGTATCGACAGAGGGCAAGGCCCTGGTGGGTCGCATCAGACCCCTGGGAGATATCAACGACGTAAGACTCTATATCAATTTCATAAGCCAGTGGCGGGGGTTGCTCTCTGAGATAAAGCAGTCGGGTATAGAACCATTTGACAACCTAACCGAACACTTCGCCATGCTCAAGCCCGAAGGTGCCATCCTTGAACCCATACAGTTACGCCAGTTTCTGCCGCTGTTTGACTCGGCCATTAACCTCAGACGTCTGCACACGCAAAAGTCCTGGCCGATGATCCAGTCGATAGTATCGGGATTGACAACACACCCCAATCTCCGGCGCCTCATAGAGACATCCATAGACGTCGATGGCCGTATTACTGATGAGGCATCCCAGGAACTTGCCGCCGTCAGAAGGAAGCTCGCCTCGTACGCCAACAGGGTCAAGGGTATCCTGGAACGTCTGCTCAAGCGCAAGGAGCTTGCCTCACACATCCAGGACAACTTCATAACCGAACGCAATGGGCGGTGGGTCGTCCCGCTGAAAAAGGACTCCCGAGGACAACTCCAGGGCGTGGTACATGACATATCAAAGACGGGAGAAACCCTCTTTATCGAACCATACGAAAGCCAACCCCTGGGCAACGAAATAGAATCCCTCAGGGCAGAGGAAAAAATAGAGGAGTTTAAGGTACTCAAGCGCCTCTGCACCCTGCTCAGAGACGACCTCTCCGAAATAGAACAAGACTACCTGACGATTATACATATAGATGCCGTTGTTGCCGTGGCGGTCTTTTCCGACACCATGCGTATGACACCACCGGAGATCAACGAAGAACGCTTTATCAGAATAAACAAGGGCCGTCATCCTGTACTCTGGAAACGCCTCAAAAAAACCAACCAAGAGGCAAAGCTGGTTCCCCTTGACTTCGTACTTGGCCAGAAGTACAGTTCGATGCTTATAACCGGTTCCAACGCCGGCGGCAAGACCGTCGCCCTCAAGACCATTGGGGTGTTGCACCTGATGGCCCTTTCGGGGATGCACATACCGGCGGCATCGGGGACAACCATCCCGTTTGTCAGAAAGATATTTGTGGACATAGGCGATGAGCAGTCCATAGAGGACAACCTGTCAACGTTTTCGGGACACATGTATCATATAGCGGACATCCTGCGCAAGAGCGACGCCAACTCCCTCGTCCTGCTC
The DNA here is from genome assembly GCF_000714715.1 of Candidatus Magnetobacterium casense. Classification (GTDB taxonomy): domain Bacteria; phylum Nitrospirota; class Thermodesulfovibrionia; order Thermodesulfovibrionales; family Magnetobacteriaceae; genus Magnetobacterium; species Magnetobacterium casense. Next base: position 37,428 of record NZ_JMFO01000024.1, read on the forward strand.
GACGAGCTTGGTTCGGGCACTGACCCCGATGAGGGCGGCTCGCTGGGTAGCGCAATACTCAGGGCACTGACGGAGCGTGGGACGCTGTCTGTAATCACAACCCACCTGGGACTGCTTAAGCTCTTTGCATACACCGAAGAAGACATCACCTTTGGTTCAATGGAGATAGAGGTAGTGCATGATGGCACTGCCACGGTGTTCAGGCCCACATACAGCCTGACAATAGGGGAGTTTGGACGCTCACATGCCTTTGAAATAGCCGCCAACTGTGGTCTGCCACCCGCTCTCATACAAGAGGCCAGGGAGTTCATGACCGACTCGGATAGAAAAATGGAGTACCTCATCACCGACCTCAAGAGGATGCTCAAGGAAAATAGAAAGACCCTCTCCGATGCAGAGGAGATCAAACAAGAGGCTATGAGGCTCCGTGACGACCTCGTAGGGGAACTGGACAGAACCCGCAGTGCAAACGAGGAAGCCCTTGCCGATACCTATCGCAAGGCCGAGGAGATACTACAGGGGTTGAAGGCTGAGGCCAAGGAGATACTGCTGTTGTTGCAACACTCCGACACCCAGAGGGTCAAGGGCATGGTCGTCAACATCGACAAGCGGATTGCCAAACTGCGGGAGAGTCGCAAGACACTGCAAAGGGAAAAACACAAGGACATCCAGAAACCCCAGCATGGTCAGCGAGTACTCCTGCGAGGGTTTGATGTGGAGGGGATCATACTCTCCGTAAATGAGAGAAAGTCGCGTTGCACGGTGCTGATAAATGGCCGGGAGGTGGAGGTGCCTTTTACCGAACTCCTGGAATGTGAGGGCAAGCCGTTTGGCTCAGAGACGTCCCTTAAGCAGGGCAGGCAACATGTCTCCGACATCGACAAGTCGTTTGATATGCCACGGGAGTTGAACCTGATCGGTCAGCGGGTAGACCCCGCTCTGTCAACACTTGAGCGTTATCTCAACGATGCGGCCATTAACGATGTTGATCGGGTGAAGATCATACACGGGGTGAGCACGGGGCGTCTGGCTGGCGCAATTCGTGAGTACCTCAAGGACCATCCGCTGGTCAAGGGCTACAGAAAGGGCAACAACGATGAAGGCGGCGAGGCCGTGACAATTGTAACTTTATAGGAAATCAGTAACTCATGTTACGCATAGAGACAGTGTTTTGCCGAAAAGGAGAGGCAATTGTGTATGGAATATACATTTGAACAAGGTATAATGGGGTCAAGGGGACTGGTCCCCTTGCAGGGGGGTCTGAGGGGGGCGGAGCCGCCCCCTCTTTATACACTGTGCGTAAGGTGAGTCAGTAATGGATGCTGCCGAGCGGTTCATCAAAAAAGTAACGGGCAGCCAGTAGAGACAAGTCTTAGGAGGAAGAAAATGGAAGGGGCAGAGACATTACACGGAGCAGGTTATAATCCGCAAGAGGGGGAAGCCCTCTTACGAGCTATAAGCGATACAGCCAACGATGCCATAATCATGATGGACGAGGCATACAACGTTACTTTCTGGAACAAGGCAGCCCAGACAACGTTTAAGTACACACCGCAAGACATACTTGGTAAGAACATGCTTGACACCCTGATAGCAGAGCAGTTTCATCAAACGTTAATAAAGAACCTGTGTGTCTTGAGAGACAATGAAACCTATGGAATCGGGACACCGTTTTATATAATGGCCTTTGGCAAGGACAGACAGGAAGTGTTTTGCCGTATCAACATATCGGCCATCAGGGTTGACGGCAAAGTACAGACTGTGATGGTCATCCGGGAGGCCATAGACTTCAAGCTCAAACAGAACCTTACGACGCTCAGAAAAGTAACGGAAACAATGCCTCTGGGTCTCTGCATTACCGACATGAATGGCGTGATACTTTATGTGAACCCTGTCATGGCTGAGATGCACGGATATAGCGCCAAGGAACTCAACGGCAAGGGGGTTACGGATGTCTTTTACAGTTTGTTTATAGTTGCCGCACAGAATAACTTCGTGACAAAGGACATCGAATTAATCAGCAAGAGGAAAGACAAGGTATCCGTTTCCGTGGTATTGAACTCCGATATTGCACGAAATGACAATGGAGAGCCCATTGCGATCTTTATGACATGTCAGGACATAACCTCATGTAAGAAGCTGGAGGTGGAGGTCTGTACATACAAGGAGTCCCTGCAGGATAAAATTAAAGAACGAAGCCTTCTGCTAAAGACCAATGAGGACCTGCAACTGGAGATCGTCAGGAGCAGACAGCATCAGGAGATGTTTGATACAAAGATAAAGGACCTCAACATGCTCCTGAAGGAGGTTCATCACAGGGTAAAGAACAATCTCCAGATTATCAACAGCCTGTTGAGTCTCCAATCGGAGAAGCTCACCGACAAGGACATGCTTGGGATGTTTAAGGACATCCAGAATCGGGTCAGGGCGATGGCCCTGATACACGAAAAGTTATATCAATCCGCCTGTATGTCGGAGCTTAACTTCTATGAATACATCCAGGACCTGACCTACGAACTCGTAAACTCCTACAGTGACAATACATCCAAGGTGGAGCTGCTGCTTGAGATTGACATCCAGACCATTGACATTGACATAGCGATCCCCTGTGGGCTGGTAATCAACGAGCTTATATCAAATGCCTTGAAGTATGCCTTTCAAAACTCCAAGGCCGGTAAGATACGGATCGTGTTCTACAAGAATGCCGATGGCAAGTACGTGCTTATGATCAGCGACGACGGCGTTGGCGTGAAAAATGGCATAGATTTTCGTAACACAAAGTCGTTGGGTCTGCGCCTGGTACATGACCTGATCACGAGAAAGCTCAAAGGCACTCTCGATGTAGACACTAACAATGGTACGAAATACAAAATGGTTTTCTAATCTCTCCGGGGCGGATGACTCCCATCCCCCTCAAGACAGTGAGCGGTTGTCCTATGTCATCGTTTTTGTTCTATGTGCGCTTGTCCTGAGCATCTACTGGCAGACCTTGGGACATACCTTTATCTCCTACGATGACGGCCTGCATATAACTGGAAATAATGCCGTAAAAGGCGGTCTTTCCCTCGAGGGTATCAGGTGGGCATTTACGCAGACGCACAACATAAACTGGATGCCCTTGGTCTGGCTCTCCCACATGCTCGATTGTCAGTTGTACGGGATAGCTCCCTGGGGACATCACTTAACCAGCGTCCTGCTTCATATCTTGAACACCGTTGTGTTATTCTTTGCCCTTGTCAGGGTAACCGGGCAGAGGTGGCCTGCGTTGATTGTAACCGTAGTGTTTGCCCTGCATCCGTTGGCCGTGGAGTCTGTGGCGTGGGCCTCGGAGAGAAAGAATCTGCTGCTTGGGATCTGGTGGTTTCTGACCGTCTGGGTCTATGGCTGGTATGTGCAGAGTCGCTCACCAAATAGAGACATTGCCAGGTACATTGCCCTGATAGCGGTGGCATTTTGTGGCTACATGGCCAAGCCAACCTTTGTGGCCATCCCCGTGGCACTCTTGCTCCTGGATTGGTGGCCGTTAAACCGCCTCCGTTCATACAAAGACTTAGTGAGCATGGTGGCGGAGAAGTTACCGCTTGTGTTTTTTTCCTTCGTTATAAGCGTCTGGACTTACATCTCTCAGAAAACCGGTGGCTTCACCATGTCCCTGGAGATGCTGGAATTAAAGTACAGGCTCTACAACAGCGTGATGTCCTACGTCAAGTACATCGGCAAACTGTTCTGGCCATCCAGTCTGGCCGTGTATTATCCATTTCCAGGCGGGTTTAATATGATCGCTGTTGTGTTATCTACCGTGACCTTGATTTTGCTGACGGCGTTGGTGTTATGGTTTGGCAGGCGGTTGCCGTATCTTATAACTGGCTGGTTTTGGTTTATTTGCACCCTGCTGCCAAACATAGGGATCATCCAGTCCGGTGGACAGGCAATGGCCGACAGGTATTCGTATATCTCCTTCATCGGGTTGTATGTGATCATAGCCTGGGGGGCAAGGGATATCGTCATACGGTGGCCGCACTGGCGGACTGTTATCGTATCGTGCATAGTTGTTGCGTTGATGGCCCTGGTGCCCATAACGTGGAGGGTGGTCGGTTACTGGAGCAACGACCTGACCCTCTTTGGACACGCCGCCGAGGTAACGCAGGACAACTATCTGGCACACAACAACTACGGCGTGGCCTTATTCAAGCTGGGGCGGTACGATGAGGCGTTTGTGCAGTTCTCAAGGGCGGTCGCTATACGGTCTGATTACGTCCTGGCGCAGATCAACCTCGGTAACATATATCTGATCAGGGCCGACTACGACAAGGCCATCGAACACTACAGTCAGGCATTAAAAGTACAGCCATCCAATACCACAGCCCGCTATTACATCGGCCTAGCGTATGAAGAAAAGGCAAAGGCAAAGACAAGGAGGGCGGCTCCGCCCCCTCCTTGACCTCCCCCGCAAGGGGACCAGTTCCCTTGACCCCTTCCTTGCGATGGCTTTAGGCGTGGTACGTCTATATCTACTCACACTTTGTAAAGCCGCAGTCGTGGCAGACGGAGCATCCACCCTCGTGCTCTACGCATCCACCGCACTCGGGGCAGGCACCAACCAGCATGTTTTCGGTGTACTTGTCGCCGTTGCCGTTGTGTGCATCCTGGCCCTGGCCGTTGTAGTGCTCTATGGCCTTTGCTATGGCGTCGGAACAGGACGATATCTTACCGCCGTTGGTCCAGATCGGCTGATGACACGAAATGCCCTTCAACTGCTTGATTATCTCATCTATAACGATGTTGCACCGCAGGGCAAGCGAAACCAGCCTGCCTATGGCCTCCGATTGACTGGCCGCACAACCACCAGCCTTGCCTATGTGATTAAAGACCTCAAAGGGAACTCCCTTTTCATCTAGGTTTACGGTAACGTAGAGGTTGCCGCAACCCGTCAACATTGCCTCCGTGCTACCCTTGATGGTCTTGGGACGCTTGCGCGGGGTGACCTTGGCCGCCTTGACCTCAACGGGGGCGGCGACCTTTTGAGTGGATAGCACCTGCTCATCCCTGGAGCCATCCCTGTAAACAGTTACCCCCTTGCAGCCGGACCTGTAGGCCTGAAGATACACCTGCTTGACGTCGTCAACCGTAGCGCCGGCGGGAAAGTTCACGGTCTTGGAGACGGCATTGTCAACGTACTTCTGAAAGGCCGCCTGCATACGCACGTGATACTGTGGCGTTATATCGTGTGCGGTCACAAATGTCTCTCTGACTTCCCCGGGGATATCGTTTATAGCGGAGATGGAGGCATTGCCTGCTATCTGCTGCATAAGTTTTTCGCTGTAGAACCCCTGCTGTTTGGCTATGGCCTCGAAATAGGGGTTGACCTCGATGAGCTTTGTACCTTCCAGGACGTTGCGCACGTAGCAGACGGCAAATATCGGCTCTATGCCCGAAGAGCAACCCGCTATGATTGACAGTGTCCCCGTTGGTGCGATTGTGGTTATGGTGGCGTTGCGCATCTTTCTGCTGCCGTCGTAGATGCTGCCCTTGTGGTTGGGAAACACACCCCGCTGCTGTGCAAGGGCCTCAGAGGCATCCCTGCCCTCCTGGTGGATGGTCTTGATGACCTCCTCCGCCAGCTCGATGGCCTGCTCGGAGCTGTAGGGTATCCCCAGTTGTATGAGCATGTCGGCCCAACCCATTACACCCAGGCCGATCTTTCTGTTGGCCCTGGTCATCTCCTCAATGGACTTAAGCGGGTACTTGTTGAGGTCTATGACGTTGTCCAGGAAGTGTACGGCCTTGTGAGTGGTCTGTTTCAGGCGTTGGTAGTCTATCTCAAAAGTGGTGCGTCCGCCGTTGGAGGCGGGTCTTACCATCTTCGCCAGGTTTATGGAGCCGAGGTTACAGGACTCATATGGCAACAGGGGCTGTTCGCCACAGGGATTGGTGGCCTCTATTTCGCCAACCAGGGGGGTTGGATTTGCCTGGTTGAGTCTGTCGAGGAAGACGATGCCGGGTTCACCGTTTTTCCATGCGTGTTTTACGATGGTATCAAAGACGTGTGTAGCGTCGAGTTTTTTGACGACGTTGCCGTTGCGTGGATTTATCAGATCGTATTGGGCACCGGCCTCCAAGGCAGTCATAAACTGTTCCGTGATGGCCACGGAGATGTTGAAGTTGTTGAGACGTTCTTTGTTATCCTTGCACGTTGTAAAGTCAAGGATATCGGGGTGGTCTACCCTGACAATGGCCATGTTTGCCCCCCGGCGCGTCCCTCCTTGTTTGACCGCTTCGGTGGCGGTATCAAAGACAGTCATAAATGACACCGGTCCTGATGATACCCCCTTGGTGGAGCCAACCATATCGCCCTTGGGTCTCAGAGACGAGAAGCTAAATCCCGTGCCCCCTCCGGACTTGTGTATCAGTGCGGCATTTTTGACCGCCTCAAATATACTCTCCATCGAGTCTTCAACGGGCAGGACAAAGCACGCACTTAACTGTCCCAGCCGTCTGCCCGCATTCATCAGCGTAGGGCTGTTGGGCAGAAAGCTCAACGACGTCATAAGCTCATAGAACTCTCCCTCTAAACTCTCTATTTCCGGAACACCTTTGCCATAGTTGAGGTCTGCCGAGGCGACAAACCTGGCGATCCGTTTAAACAAGTCCTGTGGCGTTTCTATGGGGACGCCGGCGTCATCCTTTTTCAAGTACCTCTTTTCAAGTACCTTAATGGCGTTGGGTGTTAGATTCATCTACTGCCTCCTTATTAAAACATGTTAATTTTTATAGTTCCTAAAGTCCTTATCATATGTATAATAACACAAAGGGTTATAGATTTACAAAGGTATGACAGCATGGGGCAGGGCAATCGCATTTGACCGTAAGAGAAAAGAAAGGGGCGGTTTGTGGCCAGGGTGCCTCACCCCCTTGACCCCTTCCTGTGCAGGTGTAAATCTCTCACAAAAGTCTTGCCATGCTTGTTTAAGAGGATACACTTACCCTTATTCCTCTTCTTCTTCCGACTACTTAATGATATCCCAATCGCTGCTGGGGACTAACGAGATTGCCTTGTAGTTTGATATGTTCATGCCATACATGTACCAGACAACGATCAGCCCTAAAGACGTGTTTTGCCATATGATGTCATACTTACCGTCCTTGTTAAAGTCTTCAACCTGCTTGATGTGCCAGTTGAGATCAGAGATCGTTATGGGCGATCCCATGCTTGATACGGATAAGCCATCCATAAGCCAGATACCTACCTGTCCGGTCCTTGAGTTTTGCCACAGGATGTCGCTCTTGCCATCCCCGTTGAAGTCGTACTTTAGTGTGTTTGTGCCGTGGTTGTCGTTTGACTTGAACGTGACGGTTGCGTTCTTGTCCGAGGTCATGTTCACCGCACAGATATTACCAATTGTGGTGTCACAGCCCGTCCAACCTACTCACGTTGACACGCCATCGGCTGCCGCGGTCAGTATCACGGACATGCCGGTGTTGTAAGATGCGGAGCACGTCATGCCGCAGTTGATCCCCGAAGGCGAGCTTGTCACCGTGCCGGAGCCTGTACCGGACTTGTTGATTGTCAGCTTGTAAGGTCCGCCACTTGAAGAAGGAGCAAACTTCTGAATGCGATTGTTGTTTAAATCAGCCACATACACATTGCCTGCGCTGTCTGTCACTACACCCCTGGGCCTATTAAACTGCCCATCGCCTGTGCCTTGGCTTCCCCACTTGGTGACAAAGACGTAGTCGTCCGCAGAGGCGTCAACGGCAAGGCTACCAAGGCACATCGCCGCGATTACGACGATCAGCGCCAGGGTTAGCAGTCCAGCTTTCGCCGTAGGACGCTCCTGTCTTCTTAGATAATTAAAGCATTGAAACATAAATTACCTCTAAACTTGTTTGATTTATTTTGCTTAAACCGGTAAGACCGGCTATTGTGACACGGATTCTTAAGTTTATACACAAAACGGCCAAAATCAAGGCAATGCAAGAGGCGGAAAAATGGCGCAGTACACCCGCTTTTAGTTGCCAATCGAAGCAGCATGAGATAGGAAAAAACAGGGGCCGTGAAAAAATTTTTTACTAAAAGGGTGTTATATGTGAGTGAATGCAAGGGTCATGCCAAACCCCAAGCTCACAAAAATTATCGAGGTATGTAGACGATGCAGATCACACCTCCTAAAAAGCGAAGTCCCCAAACACGTCGGCAATGTCTATCTCCAGCCCCTCAATGACCCTGGATTTAACCACACCCTCTCCCTCGGCTATGGAAAAAAGCTCGTATGCGTCTCCTTCAATGGTAAAGACCTCGATGGTCTCAAGCTCAGGAAAGACAATCCAGTATTCAGGGACTCTAAATCTTTCATATATCTTTTTCTTGGTTACGGTGTCTTTACCAACCGACCCCTTAGAGACGATCTCACACACCATGTCCGGCACGCCTCGTACCCAGTCTTGAAAGATACCCATATTTTCGTTTTTTATAAACAAGATATCAGGCTGTACCTTCTGCACACCCTCATCGAGAATAACATCTAACGGTGAATAAAAGACCATCCCTAATTTCTTATTCTTTACAAAAGGACTCATTATGTCATATATATTTTTGCTGATACTCTGATGCTTTCCAAACGGACTAGGCCCCATAACCTCCACTCCATTAATTATCTCTGTCAAGTCAAAATCTCTGTCTAATGTCTGTGCTTCCATACTGTATTATAGTTTATATATCGCATACTAAAATTGTCAATAGGTATTGCTGGAAAACCACGGTTAATTTGTTCTGTATAAAAGATGAAGATTATATCAGACAATAGAGTTATACTGATCGGATTCGAGTTTTTTAGGGTATCAAAATTGCCTGCATACAACGGAAGTTCCAGATTGGAGAGTTCGAGATGTCCCTATAAAGCCTTTATAATAAACATTCTATGTTGATTTGCTTAAGAATTATTCGCACAAACAGAGCCTAACACTTCAGGAATTTGTATGCCAAGTTTTTCTAAACCTCTTTCGGCTATACCTGCCGGTTTTACCACCCTCGTAATTATTACACCTCCTATTTCTTCATCTACGCATACTATTTCATTTAAACTTGAAATTAGTTCATCTATTGGTTCTTCCATTTCACATGTCTTCTTTATAAATTCATTTAAGAGTCTCAATGCAAGCATTACTAAGAACACATGTCCTCTTGTTCTATTTTCTTTTGTGTGATATATTGGTCTT
>NZ_JMFO01000025.1 GCF_000714715.1 Candidatus Magnetobacterium casense
CTGATGGTATATCTTGTATTTTTAGCAAAATCCACATTATCTTTTCTCAGATTTTGGCATCGTTTTTAGAGATTCTATCAAAAGACTTGTCGTAGGGTAATTATAGACAACTTTGGCTACAAACGCTCTGCCAATTGCATACCTCTCCTTGAGTTTACGACCTATGCATTGACTGTCTACCCACCACATATGTCTTTCTATCTGAACTATCTCCAGGATTGTAACTAACTGCTTTTGTTTCTTGGTTATTGGATCGGTAAGTATTTCTTCCAACTCTGGGAACAGTACCCGTTGTATATTTCCTGCTAACCATGATATACTCTCTAATAACATTATGTTCTCCTTTTAATCTATTATATTTAGGTGTTATATTATAGCACAAAGAGAACTAAAAAAGGTTTAGTTTAGGAGTTTTGCAAGAGGCTCCTATAACTGCCTTACCGCCTATATCAACACCAGATACTTCAAGACGAGTAGCATCTTCCAGATCATCCGTTGTTTTTCCATAAGGAGCTACGTAATAGTCAGCGCCCGTGAGAGTTTCAGCTCGTGAAAAAGCGTAAAGCCTTTCAAATATTTCTACCGCTGCAAGAGCAAAGGCATATGCACCTTGTTCAGTAGTGTCTGTCTCATTTCTCCAGGCCAAACGGGTTTGGTTATTGGGAGGATGCCAAATAGCCACAACTTTGTTGCTAGCAGTTTTGTTGTTGACAAAAAATCTTTTAGGAGTTTTATGGTGTCTGTTAAGACATACCCTGGCTGCTTCAGCATAAGCATTTGCTAATGGCTCTGTTACTCCACGGTGCCGTATTGACAAGTTTTCAAAAGGCAAAAAAGGAAACATTTAATCTACCTCCAATTTATATACCATGTAAAACATGGTTTTTGCCACCTTCTATACTATATGATCAACAGTTTGGTAAAAACAAGAGAATTTTTGTTCACATGTGAAGTGTTGTTCACATATTAATGGTTGCATATGACATTTCCTGTCTTTACACACGCTATTTACCTCAAGATATTTGGCCAAAAGTATAGGGCGTTTTGGGGTGCATAAGTTTTTCATGGGTATCAGGTAATCATTAGTTAACTACACGGTATAGTTGCTTTAATATTTTGGGATGCAATACTTTATTACCATGAAAAGGGATTATTATCCTATGTGAATTTTTAACATAAACCCTGTGAGCAGCTTTACTTCTTATCATTTTATATCCGTTGTTAAACAGCAAGCTCTCTGCCTCCTATGCATTTAAACGTGGCAATTTAGGCAATAGATACCTCCAATAATGTTGTAGTAAGTTGTCTCTTTTCTTCATCCGTTAATGTTTCAAGATAAAGTTCAACTGCCTCTTTTATGTTGAACATTGTTTCTTCAAATGTCTCACCCTGGGTATGACAACCTTCTAGTTCAGGGCAATAGGCATAATAACCAAAATCATCTTTCTCTATTACAATACTGATCTTATATGACATCTCTTACTCCATTAAACAGATGGTTTTTGATTTGACAATGGCAAAAATAAAGGTAGTTCTGCACAAATAGTATGACCGCAGACCCAACCCTTATTAGGCGAGAGTCAAAACATTGAAAATTACTATCTCCGCAGGACTACCTGCGGTTAAATCTATGGCTTTGCTTCTATCTCTCCGCCGGAAACACCCGTGCCAGCCACAGCAACCAGCCATCGGCCAGGTGGTCGGTTACCAGCGATGACAGGACGTCGTTGGCCTTGACGTTTAACTCCTTGATTTCGGCGCTCATGGGCGACAACAGTTCCACGACCCTGCCGGAACTGGAGAGGAGTCTGGCAAAGGGGTCGCCTCCCTTTACGTAATCGAGGTTCCTGATGAAGTCCACGTACATGAGTTCACCGCAGGAGACTTGGTCGCGCAGGTCGCAGCCCATCTCCCAGAGGTTATCCCCCATGGGTCTTGCCCACACGCCTTCCTTATAATAGATGTGAGGGTTTTCCGTGCCACGCAATGGCACTATGTAGTCCCTGAACTCGTTGATGTAGGACTGACGCAACACCCAACCCTTTTGGTCGAATATCTTGTTGGCGATGTTGATCATAAAGTCCGGGGTAAAGGGCTTTTCAACGTACTCAAACGCACCGAGCTTGATACACGCCCTGGCATCCTCAAGGGTTGGATAGCCGGTTATCATTACGACATCGGTCTTTGGGTTGATGATCTTTGCCTCCTTGAGGACGCCTATGCCGTTTATATCGGGCAGTCTTATGTCCGAGATCAAGAGGTCGAATTGGTCTCTGCCGAGCTGGTTGAGTGCCTCTTCCCCCTTGTTGGCCGTGACTATGTCAAATCCCTCGGCACCAAGAATGCGCTTGCAACTCATAGTTATGACGGAATCGTCATCAAGTATCAGGATCGAACCTTTTCCCATTATCTTACCTCCGTGGCTTGTATATGTTTATCACTTTTAATGTTTGAATTGTAGTAGTTGTTGTGATTTGAGGGGGCGAGCATATTGTTCAGTCATCAAACAAGGTACTGCCGACTGAACCGGCAACGGCAAGCAGTTGTTCGGGCAGGAAAGGTTTCTTCAGGAAGATGGCCGCCCCTAACTCCACAGACTTAAGCCTGGTCTCATCCGTCCCATAGCCCGTCATGACAACGACCTTGATATGAGGCCATTCCTCTCTCAGCACCTTGATCAACTCAAATCCGTCCATCTCAGGCATCATCAGGTCGGTGATCACGAGGTCATAGTGTCCGTTCTCTATAGAGGCCAGCGCCATTAGTCCCGATGATGCCAGTACCACATCATAGCCTTCGGTCTCAAGGACGCGCTTGCAGCTTATCCGTACTATTTCCTCGTCATCAATTACCAGTACCCTCTTCTTACCCATCGTGGTATAGTACCATCGAGGGTTTTTTCAAGTTTACAGCCACCATCGCTGAGATTAGCACTCCGTAGTTGCTGCTTTTCATATCGATGGCGGCCAAGTTTCGGTTACCTGGATGTACCATAGTTGTCACAATACTGTATCGTCAATAGAACTTGCTTGTGTTGCCTACTTCTTTTCCGTAATCTTGACGGAAAAGTCATAGACCCTCTTAACAGATTCCAGTACGCCGCCAAGGTAAGATTTTGTTTCCTCAGATAACTCTATGCCTCTTTTCTGCAGCTCTTTGAGGAATATCTCGGCGTCCCTTTGTTCCCAGACTCCCTTTGTCTTTTTAATGAACTCCACCGTTTGTTCGGATATATCCAGCAGTGCGTTTCTAACGCTTTCCGTGGTAGCGGAGGCGTTGTAGAGCTTTTTCATGGCTTCAAGCATAGAACCAATATAACGCTGTACGTCCTCAGACACATCCACTCCCTTTTTTTGCACACCGGATAAGAAATCCAACCAGGCCGAGTGATCCCATGCTCCCTTCTGGCGCTCGACAAAACTGCCGGCAATTCGTACCAGCTCATCAAACAGTTCAGTTACCTTTGCTGCCATACATTGCCCTCCACATTAAGATTTTTTTTTATAATCGTACTTATAAAGTACACGATACTTATTATACACCAGTAAGGATATTTTTTAAAAGCAACCCGTGTCTGTCAATCAGCAATCGTCAGTTAAAAAACGCACCTCAAAATAATCGTAATCGTATCCTCCTTAAAAAGCATGGTAAAATTAACATCATGGCTTAAAGACATAGATTCCTGGTCAAGGGGACTGGTCCTCTTGGTCTGCTTTATCACAACACGGCAGGTTCTAACTCTAATTCCTTTATCCTTGATGACGCCTTGGGACTAATTTCCTTTATCAATACATAGATTACTTTAGTTCCTTGGGCTTCTATGTCTTTACCAAGTTTAAGATTAAAACTCTTCAACTCTTTGTCGAACTCTGGCAGAAGCACAATCTCAGCACCGATAGGAATCTTGTCTTCAATCTCCGGGTGTTCAAACATATATCTGCTAAACTCTGCGCTAAGTTCAATATTACTCTTGATCATTTTGTTTTCTATATTCATGGTTTCTCCTCTAAGAATTTTTTCTTATAATACTCCCAATTGTTCTTCAAATCATTTTCAGCAAACGTTAGTGCATCATTAAAATCTTTGTCAAACAAAGGAGTCTTTTTTATCTCCCCTTTAATGTTCAATATATCCCTATGAGCAAATCCGTGTGCAGTATCATACCTCACAACAGGATACCAAGTATTATCAATCCATGTTTCATATTGAACTCTGAAAAAAACAATCTCCCCTCTTTTTTTAATATGAGAATGTCTGTATCTGTCAGACACCCCAATTCTTATAACATATTCAGTCCTCATTCAAGTAAAAGATTAATTTTTTCAAATAGTCTCCTGATACTATTTTGACGACGTCAAGCCGTTTATCATATCAGGACTATTCTGCCCTATTATGATGCCGACGTATGCCTCGACGGCCTTTGTCAGGTCCTCTTGTTCAAGGATACCGGAGGCGACGGCAACGGCACTGGCACCTGCATCAAGGACAGCACCCAGACTATCCTCGCTGATGCCGCCGATTGCCACTATGGGGATTTTTATCTGCGCCAGGAGTTCCCTGATGGCATCAACGCCCTTGGGACTACCGGCATCCTTGGTCTGTGTGGCAAAGATGGGGCCAAATCCGATGTAGTCTGCCCCGCCCCTCTGTGCCTCCAATGCCTGGTCAAGGCTGTGGGTTGAAACCCCGATGATCTTATTGTCGCCCATGAGCCTTCGTACCTGCTCAACAGGCAAATCATCCTGCCCCAAGTGTACGCCATCGGCATCAACGGCCAACGCTATATCGGGATAGTCGTTGATGATTAGCGTGACATCGTTTGCTATCGTCAGCGCCCTCAACAGGCGGGCGGTCTTAAACATTTGCAGTCTCGACGCCTCCTTGTCCCTGAACTGGAGCCACTTCAACCCACCGCTAATGGCGTCCATGGCCATGTCAAAGGCCGGTTTGACACGACTGCCCCTGTGCAACAACAGGCACAATCCGCCCAGGTACAGGGTGCTATGCCGGTTGTCCATATGGTCGCTCAAGGTAACCGGTGTCGAATCTGCCCGCCAGGAAATCGGCATTGGAAAGGAGCGTCCTGTGAAACGGGATGGTGGTCTTTATGCCCTCTATCTTGAATTCACTCAAGGCCCTGCGCATCCGCTCGATGGCCTCATGACGGTTGCTGCCATAGGTGATCAGCTTTGCTATCAGCGAGTCGTACTGGGAGGGGATGGTGCATCCGCCGTAGGCGTAGGTATCGACCCGAACACCGGGGCCACCGGGTTGATAGTAAAACCCAATCTTTCCAGGTGAGGGGATAAACGTAAAGGGGTCCTCGGCGTTGATCCGACACTCGATGCTGTGTCCGACAAGTTTGAGGTTTTTCTGCTTAACGCTCAGGGGAAGCCCGGAGGCAAGACGAATCTGCTCCTTGATGATATCTATGCCGGTCACCATCTCCGTCACGGGATGTTCCACCTGGATGCGTGTGTTTATCTCCATGAAGTAGAAGTTTTCGTCCTTGTCAAAGATGAACTCTACGGTGCCGACGTTTTTATATTTTAATGCCTCGGCGGCCTTTATGGCGTACTTGCCTAGTTTTTCCCTGAGTCGTTCGTTTATGACAGGCGACGGGGATTCCTCGATCAGCTTTTGATGTCGCCTCTGGACTGAACAATCACGTTCGCCAAACTGCAGGGTCTCTCCCTTGTTGTCCACGGCTATCTGTACCTCTATGTGCCTGATCAGCGTGAAATATTTTTCGATGTATAGTTCACCGTTGCCAAATGCGGCCAGTGCCTCGTTCTGTGCTGCGGCAAACGCCTGGGGCAGTTGAGACTCCTCATGCACCACCCGCATCCCCTTTCCGCCGCCGCCGGCTGAGGCCTTGATGATCACGGGAAAACCGATCTTTCTGGCAATCTTCAACGCCAACGACATGTCTTCCAGGGCGCCGTCGCTGCCAGGTACCACGGGGATACCGTGCCTCTTCATGATCTGTCTGGCCCTGGCCTTGTTGCCCCCCAGGCGGATGTTTTCCGGGGTTGGCCCTATAAAGACGATCCCGGACTTCCTGCAGGCATCGGCAAACTGCGGATTCTCCGACAGGAAACCATACCCCGGATGAATTGCCTCAGAATCCGTCACCTCGGCAGCACTGAGGATCGCAGGGATGTTGAGATAGCTGTCGGAGGCCCGCGCAGGCCCCACGCAAATAGCCTCATCGGCAAGTTTGACGTGCATAGACTCCCTGTCTGTCTCCGAGTACACCGCAACAGTACCGATCTCAAGCTCCCTGCATGCACGAATCACACGGATTGCTATTTCACCCCGGTTGGCAATTAATATCTTTTTAAAAAGAGGCATCGTCTGTCCCCCCTCACACCGGCTCAACTAAAAACAACGGCTCTGCATACTCAACAGCCGTTGCATTTTCAACCAGTATATCCACGATGATGCCATCGACTTCGCTCTCTATTTCGTTCATCAGCTTCATTGCCTCAATGATGCACAGCACGTGTCCCTTCTTTATCCTGTCGCCCACCTCCGCAAACGGCTTGGATTCAGGCGACGATGAGCGATAGAAGGTCCCCACAATAGGGGATTTCACCGTAATGAGGTTTCTCTTCTTATCGTCCACTGCGGGGGAGACACACTCGGGTACAGCCACTACGATGGGTTGCGACGGTGCAGCGACTCTCTCCGATGGTGCCCGATGGCGCCGGAGCTTTATCTTTAAACCGTCGTGTTCGTAGAACAGCTCCGAAATATCGGTCGCCTTGAGGGTTTCGATAAGCTCTTTAATCAGGTTGATGTCCATTACTTAGCCCTTTCGATATATTCCAGCGTCCTTGTGTCGATCTTTATCACGTCGCCCTCGTTGATGTGGAAGGGGACCTTGATGCCGGCGCCGGTTTCAAGGATGGCCGGCTTGCTGCCTCCTGATGCCGTATCTCCCTTGAAGCCTGGGTCGGTCTTGGTCACGGTCAGCTCGACAAAGATAGGCGGTTCCACGGCAAGGGGCTGTTCCTTATGATAGAGGATTGTGACTATCATGTTTTCCTTTATCAGTTGCTTAACGCTGCCTAGCTGTTCCTCTGTCAGGGGCAGTTGCTCGTAGGTCTCCATGTCCATAAAATAGTATTGATTATCCTGATTATAGAGGTACTGCATCTGTTTTGCCTCGAGGTTGGCCTTGGGAAACTTCTCCCCCGAGTTGAAGGTATCCTCGATGACCTTGCCACTCTTAAGCCCCTTCATCTTTGCCCTGACAAAGGCGGCGCCCCTGCCCATCTTGACGTGCTGGAACTCTATTACCTCATAGGGTTCACCCTTGTACTCTATCTTGGTACCTCTTCTAAAGTCATTTGTTGCTATCACGTGGCCTCCTAAACTTACCAACTGCTATTGTCATTTTAACAGATATATGCATATATATTAAACTATTTCCAAATCTCTTGGAAGTGTTGTTATCCTCTGCGCCCTTGCGTCTGAGACAACAACCATGTCCTCAATCCTGACGCCGCCAAGGTCGGGGATGTATATGGCAGGCTCCACGGTAAAGACCATGCCATCGGTTATGACCGTTTTTGGGGACTTTAACGATATGCGGGGTCTTTCGTGTACCTCAAGCCCTACGCCATGTCCGGTGCCGTGTCCGAAGTATTGACCAAACCCTGCATCCTTTATGACCTTCCTGGCGATGGCGTCCGTCTCTGTACCGGTTAATCCGGCCCTTGCTCCCTCAATGGCACTGGTGTTGGCCCTGAGCACGACGTCGTATATCTCCTTCTTTTTCTCAACGTCAGTGCCTTTAACAAGAAACGTCCTGGTCATGTCCGAAAAGTATCCGCCGCTTTCCCCTCCCCAGTCGATGACAACAAGGTCGCCCTTTTCGAGCTTTTTCTCTGTGGGCTTGATATGGGGCAGGGCCGAGTTCCGCCCCGAGGCCACTATCGGATAAAAGGGGAGTTTGTCCACGCCGCCTTTCCTTAGGGCATCCTCAAGACGCAGCGATATTGCTCTCTCCGTAACACCGGCCTTTATGTAGCCCTTTATGGCGGCCAGAGCGTCTTCGGCCCTTTGTATGGCCTGTTTGATCAGTTCTATCTCGGAGGCATCCTTGATGGCACGTAGTCCCTCTACCGTCTCTGGCAGTGTGGTGAGTTCAATGTGTTTTGACAGTGCCTTGTACTGTCTGTATGTGATGGTGTCCTGCACGGACAACGCCCTGATGCCAAGGCTATTAGCGTACTTGCCCAGGACAACAGCGATGTCCTTGCTGATTATTTCGCATCTGCACACGGAGACCTCCCGGGCAGACTGCTCCTTGTATCGGAAGTCCGTAAACAGTACATCCTCCCTGCCCGATACCAACAGATAAGCGTGAGACCCCGTAAAGCCCGTCAGGTATCTTATGTTGGTGATATCGGTGATAAAAAGGGCCTTCTTTTTTTCTTCCTTAACTCGCCCTTGAGTCTTAATATTCTCTCTGCTAACATACAGTGCAAAACAATTGAAGTTTACGACAATACTGTCGGCGATGTCAATAGAAATGTTTCAGTACGGTATGGTATAGCGTGTAAAGTGTAAGCAAGGTAATACACAATGCCTACCCTAAATAATACCAACCGACCACAAAGGAGTGTGAAGACGGCAAATTAGTCAAAGATACCCGTGAATACGCTACATTTCGCCATAATTTAAAGAAGTTAGCCTCATGGCTGAAGAAATAAGAAGTAGAGATGGCAGTAATGGAGAGTACTGGGATATATTGGAGGACAGTGCAAAAAAACTGTCATAGACGGTGAGGGGTAGCTTTGTGTCTTAACTCAATAGAATTTTCATGGTAAATCTGCTATAATACACTCGAACATGGAAACACTGACAAAGCCGGAAAGCCGGGCAAAAAATTACGCAATGACTATGAGGGTTTTCGGTCACTATAGTCTGTCTATAATAATCATAAGCATTTACAGTGCCAGTGTGTGTCCTTTTCTTGCGGAATTCTTTATCGGACAGCGATTATTACTGTTTGCGGTGGCGTTTGGGATAGCGCTTGTCCTGCGTCAGGGTTTGATAGGGCTTGGAGTCTTGGATGAGAACTATCTCCTTAGGATAAAGCGTCAGGCGGGCCTTGACTACGGACTGTTTATGTTGTCTGGGATAGGCGTTGCGCTGTACAACTTCCATGTCTATGGCTTCCCGGCAGGCAGTGGCTTGAAGGTTATCGTGGGCAGCATGACGCTTGGCTTTTATACCGCCATTGACCTTGCACTTGAAACAGAGAGAACTATAAACTCGGAGATCAGAAAAACCGGAAAACACATAACCGTCTCAGAAAACTTTGTAAAACTGACCACAAAGATAATCATGGTTGCCACCTTCAGCATGTTTCTTATGATGATGGTAGTGTTTTTGATTATATCGAGGGATATTAGCCTGTTTACACACAATGGAGAGGTCATTGCCGGGTTTTCTACCGGAAAGGTACTGATTGAGATCGTCTTTGTGATCCTGGTGGTCATAGCCGAAAACATTAACCTGATAATCTCGCATTCCAAGAACCTGAGCCTGTTCTTTGAGAGCGAAAAGAGGGTATTGTTAGCCGTTGCCAATGGTGATATGAGCCAAAAGGTGACAGTCAGCACAAACGACGAGTTCGGAATCATCGCCACATACTCCAACAAAATGATAGACAAGCTCAGGGAACGCACGGAGGAGTTACAAAAGACCCGGGACGTGACAATTTTATCTTTGGCCGGCCTTGCCGAAACCAGAGACAACGACACTGGTACACATATCCTGCGCACACAGCGATATGTCAGGGCCCTTGCCATGTCGCTGAGACATAACCACCGATTTGCCGCTTACCTGGTTGATGAAACCATCGACATATTGTATAAATCCGCCCCTCTGCACGACATAGGGAAGGTTGGTATCCGTGATGCCATCCTCCTGAAACCCGGGAAACTCACGGACGAAGAATTTCAGGAGATGAAGATGCACGCCGTCTATGGCAGGGATGCCCTGTTAAAGGCAGCAAAGACGCTTGGCTCCAACTCGTTTTTGGACATCGCAATGGAGATCGCATATTGTCATCATGAAAAGTGGGATGGCACCGGCTACCCTGAAGGGCTTACCGGCGACAGCATCCCGTTGCCAGGACGACTGATGGCACTTGCCGATGTCTATGACGCACTAATCACAAAGCGGGTGTACAAGGACGCCTTTTCCCATGAGGTGGCCAGGGATATTATCCTCAAAGGGCGCGGCAGTCACTTTGACCCCGACGTTGTTGATGCCTTCATGAGCGTGGAACATGAGTTTGTTGCCATTGCAAGTGAATTCAAAGACGAACACTGAGCAGTTTTGTATAATGCTTCTTGTGTATAATTTTATCCGTGCACTCAGTTGAGTCGCCCCGTTCTTTTTTTATTCTGCCATGTGGTGCCTGAACATTTATGTTGTCAAATCGGTATCGGACATGCTATTGTAAAGAATACGGAGTACGATGCAAAGATCGTTGAAAGAAATACCCTGGGTGCCAGAGGGTCTGGCCAAAGAGTCTGCCATAGAGCTTGCCAGAGAGCTTAAAAGGGTGCGGCGACGGTAACTTTGGAGATACCCCTGGAGACCGACAGGGACCTGGACTTCCTCAAGAGGGACCTCAACAGCTCCCTGAAACTCATCGAGGATGCCCTTGGCGTCATCGTAAGCACCAGGGGCAACAAGGTCTTCATCCAGGGCGATGACGACAAGGTCGGGATTACCCAAAAGCTAATCCTCGACATATACAACCTCAAAAGAGAGGGCTGCATGCTCAGGACGGAAGACATTGTCTGCACACTGAACAACCTCAAACGGACCGGCCACATAAACCTCAGGGACGTCTTTGCCCACTACATCCCCGTGGCATCGAAGGTGCGATATGTCATCCCCAAAACGGAGACACAGATGGCATACATAGACGCCATCAGAGGGCATGACATCGTGGTAGGCATCGGCCCTGCCGGCACCGGTAAGACGTACATAGCAATGGCAATGGCCATACATGCATACATGAAAAAACAGGTCAGCCGTATCATCCTTGCGCGTCCTGCGGTTGAGGCCGGCGAGCGGCTTGGCTTCCTGCCGGGGGACATCCAGGAAAAGGTTCACCCATATCTCAGACCCCTGTACGATGCCCTCTATGATATGATGGACAGCGACAAGGCCGCCGTGCTGATAGAAAAGGGACTCATTGAGATTGCACCCCTGGCATACATGCGAGGCAGAACCCTCAAAGACGCCTTCGTCATACTCGACGAGGCCCAAAATACAACCACCGAGCAAATGAAAATGTATCTGACCAGGCTCGGCGTTAACTCCAGGACCGTCATCACCGGTGATGTTACACAGATAGACCTCCCCGCAGACAGGGCCTCCGGCCTGGTGGAGATCGGTCATGTCCTGAGGGGCATCGAGGGCATACGATTTGTCTACTTCAACGACAAGGACGTGGTCAGACATAAACTTGTACAGGAGATAATTAAGGCTTATGAAAGGCACGAAAAACGAGAAGACTAAAAAGAAGAAAAAAATAGAGATAGACCTCAGACATCTCTATCTAATCTTCATTCCCTCAATTATTGTGGCGATAACAATAGTGCGGGGTTTTGATGCAGTCGATTTCCTGGCTGTACTGTTTGTATGCCTAATATTGATGTCAATTGTGCTGATGGACATATTTCGTTACAGACCGGCATACACGAAGAAAAACAAGATGCTGATCCTGCTGATGCTGTTGCTGATTGGCACCATTGTCTTTGGCAGGGGGGTGGAGTATCTGTTTCTGAATTTCTCCAAGGGGATGGGGTTTATCAGTCACAAGGCCATCATCTACGGGATACCGTTAGAGGTGGGGCCAATGCTCATATGCCTGTTGTTTGACTCACACACGGCCATAATATTCTCATTTATCATAAGCATGATAAGCGGCATATGGCAGGGGGATGCCTTTTATGGCTTTTACGTTTTTACGGGCTGCATTGTTGCCGTTTTCAGTGTGCTCCGGTGCAAGAAGCGCACCGACCTCATCAAGGGTGGCATGTACATCAGCGGTGTGAATATCATATCGGCCATCGTGGTCTCCTTGCACGAGCGATATCTGACGCAACACATCCTGCAACCCATTATCTTTGCCGCGACATCGGGGATAAGCGTGGCGGCATTTGTGTCGATCATCCTGCCCGTGCTCGAGTACACGTTTAAGGTAAACACCGACATAACGCTCCTGGAACTGCTGGACCTCAACCAGCCGTTGATGAAGTCTCTGATGATAAACGCCCCCGGCACCTATCACCACAGCGTGATCGTGGGCAACCTCGTGGAGACGGCGGCTGAGGACGTGGGTGTCAATCCGCTCCTTGCCAGGGTCACCGCCTACTACCACGACATTGGCAAGATCAAGATGGCCGACTACTTTATCGAAAATCAATCAAACGCCGTAAACAAACACGAAAAACTCACCCCGCACATGAGCAGTCTCATCCTGATCTCACACGTCAAGGAGGGCCTGGAGCTGGCCGATGAGTACAACCTCCCCGAACCCGTAAAGGACATCATCACGCAACACCACGGCAGAAGCATAATGATGTTCTTCTACCAGAAGGCAAAAGAGGAACAGTCCGAGCCGCCCAAAGAGGAAGACTACAGGTATCCGGGGCCAAAGCCGCAGAGCAAGGTGGCGGCACTGGTCATGATAGCCGACGCCATTGAGGCGGCCTCACGCGTGCTGAAGGACCCAACGCCATCCAGGGTTGTCGGACTCGTAGACAAGATCGTCAATAACATCCTGATAGACGGTCAACTCAGCGAGTGCGACCTCACACTGAGGGACATCAACATAATCAAGGAGCGTTACTCCTACATACTAAACGGCATATTCCACAAGCGGATCGAATACCCGGGATTCAACTTCAACAAACCCCACCCATCAGGCGGTGACGGAGACAAGAGCAACGGCAAGGAATCTGCCCCGAAAGACAGGGACAGACACACTGCGGTTAAAGCGCACAGTGAGCCAGGACATGAGATTTTCGACGTCAGAAAAGGCTGACACTCAGCCTTGAGAGCTGTCTTAACGCCCGATGATGCTTGAGTGTCGCCATAAATTCAGCAAGGAGGATAAGCATGAGCAGTTTTAAATGTGAAGTTGTACAAATCAGGGCCATATTGCCTCACCCCAATGCCGATAACCTGGAACTGGCTATGGTTAAAGACTGGACTGTCGCAGTCAAAAAGGCCACATATAAAGAAGGAGACAAGGTTATCCATGTCCCTATAGATGCCGTGTTACCACTTGAATTATCGGATAAAATAGGAATCACGGCATATCTGTCCAGGCAGAGGGTAAGAACTGCCAAAATACGCGGCTTGTACTCTCAGGGGCTTATTATAGACATAGGCATAGTGGGGGCGGATACGGAGATTGGTACTGACGTCTCTGCCGTCTTGGGCATAACTAAATATGAGCCACCAATACCTGCCGACCTGATTGGAGAGGTAAGGGCCTATGACTCACGCTTTAAGGAATACACACAGATAGAGCACATTGAAAACTATGCCGGCATTCTGGCAGGTCTGGATGACGACGTCGTAGTGACTGAGAAGGTTCATGGCGTTAATGCCCGTTTTGGGCGTTTTGATTCGGATTTCTTTGTAGGCTCGCATACGCTTTCGTTGAAAGAGAGCGACAGCAATCTGTACTGGCGGGCGTTTAATCAGTACAAGATGAGGGAGATTGTCCAGGAGGATATGATAGTGTATGGTGAGATTTATGGCTCGGGGGTTCAGAAGCTTAACTATGGACTATCCCGGGATGTGATAGGTTTTGTCGTATTTGACATTTGCAGGGATTCCAGGTACTTAAACTGGAACGACATTGTAGCGTTTTGTAAGTCAACGGGGCTTGCCGTTGTCCCTGAACTATACAGGGGGCGGTGGACTACTGACGTGCTGAAGCTCACTGGAGGGAAAACAGCTATGGCCGGAGACAATATCCGTGAAGGGATTGTTATCAGACCCGAGACTGAGAGATATGATTTATCCGCCGGCCGGGTCATCTTTAAGTCGGTAAACAAGGCGTTTCTGATAAAAGATTACGGTGATCTTCGTTGATGATTAATGTTACGGGACGTCAAGGGGACTTCTTCGTGCCCGGGGTGGCTCACCCCTCCCCTTGCAGGGGGTTCTAAAGGGGGGCGGAGCCGCCCCTTTCTTTCTTGTATCACACGCAATCGAAACGTGCTATAACTGGTTGTTTAAAAATTTTCTTGACATCGCCCTGCTAATTATTTAATCATAAAGCTATGAGGCAAACTTTAACGCACACTAAATTCAAGCCAAAATAAGGAGGTTGGACATGGCGAAAACTATCAGAGCCAGATTTATGGGAGGTCAGGTTGAATTTTTGGAAAAATTGGAAATCCCGGAGGGAACAGAACTAACAATTACTTTTGAAGAAAAACTTAAAAAAGAAGGAGAATCCAAACCAGGAAAATGGGTACGGGTGGCTGAGGAAATCAGTTTACAAGGTAATTTAACGGGAAAATCTGAAGAAATTAACAAGTTCGCCAGAGAGTTTAGGGATACTTTTTCTTTTTAATTTATGAAAACATACCTGCTTGATACTAATATTATTTCTTATCTGGACGATCCCCGCTCTCGTTTTCATAAACCGGTTGTTAATAGGCTTTCAAGTCTTTGCAGCGATGATACCGTTTATATATCCATTTTGTCATTCTATGAACTTCAATATAGCATTTTTCGTATCCTCTTAAAAAAGCAGGGTAAACTTTATTTCCCGATTAAAAGGCATGGATTCCTGCTTGCGCAGGAATGACAGTTATAGCTGTTTTTCAAGTGTGTCATTCCTGGCTTGACCAGGAATCCATGGTGCGTAAAAGTATAGTTACCGTGGAATATAAAGAGGATACAGAGAATGAACCAAAACTGTCAAAACTCCGTCTGATTGTGTTAAAATGAATCATGTGGTATGGCACGACGTAGAATAACCCTGTATGCGGATGTAACGCTGCTCTACATACTGCTGTGGAGCTACTTGGGGTATGCAATGGCTGCGGGCAATTTCCATGCGATTACCCCAGGTAAGGCCTACCGCTCCGCACAACTTGACCAGGCGCAACTGCAATACTACACCGACAAGTACAAGATCGCAAGCATCCTGAACCTGCGCGGCAAAAACCCCGGGGTTCAGTGGTACGTGGACGAACTCAACTTCAGCGACAAGCACAACATCGCCCACTATGACGTTGCGTTGTCCTCATCAAAGGAGCCTGCTGCCACGGATGTTGCCACCCTGATGCGTGTCTTTGACCAGGCGCCACGTCCCATACTTATACACTGCTGGGCCGGGGCCGACAGGTCGGGGCTTGTGTCGGCCATGTGGAAGGTCGCCGTGGAAAACGCACCAAAAACGCAGGCAAAACGACAGTTGTCAATCCTCTATGGGCACTTGCCATTTGGAGATGCGATTGCTATGGACAGATTCTTTGACATATGGAGTTCGGCCCAAGGTGAGATTATTTATTAAACGGGTTGTTGTAAGTTCTGCGGTGGTGCTTTCCGTGCTGATCACGTATATTGCTGCGGGGATATTTATGCCCCTGCGGTTTAACGGGGAGACGGCGGAGATATACATCCCCCGCGGGGCAACGCTCAGACAGGCCATCAACATACTGTCGCAGGCATGTGGTATGCGCAACCTTACCGCCCTGTACCTGGTTGGCCGTATGCAGGGAATTGGCAGACGTTTAAAGCCGGGCTACTACCTGCTCCATGATGCCATCGGACCGCTTGAGGTACTTCAGAAGTTCAGCGACGGTGATACGATAAAGACCAAGGTCACTGTTATCCCCGGCCACAGCCTGCGCGAGATCAGACCGGCCATGACCGCTGCCGGCATCGTTGACTTCGACGGCAAGTGCAACGACCCTGCTGTGATGGTACAACTGAAGATAGATGGCCCTTCGCTGGAAGGTTACCTGCTGCCGGAGACCTATATAATCGAAAAGGGGACGCCGGCAATGGAGGTCATTGCCATGATGGTGCGTCTGTTGCGGGCGCGCTATCCGCAGGACTTTGCAGTCAGGGCAAAAGACCTCGGAATGTCCGAACACCAGGTGCTGACACTGGCATCGATCATCGAAAAGGAGGCGCAACTCGATACGGAACGACCAATCATATCCGCCGTCTACCACAACAGACTCAGACTGGGAATGCCCCTGCAGGCAGACCCAACGGCCATCTACGGCCTCAAGGGTTTTGGTGAAGGCGTCAGAGCCACAGACCTTCGACTCGACACCCCATACAACACATACAAAATCGTTGGCCTGCCACCGGGGCCTATTGCATCACCGTCGTTGGCCTCCATAAGGGCAGCGATACATCCCTCCGGTGTCCCATACTTGTACTTTGTGGCAAAAAAAGACGGCTCACACCACTTCTCCACAACCTACAGGGAACACCTCAACGCTATACAAAGATACAAAAGACAAGGAGTACACTAAGATGATAACAGACCAATCCGGGCAGGAGCGTCCTGCAGCGATAAAGAAGCAGGAGCGTCCTGCAGCAACAAAGACAAGGCAGATATCCATAGGCGGAGTTGCCATCGGAGGTGGCGCCCCCATAAGCATTCAGTCGATGACCAAGACCGATACCACCGACGTGGCAGCTACGGTGGCTCAGATACGGGAGCTTCAACAGTCAGGCTGTGAGCTGGTCAGACTTGCGGTGATCGATGAGGATGCCGCTCGGTGCCTTGCCGCCATAAGGGCACAGGTTGACATTCCGCTGATTGCCGACATACACTTTGACTACCGCCTGGCATTGACGGTCATATCCGGAGGCATAGACGCCCTGCGTATAAACCCTGGCAACATCGGTGCCACCTGGAAGGTCAAGGAGGTGGTTACCGCCTGCAAGGACAGGGGGATTCCGATCCGTATAGGTGTCAACGCCGGTTCGTTGCCCAAAGACCTGCTGCAAGAGTACGGTGGTCCCACCCCGGAGGCCATCGTCCGGAGCGCCACGCGCCACATTGATATCCTCCGGGAATTGGATTTCGCTCTGATCAAGGTATCGCTGAAGGCGTCCAATGTTCCGATGACGGTTGATGCCTACAGGCAATTTTCGGTCACCTACGACTACCCGTTGCACATAGGCATATCGGAGGCCGGGCCGCCGTCCACGGGGATTATAAAGAGTGCCGTGGGGCTTGGCATCCTGCTTGCGGAGGGGATAGGCGACACCATGCGCGTTTCGTTGACTGCCCCGCCACAGGAAGAGGTACGTGTTGCCTACGAAATATTGAAGTCGCTTGGACTCAGACGTCGCGGCATAGACATCGTATCCTGCCCTACATGCGGTCGCACGAGGGTTGACCTGATGAGGCTCGTTGCGCAGGCGCAACCGCGCTTGGCTGCCATCAACAGCAACGTCACCGTGGCAATCATGGGATGTGAGGTCAACGGTCCCGGCGAGGCAAAGGAGGCAGACTATGGCATTGCAAGCGGTTCGGGGATGGGTTTGTTGTTCAAGAAGGGGCAACTCGTAGGCAGGGTCGAGGAGGCACGACTGATAGATGCCCTCATCGACATGGTTCAGGCGGGGTAGAGGGGGGCAAGGGGACGTCTTTCTGGCCGGGGCGCCTCGCCCCTCCCCTTGCGGGGGGGTCTGAAGGGGGGCGGAGCCGCCCCTTTCTTTTCTTCTGTTGTTATAGCTACTTATACTCTTCTGCTTAAAGGATCTTTTATGTGTTTTTTAGCCCACCTTGAAATATTCCATTATATCATCGTCATCAAAAAATAGCGTCATATCTATCTGTCCTTTGTATTTTCCCAGCTTACGTTTCCTGTTGATATCAACATGTACGGATTCAACCTTATCGGTGCTAGTTGTTTGTTCAACAACTCTTCCATTGTCATGTACATTCGATTTCAATTCTGACAGATTGAGCTTAATATCATACTGGTTTACTCTATGCATTGTACACCCACATGCTTCTACAATTTCATACTTATCCTCTGCTTATATAGTATATCAAAGCTATATGTCCTGTCAATGATAAAATTTAGTATGATGTGGTATTAGTGCATGACGAGAACAAATTAACCGTGCCCCGGGGGGTTTGCATTATACAGAGATTCATGTTATTATTATGAATAAGGGAGGATTGACTTGTATGTATAGATGTATGCTTAGGGCCAAGTTGCACATGGCAATGGTGACGGAGGCCAATATCAATTACAGTGGCAGCCTGACCGTGGATGAGGACCTGATGGACCTCACGGGGATGGTCGCATATGAAAAGATCATGGTCAGCAACGTGACCAACGGTGAGAGATTTGAGACCTACATCATCCCTGGCGAGCGCGGCGCCAGGCAGATATGCCTCAACGGTGCAGCCGCAAGGAAGGGTGTTGTCGGTGATCGGGTCATTATCTTTAGCTTCTGTTACGTCAAAGAGGAAGAACTGGCTGACTACCATCCTAAGATCGTGGTGCTGTCACAGGAGAACAATCCACTGCCTGGTTAATATAGCAGTTTTGCCTGTGCTTTCGTGTACCATGTAAACGCCAGGTAAACGGTACCGGTACCATCGGTGAACCACAGCGTAACCATTACGCACATACCGTGGAAACTACCAAAGGAAACAGGCAGTAAACGATGTGGATGAACTATTAAATAATTAATAATAATTAATACAAACAAAGAGATAAATAACCATCCGTACAAGAGCCGTACAAGAGATAAATTAAATAACTCTCTATCCGTATATAGTTCATACACACATCGTTATACACTGCACACAAGTTGGGGGACAGCGTCCCCTGGCTTAATGTTGTGTTGGCAGACAGTACTTAGTACCTTACAACTTTGGCAATGATTTTGCCGATAATGCGCAAGGTTTTTTTGTCCTTGTTTGCGATTTGGATATCGTCGTAGTCTGTATTTAGCGGTTTTAGTAGTACCGCTGTATCAAGTGTTTTTAACCTCCTTATGACTACCTGATTTCCGCTCTTGGCCAGAACAAAGTCACCGGTGTCCGATGGCACCGACGGGGAGACGATCAAGATATCTCCGGGTCTTAATTCCGGTTCCATTGCGTTGTCCACAACTCGCAGTGCAAAGGCATGTGGGTCGGAGGCATCATATGCCATCCACAGTTCGGCATAACCTTCCTGGAAGATATCCACCGACTCATGCCATGCACCGGCATTGGTCCACGACAGAAGGGGTACCTTTCTTGCCTTCTTTAGCCGCGAACGGTTTGCCGTCGGGTCGGAATAGAACGACTCCTCCGGGATGTTTAATGCCTTGGCGATCCGGGCAATGTTCTTCTTACCGAACCCACGCTTACCTGTCATGTAGGCATTAAGATTCTGGGGCATTACCCCGATCATCTCAGCAAGTTCACGTTGCTTTATGCCGCGCTGTTCTAATATCCGTACTATCTTGCCACGTACACGTTCATCTATTATTGAATTCATACTTGATAGTATAATACAGGCAATATTAGAATTTAAAGTATTCACAAAGATTTATTGAAATAAAAAATTGTAATGTAAATTCTACAAAACATGTCACTGCAATACGGCATAATTTTTTTCAAAAATGTCACCCGGGTGACATTTTTTTTTGACCAAACAGGTTAATATAGTATAAAATATAGGTGAAGAAATCGACAGGGAAGGAGGCATATGATATGTGATAGTGTTATGACTATCACAGTGGGGTGGATTCGCCCCAGGGATGAAGGTAATGAAAGGGTTAGAGGACAGAAACCAGAATTCTCAAAGCAATGGAGGACAGTTTATGAGTCATGTCAGAAGTTTAAGAGATGTTAAGTTGTCGTATGTGTTTGCCGTGTTTGCTGTACTGTGTGGAGTATTAATGTTTTCGGTGCAGCCAGTGTATGCAGATGGAGGCACGCAGGTTAAGCTGACTGTGGAGAAGGCCGGTGATGGCTCCGGTATGGTGGGGAGCACCCCGCATGGTATAAATTGTGGCGATACGTGTTCGTCCAACTATCCTGTTGGTACGGTCGTACTATTGATGGCCAAGGCCGATCCGGGTTCAAAGTTTGGCGGCTGGAGCGGATGTGACATCGGTCATGACGATTCAACATTGAGCCGGGGGTCGCTGACCCCATCCAGCGGTGGTGATGACCCTGCCAAGTGCAAGGTGAAAATGCCGGCGTCATCGGACAACACTACGGCGGTCAAGACGGTAACGGCAACGTTCAACAAGGTGACGGCTCCGGGTATTACGCTGACCGTGCGCAAGGCCGGCAGTGGCAAGGGCACCGTTGATAGTACCCCTGCCGGTATCAGTTGCGGTGCAACGTGTGTTGCCCCCTACGACAAGGACACGGTTGTCACCCTGAAGGCTACGGCAGATACGGGTTCGACATTTGGTGGCTGGTCGGGCTGCGACCCCGCAAGCGATAACGCAACAGGCAATGACTGTAAGGTGACAATGGCTGCAAGCAAAATGGTGACTGCCACCTTTATGGGAAGCGGACCTGCCGTACGCAAGGTCATCCACGACTATAACGGCGATGGCATGAGCGACATCCTCTGGCACAACCAGAAGACTGGCATGGTTGCCATATGGCTGATGAACAGTGACAACGTAACGAGCTACGGTACACCAGGCACCGTACCGCGCAAGTGGCAGATAGATGGCGTCGGGGACTTTGACGGCGACGGCAAGGCCGACATCATCTGGAGAAACACCAAGGACGGTTCGCTGCACATCTGGTTTATGGATGGCCTGACGCTGGCCAGTCATGCCCCCGTGCAGGCAAACAAGTCAGAGAGGAAGATACAAAAGAAGGACTGGTACCTCAAGGCAGTTGGAGACTTCGACGGCGATGGTAAGGCCGATCTGTTCTTCAGACACAAGGGCGATGGTAAGATGGCCATCTGGTTTATGAATGGTGCCGACGTTGTAGACTCAAAGATGATCGACAGTAAAGTGGGCAGAGATTGGGAAGTAGCCGGTGTGGCCGATTTTGACGGCGACGGCAGAGATGACATTCTCTTCAGACATGAGGGCATTGGAAAGCTGGCCATGTGGCTGATGGATGGCTCCACGATCAAGCGTCCTGTAATCGTATCAGATTTGAAGGACCCCAAGTGGCGTGTAGCCAGGGTAGGAGATTTTGACGGCGACGGTAAGGCCGACATCCTCTACAAGAACGTTAGAACCGGAGAAGTGGCCATCTGGTTCATGGATGGTGCGACGGTAAAGGGCTACCAGATGGTTGCCACTGTAGGCGATGACAGTTGGCACATAGTCAGGGTTGGAGACTACAACGGCGATGGCAAACTTGACCTGCTGTGGCAGAACGAAATGACGGGTCAGCTCTTCATGTGGCTGATGAATGGTGCTACGATTGAAAGCGGCCTCTCTTTGGGTGCGATTGATGACCCCGATTGGTTTGTCATTGGCAGCGGACGAGTGCAGGTAGCTCCGGCAAGTGCGACACTCACGGCACCGGCAGTGGGCGATACCACCACGTTTGAGGTCGATGGCGGAGAAGCCCCATACACGACAAAGGTCAGCAACCCATCCCTGCTCAGTGCAGAGATTGACGCCGACGGTGTGCTCACGGTAACGGTGCTCAAGGCCGTCACCGGCGAAGTTAAGGCAGTCATAACCGTGATGGATGCCAACCATGAAACGGCATGGGTGTTTGTGACACTGAAACCATAACACACCACACTTAGCCCACAGCGGCAAGTGAGGGATAAAGAAGGGAGGGCGGTTCTGCCCTCCTTTTTTTTTATAGAGCGTTTCGATTGTGTGCAATACAAGAAAGAAAGGGGCAGCCACGAAGAAGTCCCCTTGACCCCATTAAACAACAAGATACCTCTTTGGATGCAACTTGGTATGAAGTAAGAAGAAACCTAAAATTTCATGCCGGAGTTTGGGAAATCAAACGCTATTGACTGCATACCTGTCTTTGCTGTAACATATGTCACGGTGTTTTTAAGAACTAAAAATTACAGAACTGGAGGCAGGCAAGATTATGACAGTGTAACGACTATTGCAGACGATGCAAGGGCATTAAGGAAAGGGCTTAAGGACAAGAAACAGCATAAAAAAACTTTTAAAGCAGTGAGGATATTTATGGATTATGCGATAAGGTTAACGAATAGTCGTTTGTGGCATATTGTTATAATATTTAACATAATGCTTGCGTTTTTGATTTTGTCGGTTAAACCGATGTACGCCGATGGAAATTTTACGCTGACAGTTAATAAGAATGGCCAGAGCGTTGGTAGTGTATGGAGCAACCCCAAAGGTATAGATTGTGGTTCAATGTGTAAGAATCCATATCCCTCTGGTACGGAGGTGACGTTAAATCCCATCCCCACACTGGATTCTACGTTTGCCGGCTGGAGTGGTTGTGACTCCATTGACACCAATGACCCTGTGCCGTGGTGTAAGGTTAAGATGTCATCAGACAGGACGGTTACGGCCACGTTTAACAAGAGTACGGCAGCGCACGTTAAGCTCAATGTAGGCAAATCCGGTGATGGCAGCGGTATGATACAGAGCTACCCCCCGGGTATGGATTGTGGCTCAAGGTGTGATGGTCTCTATCCCCAGGGGGCAAAGGTGAGGTTGATGCCCATGCCATATTCAGGTTCCACCTTTGGCGGCTGGAGCGGTTGTGACGCCAATAATGCCACTCCGGGTCCAAGCCCAACGCCGCCTCCAACTCCTAAGCCAAGCACAACCCCGGGACCAACCCAGAGTCCGCCTCCTGGTCCAACTCCAACCCCGGGGCCAAGCACAACCCCAGGCCCGACCTCAACCCCGGGACCAAGCCAGAGTCCACCACCACCTCCTCCTCCACCTCCTTCGTCGCCTCCGTCTCAAGGCAAGGCTTACTCAGGCCCGGGTAATCCCAATGAGTGTACGATTACAATGTCGTCGGATAAGACGGTGACGACCACCTTTAGCAAGAGTTCAAACGCCCTTACGCTGACCGTGAGTAAGGCCGGCGATGGCAGTGGTATGGTGATGAGCAACCCCCCCGGTATGGAATGCGGCATGATATGTAACGGCCCCTATCCCAAGGACGCTGTGACGATGCTGATGGCCAAGGCCGATCCACTTTCGACGTTTGTCGGTTGGAGCGGTTGTGACGCCGATAGCGACAATACAGTGCCAGGTGACGGCAATGACGTTGCGCTGTGTAAGGTGACGATGTCTGTTGATAAAACGGTTACGGCCACTTTTAAAAAGAACACTATCCCAGGCATTTCGTTGGTTGTGCATACCGCCGGTAGTGGGATTGGCTCCGTCTCAAGTCTCCCATCGGGTATAAGTTGTGGATCAACGTGTACTACCACCTATGACGCCAATACGCTTGTCACCCTGGTTGCTACGGCCGGTTCGGATTCAGTCTTTAGTACCTGGTCGGGTTGCGATAACAGCGACAGTTCTACAAGCGCCAAGTGTAAGGTAACGCTTGCCTCCGGCAAGTTGGTAACGGCTACTTTTATGGGAAGCGCCTCTGTCAAGCATAAGGTGCTCCACGACTATGACGGCGACGGCAAGAGCGATCTATTGTGGCATAACCAAAGTACGGGCACTGTTGCCATCTGGCTGCTGGACGGAAACAAGGTCAAGAGCATCGGTTCTCCCGGCAGAGTACCACTTGATTGGAATATAAACGCTGCAGGGGACTTTGACGGCGACGGCAAGACCGACATCCTCTGGAAAAACAGCAAGGACGCCTCACTACATATATGGTTTATGAACGGTATGACAATAGCCGACCACACCCCCTTGAAATTAGGCAGTATAAGCAATAAAGCCAAGAAGTTAGTTACAAGAGGCAACGCTGACTGGTATTTCAAGGCGGTTGGAGACTTCAACGGCGATGGCATAGCCGATATCCTCTTCAGAAACAGGGCCGATGGCATGATGGGCATCTGGTCAATGAAGGGCGCCGGTTTTGTAGACGCCAGGCTTATTGCTCAAAACCCTGGTATGGAATGGGAAATAGCCGGTATTGCAGACTTTGACGGCGATGGTAAAGACGACATACTCCTCAGACACGAAGGCCTTGAGGTGCTTGGCGTGTGGCTCATGAATGGTCCGACGATCAAGACTGCCACGATGGTGTCGCCATTAGCCGACCCTCAATGGCGTATCGTCAGGGTGGGGGATTTCGACGGCGATGGCAAGGCCGACATACTTTACAAAAACGTCAACACCGGCGATGTGGCCATGTGGTTTATGTATGGGCCAAACGTGGAGAACGCAAAGATGGTTGCTACCGTGGCTGATGCCAACTGGCAGATCGTCAGGGTTGGCGATTACGATGGCGACGGTATGCTTGACCTGCTGTGGCAGAACGTCTCTACGGGTCAACTCTATGTGTGGTTTATGAATGGAGCGACGATCAAGGATCAGGCATCTTTGGGCGCTGTTGGCGATCCCGATTGGTTTGTGGTTAGCAATGAGCGGGTGCAGGTATTACCGGCAAACGTGGTGCTTACCGCGCCGGCGGTTGGAACGACTGCCACATTTGCCATCACTGGCGGTGAAACTCCATACACGTTCAATGTCAGTGCTCCTGATCTGGTGAGCACGTCATTTGATTCCGCAAGCAAAACGCTCACGGTAACGGTGCTCAAGGCCGTCACCGTCGCAACACAGGTAGTCATCACCGCTCAAGACGCCAACAAGGAGACATCATGGGCATTCTTGACGCTTAATCCGTAAGAAGGGGAGAGAAAAAGGAGGGCGGCTCCGCCCCCTCCTCAGACCTCCCTGCAAGGGGCCGGCCCCCTTGACCCCATCTTTGGTGGGTGGTGGCTTTTGGGTCAAGTTTTGAAACACCGAATTAAGAAAAAGAAGGAGATTTAGCTTTATGAATAAAGAACGACAAAGATTAACTGTACTCCGGTTGTTGTTGGCAATGTTTACAGTGTTGTGTGTGTTTGGTAACGTGGGAGTAGGGTTTGCGGATGAACCAATAGTGCCAAAGAGCACTTACAACCCCCGTTTGTCATATACCCTTACGGTAACAAAATCCGGTACTGGTACTGTTAAAGTCTCATCAGGCGCCCTAAGCTGGAGTGGAAACACCGGTACAGAGACATATACCGCAGGTACATCACTTACCATTACGGCAACACCCGCCACCGGCTACGTCGTCTCTTGGGGTGGTGCCTGTTCCGGGGCGAGTTCAACCTGTAATGTTACGATGTCAACGAACAGGAACGTGACGGTGACGTTTAACCCCGGATACAGCCTTACGATAACGAAATCACCAAATTCTGGTGGTTCTATTTCACTCTCTACGGGCTCGTTAAGTGGGAGCAACCCCTATACTGCTACATATGACAGCGTTACGTCAGTTACCATTACGGCAACAGCCTACAGTGGCTATGTCTTTACAGGCTGGAGTGGTGACTGCTCAGGTACTAGCTCAACCTGCACGCTGACAATATCAAAAGATATGAGCGTGACGGCGACATTTAGCCTCCCATCATATGCCCTTACGGTAACAACATCCGGTTCCGGTACTGTTACAGCCTCAACAGGCACACTAAACTGGAATGGAAGCACCGGTACAGCTACATATACCGATGGTACGTCAGTTACCCTTACGGCAACAGCCTCTACTGGCTATGGCTTTGCCGGCTGGAGTGGCGACTGTTCAGGGACGAGTTCAACCTGTACGCTAACTATGTCGGCGGCAAAGAATGTGACGGCTACGTTTACTACTTTATATACCCTTACGATAACTAAATCCACCAACGCTGGTGGTTCTCTTTCAGTCTCTACGGGTTCGTTAAGCGGTAGCAATCCCTATACTGCTTCATACTTAAGTGGTACGTCAGTTACCATTACGGCAAAACCCTTATTGGGCTATGCCTTTACCGAGTGGGGTGGCGACTGTTCTGGGACGAATTCAACCTGTACGCTGACTATGTCAAAAGATATGAATGTGACGGCTACGTTTACGTCTCCACGTACCCTTACGGTAACAAAATCCGGTTCCGGTACGGTTACGGTTCCAGGCTCAATAGGCAGCCTAAGCTGGAGTGGAGACACCGGTACAGGTCAATTTTACTATGGTACGTCAATTACCCTTACGGCGACAACATCATCAGGTTACAGTGCAACCTGGGGTGGCGATGGCTCCAGTTGCGGGACGAGTTCAACCTGTACGGTGACGATGACAAAAGATTTGAATGTGACGGTAACGTTTAGCCTTATATACACCCTTACGGTCACAACATCCGGTTCCGGTACTGTTACAGCCTCAACAGGCACCCTAAGCTGGAGTGGAAGCACCGGTACAGCTTCATATCCCAGCGATACGTCAGTTACCCTTACAGCAACAGCCGCTTCCGGTTCAACCTTTGCCGGCTGGAGTGGCGACTGTTCAGGGACGAGTTCAACCTGTACGGTGACGATGTCGGCGGCAAAGAATGTGACAGCAACGTTTACTACTGCATATACCCTTACTATAACGAAATCCCCCAATTCTGGTGGTTCTGTTTCAGTCTCTACGGGTTCGTTAAAGGGGAGCAACCCCTATACAGCTACATATGTCAGCGGTACGTCAGTTACCCTTACGGCAAAAGCCTACAGCGGCTATGTCTTTACCGGTTGGAGTGGCGACTGCTCAGGTACTAGCTCAACCTGCACGCTAACGATGTCTGAGGGCAAGTCTGTAACTGTTAAGTTTGAATCAACAGCATGTAAGAGTTCTACCACTGCTTCAGTAAACAACACATATAGCGATTCGTTGAGCAGTCGTAGTAGTTGCTACTCTCCGCATATGGCAGGAAGTTATGCCGCTTACTATATCCTTACCTTGAGCAGCTCAACAAACATACAGATTAAATTGACGTCAACCTCCGTGGATGCCTATCTTGTCCTGCTCTCTGGCAGTGGTACAAGTGGCACCGTAGTGGCATCCGATGACGACAGCGGTGGCGGCACAGATGCACAGATAAGCCAATCAGAGCTAGCAGCCGGTACATATACAATCGAGGTAACAACCTCTGACCCTGCAACGGCAGGGATGTATACGCTGACGATAACATCCTGGTAGCAGACAATCTCCCCTGGATGGCTTAAGACGGTGATTGTGTCTTTGACGGAGTAGAGATTAGTCCGATCGAGGGAGGATGAAAATGGCGGGGGCTTTCTGAGGGTATACCTTGGCAGGCCCCTCTGCCTGTCTTTTTTTTATAGAAGATACATAACATATAAAGTATCAATTTAAGGCAAAAAAGGAAACGTAGTTTTATGAAGAAAGAACGACAAGGATCAATTGTAATTAGGTTGTTGTTGGCAGTGTTTGCGGTGTTGTGTGTGTTTGGCAATGTGGGGTTAGGGGTTGCTGATGACGGTAGCAATGGTGTTACACCGTTAGTTACGGCAGCCAATGCCATTGCAGAAGTCGATATGGAACCAAAAGGTGCACAGTGCCTGTTTCTACCCTACTCCTGCACCCTTAGTGTAACTAAATCCGGCACGGGTACCGGTAATGTTGACGCCTCGCCTGAGAACCTAAGCTGGAGCGGAAACACCGGTAAATACAATAAATACGACCAGAGTAAAACGGTTACCCTTACGGTAACAGCCGATTCAAACTCATACTTTGCCGGTTGGAGCGGCGAATGCACCCAAGCCAATAAGAACGAGCCATGCACTTGCAGTGGAACAATGTCGCCTTGCAAGGTGGCAATGAATGACAACAGGTCTTTTACTGCGACATTTACCCTGAGCAACTCCCTGACGGTAACGAAATCCGGTACAGGTACGGGTACTGTTACATCCTCTCCAACTGACCTGACCTGGAGCGGCAACACCGGTAAGGTTGAATTTACGGCGTCAACAACGCTTACCCTTACGGCAACAGCCGATTCACCAAACTCATACTTTACCGGCTGGGGCGGTGATTGTCTGTCTGCAGGGACAAATTCGACATGTACGATAACCACAAACTCATCGCCAAAGACCGTGACGGCGACGTTTACCGCCAACACTCTTAGCATAACAAAGGCCGGTACGGGCACGGGTACCATTACGGACGATCAAGGCAAACTAAGCTGGAACGCAAACACAGGCACGGCTACATATCCACTTGGTACGTCCGTCACCCTTACGGCAACGCCTGATTCAAACTCATACTTTGCCGGTTGGAGTGGTGACGGTTCCTGTTCCGGGACAGATTCAACCTGCACGGTAACGATGTCGGTGGCCAAGGTCGTAACGGCAACGTTTAACCCCATGTACACCCTTACGATAACAAAGGCCGGTGCAAACACGGGGTCTGTCGCTGTTGATACGGGCACGTTAAGCTGGAGTGGAAGTACCGCCACGGCTATATACAAAAGCGGCACGTCTGTCACCCTTACGGCAACAGTCGATAACGGCTATATGCCCAACTGGAGCGGCGACTGTTCCGGTACGGGTTTAACCTGCACGGTAGCGATGTCGGCGGCCAAAAACGTGACGGTGACGTTTGTCCCTGGATATATCCTGACCTTAACAAGGACCAGCGGCGGTTCTATTGGAGTTGACTCCGGTGCGTTGGCCAGTAGCGGATACACCTTTACTGTCGGATACTCCATCGGTTCGTCCGTTACGATTACGGCAACAGCCGAAACACTGAATAGCTATCTGCTTACCAACCTGGGTGGCGACTGCTCCTGGACTGGTATAGGATCATCTAAAGGAAGCTGCACGGTAACGATGTCGCAGAACAGGTTTGTAACGGCGGCGTTTTCGGAAGTTGCTGGCATGGGATTTACCCTTGCCGTAACAAAATATGGCACAGGTTCGGGTACCGTTACACCCTCGACAGGCTCGCTAAACTGGTGGGGAGACAACTTCGGGACGGCTAAATATAGTACCGGCATGAGTATTACGTCAGTTACCCTTACGGCCACCGCCACCGCCGGCTCAGTCTTTACCGGCTGGAGTGGAGCCTGCTCAGGGACGAGTTCAACCTGCACGGTAACGATGTCGGCGGCAAAGAATGTAACGGCGACGTTTAGCCATGTATACAGCATTACCGTAACAAAATTCGGTACAGGTACTGGTTCCGTTACGGCCGATACAGGCACAATATCCTGGAGTGGAAACACCGGCACGACTACATACACCTCCGGTGTCTCCGGCACGGATGTTGCCATTACTGCAACCGCCGACGACAACTCATACGTTGCCTCCTGGAGTGACGACTGCTCAGGGTCAACCTTAACCTGGCCAAGTTCGACCTGTTCGTTGTTAAAGATGACTCGTGCCATATCTACGACTGTGACTTTTAATCCTGCATACACCCTTACCGTAACAAAATCCGGTACAGGTACGGGTTCCGTTACAGCCAGTACAGGTACGCTATCCTGGAGTGGAACCACCGGAAAGTACACTCATTACCCCAGCGGTACAAATGTCACCCTTACGGCAACACCCGACGCCGGCTATGTATTTGCCGGATGGGGTGGCGACTGCGCCGTCATTGGCAGTGCAAGTTTAACCTGCACGATATCGATGTCGGCGGCAAAGAATGTGACGGTGACCTTTAACACCGGTAACACATACACCCTGACGATAACAAACTCATCAAGTTCGGCTGGTTCAGTTACGGCCTCAACAGGTATACTAAGTTGGAGTGGAAACACGGGGACGGCTTCATACACCAGTGGCACGTCAGTTACCCTTACGGCAACACCTAACGACGGATATTACCTTTACAGTTGGGGTGGTGCCTGCTCAGGGACGAGTTCAACCTGTACGCTGACAATGTCGGTAAACAAGTCCGTGACGGTGAAGTTTAGTCCAGGATATGCCCTTACTGCAACTAAAACCGGTACAGGTTCGGGTGTTGTTGCACCATCTACGGGTTACATGACCTGGAGTGGAAACACCGGAAGGGCCATATACTTCACAGTAACATCGGTTAACCTCAATGCAATAGCCAACTCCGGCTCGGTCTTTACCGGCTACAGTGGCGACTGCTCCGGCAAAACATGCGCATTAACGATGTCGTCAAACAAGTCCGTGACGGCAACATTTGCCTCAACTTCATGTACCGGTACCAGCGCTATTGCTTTAAGCACTCCGGCTACCGGTTCCTGGAGTAGCAGCAGTTGTTACTCTACACATATGTCGGGAAGTTATGCCGCTTACTATATCCTTACCTTGAGCAGCTCAACAAACATACAGATTGCTTTGACATCAACCTCCGTGGATGCCTATCTTGTCCTGCTCTCCGGCAGTGGTGTAAGTGGCACAGTAGTGGCCTCCGATGACGACAGCGGTGGCGGCACAGATGCACAGATAAGCCAAACAGGGTTAGCAGCCGGTACATATACAATCGAGGTAACAACCTCTGACCCTGCAACGGCAGGCATGTATACGCTGACGGTAACATCCTGGTAATATTGGATCAATCGTATCCTCTTAAAAAAGCATGGTAAAATGGGGTCAAGGGGACTTCTTCGTGGCCGGGGCGGGTGCGACTTTTGGCCGGGGGCACTGAGCGGGGGGTTGCCAACCCCTTGCCAACCCCCCGCTGCGACAAGATTGCGCTTTGCCCCTCCCGGTGAGGTAATTATTTCCGGGTGGATAGAAACGGCAAAGGAGTCAGGACGTTCTATACCAAAGCCCAATGGACGACTTATGTTTGCGTAGGTTATGCAGTTCAATGCAAATGTGTTTACTTAAGTCTGGCGAAACTTTTAGAAAATTTGGTAAACTTAAGTTTGAAAAAGATGCTGATTTCATAGACAATTAAGATTTCCTGGGAGGTTTTTATTGGCATTTAACATAGTACAGAAGATATTCAATGCTCACCTGACTTACGGACTATGTGAGCAAAGGGTCAGCCATCGGACTTCGGGTTGACGAGGTCTATACGCAGGATGCCACGGGGACAATGGTTTGAGGCGATGGGCGTGGATAGGGTAAACTATGACAAAGTTTAAAAAACTGATAAGCCAAATCTTAAGTGGTACATCAGATGCAAATATCAGCTTTAACAAAATACGTGCACTAATACAATATTTAGGATTTAAAGAAAGGATAAATGGCTCACATCATATTTATAGCAGAGATGATATTGAGGAAATTCTTAATATTCAACCCAAATATAACAAAGCTAAATCCTATCAGGTTAAGCAAATTCGTAATATTATCTTAAAATACAAATTAGGAGATAAACAGGATGAACAAATATGAAATCATCATATATTGGAGCGAAGAAGATCAGTCGTTCATAGCCGAGGTCCCTGAACTTCCTGGATGTATGGCAGACGGATTGACCTACCAGGAGGCACTTTCTAACATAGAGGTAATTATTTCCGAGTGGATAGAAACGGCAAAGGAATTAGGACGTTCTATACCAAAGCCCAAGGGACGACTTATGTTTGCGTAGGTTATGCAGTTCAATGCAAATGTGTTTATTTATAGCAGGTTTCGATTGGATTAAATACAAAAAAATGTGGCATTACGGGGTCAAGGGGTCAGCGCCCCCCGGCTCAGTGGGGGACTGGCCCCCTTCGGGGTGGGTCTGAGGGAGGGTCTGAGCCGCCTCCCTTCTTTCTGCCTTCACCTTGTAAGTGAGCAGTTGAGCACGAAACTTACCGCGACGTTATCGGGGTTGGCGGCTTTGGTGTATTGAAGTACGTCTTGAGGACGCGCTTTACGTAGTTTCTGGTTTCGTCGTAGGGGATGTCTTTGACGAACTCGTCTATGGCACTGAAGACGGATCGGAAAAAATTTTCCCACGACCACTTGACAAACACATCAGGGGTAATGTTAGCATATTTGATGGGAGAGTTATATATATTTGACGTGCGAAGTATAACGGTCGCAGGGGAATTGGCCCCCTTCTTGCACTTACTTACTTACTTACTTACTTACTTACTAAAAATGAGCGGACTAATAGTTTAATAACTTATTTTACCATAACCAACCCTTCTATCTCTGTCCTTATGTCTTTCTTCTTGCTGTGTGAATATTGCCTGATTGTCGCCTATAACTATTACCCTTATTTTAGCCGTTTAACGCAATCAGTTGATAGAATAAGCAGGCTGGTTTTACCGGTCGTGCAGTGGACAAAATCAAGACGTAACGTTTGTAACATAGCAACAACGAGGGGGTGATAGAGATGATTAAGTGCAAGTAAAATCTAATGGTTGTGAGGTGAGTCTTAGGTTCAGGATTATTATTAACGTTTAAAACGTCCAAAAAATTGAACGGAGGATTTAGAAATGAAAGGAAATTTAGTTACCAATATTTACAAAAAGAGCTGTTGTACCTTGCGTTGTATGGCAGAATCGATGTTACTAACTTTGTTGACGGTTGCAGTTATGCTGTTAGGCATGGGATTTGGCACGATTGCCGAGGGTGTGCCTGCTGATCAGACAGTTTATAAGATTGTTCAGCCAGATGGCAGTAGTTTTGAGGCAAGAACATTAGGTGACGAGTGGCACCATTGGGTTGAGACCGTTGCTGGCTATTCGATCAAAAAAGCTGATGACGGATATTGGTATTATATAGGCCCGTATAGCGGTAAGACGCCTGTTTTAACAAATAACAGGGCTGACAAGCTACCGCCTCCTACCTTAGAGAGACACGTAAATTTGCCCAAAGAAGAGTTAAAGAAAAAGCGTGCCTTGAGGGATCATATCAACCCAAAATTTGCTCCCAAAGGCAAGTTTAGTACTAAGATTTTATTTATCCTTGTTGATTTTGAGGATCCACCTCATGCCTATAATCCGAAAGACTTTGCAAATTTTATTAAAAAGCAGGCTACAGACTCAGATCAAAGGAGTATTTATGATTTCTACAAGAAGGCATCTTATGGTAAGGTAACTTTAGAGCTGGCTGAAGAAACTTCTGGAACAGTCAACGATGGTGTAGTTGGCTGGCTACGTATGCCCGGTAAACACCCTAACGTGGGTCACGTAGATAAAGAAGATCATGAGGTTATTATCAATTTAGTTAATGAGGCTATATCGGCTGCAGCTAGTTCTGTAGATTTTGCTGCCTACGATACTAATGGTGATGGATATGTTGACACCGATGAACTTGCTGTCGTAATCGTAGTGGCTGGATATGAGGCCAGCTACCCTGATGCTGAAGAACCTAATATATGGGCTCATTATTCGGGCTTATCAAAAAAATCTGCTCCTGTGGTGAATGGTGGTATTGTAACAGTGGGGGCATATCATGGTGGCGCAGGAGGTTATGCCATGTTTGGTGAAGTCTACAAAACAGCAAGGAGTTTTTCTAACCCTTTTCCTAACGACAAACACATGACTACGATGGGGGTTATGATACACGAGTTGGGACATCTTATCTTTAAATGGCCTGACTTGTATGATAGAACAGACGATGCTAACGGCGTACGTTCTGCAGGCTTAGGTGCATATGACCTTATGTCCGCGGGAAACTGGGGGAAGTCAAGTACAGATACCTGGCGTGGAGAAACACCAGTTTTACCCTCTGCCTACCTCAAGCTATGGAGCGATTGGGTCGATGGTGCGATACCGATAAAAACTGATCCTGTATCTATTACGGCAGCAGGGACTGATAGCGCGGCCCGTAACAATACCGTCTTTAGGGTAACACCTGGTAGGGATGGTATTAGTAGTTCAACTAAAGAGTACTTTCTTGTGGAAAATAGACAAAGTAAAGGATATGACAAGGGGCTTGAGAGATGGTTAGGGGCAAACTTTGGTGGACTTGCTATATATCATATAGATGAAGCTAAAGTAAATAATGATTACCCGAATGGTGATGATAATAATCGTTTGGTCAGTATTGAGACAGCCGATAACTACCAGATGACACCGACATTTAATGATGGTCAAAATACCAACCTTTGGTATGAAGGTAATAATGCCGAGGGTTATATAAACATGTTTGTT
The DNA here is from genome assembly GCF_000714715.1 of Candidatus Magnetobacterium casense. Classification (GTDB taxonomy): domain Bacteria; phylum Nitrospirota; class Thermodesulfovibrionia; order Thermodesulfovibrionales; family Magnetobacteriaceae; genus Magnetobacterium; species Magnetobacterium casense. The sequence continues at coordinate 33,987 of NZ_JMFO01000025.1, forward strand.
GGTAGTACAACACCCAACAGCAATCTCTACTCCGGAGAACTATCAGGTGTATCAATCGTGAGAATATCTAAACCTGGAGATACAATGACGGCTCAATTATCACATACATCAACCAACTACACACTAACTGTAAAGACAAGTGGTGGAGTTGAAGAAGTATATCGAAATGGAAGCGAAATCGGAAAAGAAATAGGTATTAGCTGTGGCTCAAGATGTTCATACCAGTATGTTAAAGGCACGTCAGTAACACTTAAGGCATCTGCTGACTCTTGGAACGGCTGTGATACAGTATCAGAAGACAAAAGCAAATGCACGGTATCGATGACGTCAGACAGGACAGTAACGCCTTATTTTAACTCAACCTCTATTTCTGGCCCAGGTAGTTATCCTTCTTTCACTAGCGATTTAGATGGCGATGGCATTAGCGACATCCAGGGGTATCATACTAGCCCATTAGGCGTCTGGTTACTGAACAGCGATGGTGGTGTTGTTGCTAAAAAAAACGTAGGATACGCAATAGGGTGGTCAGTTTTAGGGACAGGTCATTTTAACGCGGCTGGTAGAAGCAATATCCTATTAAGACACTGGGCTGGTGCTATAACAGTTTGGACAGTTGGCAAGGGTGGTACTTCACTCTACCATGGAGATCGTGTAGAAGAAATCGATCCTTCGTGGGTCTTCAAGGGAATTGGGAACTTTTACGGTAACAAAAAGGATTGCGTAATATGGCAATGTCAGAATGAAAAGGGCTGCACAAACGGAAAAAAAGATGGACAGATAGTTATATGGCGTATGACAACCGATTCAACCTCAAACAAAGTATCAATATCCTCAAATAAGGTACTTATTGACAACCTTGGTTCAAACTGGCATCTCAAAGCTATCGCTGATTTTAACGGTGACGGATTTGACGATATGCTATGGTACGAAACCGGTAATAAACAGTTTGTAATTTTCTTTATGAAAAATGGTGAACTTATTGATATACCATCTGTAACATTTGCCAATGGAAAACCAGTTGATCTGAAATCACACTGGTTGCTTCTGGAAGCAGCTCGGTTTGACGGTGATTCAAAGGCCGACATTCTATGGCGGAATACAGATACCGGTGAAGTAGCAATGTGGCTGATGAACGATTCAACGATAGTGAGCTTTGGTCCTGTGAAGGGTCCAAATGGAAAAAACATGGTTCTTGGTAGTGACAGCCAGAAATGGCTTTATGGGGGGTATGGTTCACTCGGTCCAGATTCTATTGCAAACGTACTATGGAACAATAGTTATATATGGAAGATGAATGGAGCAACTGTATCAGAGATAATACCAATTAGTGAATTTGAGTAGAGGCACCAATTAATGGGGTTAAGAGGGCGGGGCACGATTTGCTCACAGCCGGGGGGCGGGCCGCCCCTGGCTCAATTGTCGCACCCGCCCCGGCCACAAGACGCCCCCTTCTTTTTTGCAAGCGACCTCATGATTTTCCTCTGCACACATTCTGTTACTTTTGGCCTTCAAACTCTATTACCACGCTATTGTTATTACTTTATTATTTTAAGCCTTTTTAAATCCTCTTCTGTCCATTCGGCTTGTATTTCTATCATAGACCTCAGTATTTTGGGTGTAAAGGTCTCACCGGACTTATGATAAGATACCGTCACCCTGCGACCATTGCTGTGTAGGTATTGTTGATGGCTACCTGTTTGATGACGCAGATAAAAGCCGTCCTTCAGTATGGCATTGACCAAATCTCCGGCTTTTAGGCTCCGCAGTTGCTTGTAGTCAATGGGCATGGATTAGACGACAACGGCAACACGTATATCGGGTAATATCTCTACTGCTGCATCTTCGTTTTCCGGAATGGGTTCGTTGTCTTGCGTCAATGTCCCAATCACCATTTCTACTACTTCCTTGATATTGCTGATAGCCTCTTGCCGGGTGTAGCCCCACGTGGCCGCTCCCTGCTTGTGCAAAGCCGGACAATAGGCAAACCATCGGTCTTCGTCCGGTTCAACTACTACGGTGAAGGTACAGACCCTGTGTTTGGTTAAATTAACCTCGCTATTTGTCATCACTTTTATTATAACTGACTTTAAATTTTTTCTTCCTGTAAATATTTTTGTTCAGACTGCCTGTGATACAAAAAAAAGCATTTGTATGCTATAATAATATTATGGAGACGCTATAAATACCAGCAATCAATAATGAAGGAGGTAACAGGATGACTAAAACCATTAACGCCAGAGTAGCCAATGGTTTGCTTGAACCTTTGGATGATATAGACTTGCCGGATGGATTTGAAGTAACAGTTACCATATCGGAAGGGTCTATTACTCCACCTAAAAAGAATTTCATCGATGTACTAAATACAACTGCCGGGGCATGGGCAGATACAATTGATTGCGACCAGTTACTAAACGATATATACGAAAACAGACAACGTTGTAGTCGCCCGTAAATAAAAACTTGAAGTACCTGATCGATACAGACTGGATAAATAATGGAGCATAAATGCTTAGAACATTAGGGTTAAGAATAATGGGGTCAAGGGGACTGGTCCCCTTGCAGGGGAGGTCTGAGGAGGGGGCGGAGCCGCCCTCCTTCTTTCTTTTTTGGGGTATGTTACTTAATCACCCACGGGGCGCCTGCCGTCCCTGGTATGGCCGGACCGACAACAGAGGCGTTGTTTATCATCCAGATGGTCACGGTACCGGTGTTTGTGTTCTGCCAGAGGACGTCTGATGTGGCGTCGCCGTTGTAGTCACCAACACCCTTGAACTGCCAGGGTGTACCGGCAATGCCCATTGCGGTGGCACTTTTTATGACGCCCTTGTCCAGGAGCCAGACTGCCACCTGACTGGTCTGGGAGTTCTGCCAGAGGATATCAGCCACGCCATCGCCGTTGAAGTCGCCCACGCCCAGGGGGTGCCACGCCTGGGCAGTCATCCCCACAGCTTGCACGGTGGAGAGCCTCTTGCCATCCAGGAGCCATAACACCACCTCACCGGTAGCACTGTTGTACCAGAAGACCTCATCCTTGCCGCTGCCATCGGAATCACCAACACCAAACATCTGCCACTGCGGGTCTGCCCCCCCGGGGGAACTGCCCGAAACCAGTGTCGAACCGTTGTTGATCAGCCAAACGCCTGCCTGACCGGTATCGGTGTGCTGCCAGAGGATGTCGTTGTTGCCATCGCCGTTGAAGTCGCCCGTGTATCGAATTTGCCATGCGGGGTCAGTAACGTGGCCGAGGGAGAGGGCTGCGGTTATGGTTCTGTTTGCGTTGAGCATCCAGAGGGCTACCTCTGCTGTTTCGGTGTTTTGCCAGAGGATGTCGCTGTTGCCGTCGCCGTTGAAATCGCCTGTAGCCTGTATCTGCCACCTAGTGCTAACTGCTGCCAGGAGGGCCGTATCGGAGATCATCCCATTTTTGAGCATCCAGAGCGCAACCTCTCCGGTGGTGGCGTTGTGCCAGAGGATGTCGCTGGTGCTGTCGGAGTTGAAGTCGTTTTTGGTGGTTGCTCCCTTTGCCTGGCCGGAGTTTACGTTTAACATCAGGGCGGATTCATCTACGGCCTCAAAGTCGGAGCCATGTACCCTGCTGAATTCGCTGACGAGCGTATCGTTGTTCCAGCGCGGATCAGGCACACCGGAGATGTACCAGGAGGAGCCGTTATCGGCAATGATCATGCCGTACTTTTTCAGTGCTTCGAGGATAACCCTTGTGTCGTGTGAAGAGCCTGATGTATCAAACGACGCCTTCAGACGGAATCGTTGTCCCATTGGGGGATAGTTGGTGCCGGTCAGGGAAGACGCCTTGTGTCTGGCCGGCCACAGGTAGGTGTTGCGAGTCTGCGGGACGGTAAACCGGATGGCGTGATTGATTTCGCCGGCGGCAACTTCGTCGTAGCGCACCAGCCCAGGCAAGATCGGCAGTCCCGCAGCATCGGCTGACGTCCATGTCTGAGGTCTGAGGGCATTGGAGCGCAGGTCAAAGATAGCCCCCGATCCGGCAGTCCAACTGCCATCCGTCTGTGGGTAGACCGCGTAGAGTTCGTACAGCATACAGTTGTCCTTGTCAACGACGAGGATGTGACGGTCACCGGTTGATTGATCACCGCCTTCGATCAGCGCACCAGGTGGGATAGGGTAGGGGCCGGGGTCACTCTCATCGGCATAGTCGAAACTCACGCTGACCTTTGTCTGAGTGCCGGAGACAACGTTGTAAGGAATCCCGATTGGACGTCCCTCCCACGTGCCACTGCCGAAGTCCGGATGCACCCCCCTGCTTGCGCCGATCGTTGTGACGTAGTCTGCCGAATTGGCGTCAAGGGGCAGCTTGTCCACGGGCGTGTTCCAGATGTTGTTGACAGGAAACATCCCGCATCCCTCCAGCGTCGGCATCGCAAATACCGGCCTGATCAGTAAAAGCAATAAGACAAAGGATAAGCATAAGACAGGGAAAAGAAGGGGGAGGGCTCTGCCCATCCCCCTCAGACCCCCTCCTGCAAGGGGACCAGTCCCCTTGACCCCATTATGCTCAACCCTATTGGTGTAGAAACTATGCTTTTTCATTTTACTGCTCCTTAATACATCGTAGTTTATAATGAATTCAGACCAAGTCTATCTTTAGAGCTAACCCATAACTTCCTTTTAGTTATTATGCTTAAAAACAAAGTCTTCCCTAAACTCCTTTACGGCTCTTTAATATAAGTTTAACTTGCTTTGTATCTTTCGTAAAAATCTGTAAACCCTGCCCGTCTAAAATCCTCATCAAACGAAAAATACTCTAAGACATTTCTCTCCTTCATCACAACAAAACTGGTACAATCGGTAAAGGAATAAATTTTATCGCTATACTTCTTAAAATACTCCCAAGATAACTTTTTTATGACATCATCCAACCAAACCAGCTTAATATATAGAGTGGGTTAAAAGAAACTCACCAACTCGAACAGCGGTTTTATGGTCAACTTTAGCACGAATAGCAGTAATAGTCTCATCAAAGATATAATCCGACATTAAAAGTTTTATTTTCTGTTCTTTAATTAGATGAAATCTGGTAATTGCTTCCTGGTAATGTTTGTCAGAATCATCAAATAAAGCTATCCATGCACTAGTATCAACAAAAACTGTAGACATGGCGATGTTATTTCTTTAAACCATAAAGGTATTTATCATGGTTTTCTGATAAATCACACAAGCCGCTATTCATAATTCCTGCCAATTTTAGAAGTTCGTTGTACTGGTCTTCTTCCGGTTGACTGCTCTCTGTTTCATCTAACGGGATAACCTTAAACTTTTTACCCTCTGGTAAGTCCACTGGCTCCAGCGGTTCCAGGACGCCGTGAAAAACCCTCACTTCAAATGTTGTTATCATCTCGTTCCCTCCTTTTCGCTCAATTTATGAGTGTTTAATGCTTTTCATACAATGAGAGTTAAGGTTTCTACTTGTAGTTTAGCATGTCAGCTATCTCAAAGTCATTTAAGCATTCTAAATCACCACCTAAAAATAGCATTACATCTGACCTTATCATACCGTTATCAACGTAAACACACAAGTTATTAACAATTGTTAGTAACTTGTTAATAGTGTTTACATCTTTTTGACCTTGAAGACGTCTACCAGGTTTAATACGTCAAGGAGGTTAAAGAGCTTTTCGTCTTTGACAAGTATTGAAATATCGAGTTTGTTTTCAAAAACGAGCTTAAGCAGGTATCCTATAACCGATGACGTCATCGTGATCGACTCCGGGATGCTTATCGTAATCTTCTTCCGGCCATCTGCAATAACAGAGTTTAGTGCTTGTTTTATTTTTTGATAATCCTCGATAGTCTTTATGTGGCCGTTTATATTGACCTCCGAGTTACTTACAACTGTTATCTCCATTGTTTAATCCTTAATCAATGTTTTCATTAAGAGGGCCTGATTGCCCGCCCTGTTATAAAGTAGCACGTCCGAGGTATTTTTAGCAACCTTGATTCCCCTGCCGCAGAGGAGGTGGTTGTCTACGTTGAGAGTGCTTAACTTTGACACATCAAAGCCCTTTCCTTCGTCTGTTATAGTGGCCAGGAGGAAGTCCCCGCCTCCTGATGAACCACTGAAACCAGGAGTGTGGATTATGTTTAATTCAACAATTATCTTCCTGTCGGTATCCTTTTGCTTATCTGTCAGGTATGATTCATAGGTACCCTTTGATGTCAGTTCATGTTTCAACTCAAAATCGAGTTCCAGGGAGCCATGCTCATAGGCGTTCATAATGATTTCGGAGAACGAGTTGATAAACAGTGCGCTGCACCTGTCATTGACATGCAATTGCTGGAGATAGCTCTCAACTTCGGTTGTTACGGTCTGGACGTCGTCGAGGGTGCTGTTGATGACCATCGTTTTGGATTTGCAGTCCTTGTAATCGAACTTGTTTAAAAGTATGAAGGTCACGTCATCTCCAGGTGTACTGACGTGTTCGCTAAAGCGCTTGTATAGGTCGTCTTTAAAGTTGGAGTCCATAAAGTCTCTTGCCAGGAATTCCTGGTACAGGGTCTGGCCGTTGTCGCACCAACTCTCACTCAGTCCGTCGCTGCCGATGAGTATCCTGGTGAAGCCTGTCATGTCGTAGGTGTCAATGGTGCCTGGTATGCGGTGCTTCATAATGGGGATGTTGTTGCTCTTGATCTGGATCAGTTGACCGTCTCGCCTGAGGACCAGTATGGGGGGCATGGAGTACATGGAGGTGTGCATCTTGTGGTTGTTGAAGTCTATGTAGACGAAAGAGGCACAGACGATCTCCTCGTTGAGCAGCTCCTTGGCTATGAAGTCTGTGTAGAGGCGGAGGAATTCGCTAAAATCAAAGCAGCCCTTGTCGATGGCTCCGTCTATGAGGTGGTTGACAAACGACGTCGTCAGGATTGAGGTTACCGATGCAGAGAGTCCCTTGCCCATGGCGTCAACGATGAAGAGTATTACCTCGCCGGTGCTTAGTTCTCTGATTGAATAGCTGTCGCCGCTAAGTATATCCAGCGGCATGTAATGTATATCGATGCACCAGAGGCTGCAGACGTCGTCGTTGTCATTGATAGTGTTTATTCGTTTGAAGCTGAAGTCGTTTTTTATTATCCGCAGTTCCTTCAGGAAGGCCATTTCTTGTTGTGTGAAGTGGTATTTTTCTCTGTAGCGCAACAGTTCCAGTTCCTGTTGCTGTGTTTTTTGTGCCAGGTTTTCCATGACCATCTGGGAGACGGCAATCTCTATGGCTCTTAACAGATTGGGCACTATTATGGGTTTGGTGACAAACTGCGTAACGCCCTGATTTATTGCGTCGATCAGGAATTCCGAGTCTATAAAGCCGGTGATAAGGATTATAGGGGTCTTTCTGTCATGTACCCTGATGCTCTTGATCAATTGGAGGCCGTTGACCTCCGGCATCAGGTAATCGGTCAGGATGAGGTCTACGTTGTTTTGCTGGTATTTTTCATATCCGTCCTTACCGTCTTCGGCCAGGATGACAGTCTTAAACATTTTCTCAAGGCGATTGATCAGTTGGATAGGTCTCTCATCCTCTACGTACAGGGCCGTCAGTTCCCTGGTTATCTTAAGCAGGTTTTCGTATTGCATATATGCACCTGACGTTAAGCCTGTAGTGAGTTCCTATACGGCATTTATTATATCGAGGGCATCTCTTTTAAGGTCCTGGATGTCTTCTGCGGACATGTACAGTTGAGTCGGCACCTTTGGGTGCATTTTTATCCAGGCTTGGAGGTCCTTATAGAAGCCCACGGCCCTTACGTTGTCGTAGCCCTCCCTGAGGTACTCGGCCAGTAGCAGGATGGCGGCCAGCGTGCGAGTGTCCTGACGTTCGTGGATACTGACATCTACGTAGTGATGGTAGCAGACGGCCTCGGCTACAACTTCGGGCAGGTGCCAGGTCTTGGCCATCAGGAAGCTCACAACGCAGTGGTTGGTGTTATATATAGCCTCTTCAAGCCCAATGATGGACTTCTTTTTTCCAGACAGGGCTATTGCCGGTACAATGCCCAGGGCCTGGTCTATGAGTTTTGTGTAATCGGGGTATTTTTTCTTGACAAAGATTGCCACTGCGCTGTCGTGAAACAGACCGCACATATAGGCCATATTGACATCGATCGACCTGGTGGTCTTGGCGATATGCGCAGATAAGGCGGCAACCACCTCGGAGTGTCTCCAGAACTTTTCGAAGTGTACGGTGGTCGCAGCGCTGCACATGGACTCATTCAAGGCACTGGCCAGCACAGTCGTGGAAAACGTGTTTATACCCAGCATGTTTATCGCCTTTTCGATTGAGTCAACCCTGCCCGCCCCAAACATCGGACGATTGGAGACCTTCAGCACCTTGGCCGATAAGCCAACGTCCTTGCTGACAAGATCGATCACCTTGCGGAAGTCCGTATCCTTGCTCCTGACCTCATTATAGACATCGATCACTATCTGTGGGCATGACGGTATCTCAAGGGTCTTGGCAAGTTCTCTTAAGTGTTCGTATTCCTCGTGGACCTTCTTTAACATATATTGCTAACCTTTCCGGCTTACATTAGCTCTGTACTGATACCGTTTTTTTTGTACTCTGTCACCAGTGTATCTCTACCAACCCTCACTATTATGAATATTAACATATTTATCATCAAAATTACAGTGACATTTTTTTATATCAACTATCTTGCTTGAGCCTTACAAACTCCATAGCAATCCTGATGAGGTCTGAATTTGACAGCAGGCTCTTGTACATGAGGGCGTCCTCGGCCAGAGGAAAGAAGAGGTTAAACCACCTCAGCGGCAGTTCACAAAGCAGGAGAGCGTTGATAAACTCTACCAGCGGTCTGTCCATATCAAAGTCGGGATCAAGTTCCTGCAGGACGCCCTTGAGCGTAAAGATGGCCTTTCTGAACAGGAGCAGGTCGCTTGGGAACTTGACCCCCTTGATGGCCAGCCTGTCCAGCAACGTCAGCGATTGCTCGATGAATCCCTCCGATGGTTCGGCAACAAAGCGGTTGATCTCATCCCTGATGACATGCCCCGTACCGACGCCATCTTCGCAGAGCGCAATCGTTGAGTTGTATATGCGTCCTGCATCCCGTGTAAAGATATCCAGGCTGAGTCTCATGATAGCGGCCCGCCGGCTTTTATCCAGTTCACCGGCAAGACTCCAGTCCAGGAGGGCTATCCGGCCATCGTGGTCGCAGTAGTAGATGTTTCCTGCGTGGGGGTCGCCGTGGAAGATGCTGCGATGTTGACCGGAAAACAACGGGTGACACACCAGCGAGACAAAGAGCGTCCTGGCGCACTGTTTCCTCCGGGATGTGCTCAGGGGGGCATCGGTTATCTTTTCTCCCCTGATCAGCTCCATGACCGTTACGGCATCCCTGGAGGCGGGGTCAAGGCGGGGTATTTTGACGTCCCGGATGCCGTCGTAGAGGCAGTGTGCAAGTTTGAGGTTGCGCTGTTCGTTGCGGAGGTCTATTTCGGTCAGGAGGGCGGTTTTTATGTCAGCGAAGGTTTCGATAAACCTGAAGCTGTCAACGTCGTAGTCGTCTCTGTGGGCGTCATAGAAGGCAGCCAGGGCGTCAAGGATTTCCAGTTCTTCATGCAGGCGTTGCGGGACGTCGGGCTTGATGATCTTAAAGACCCCGCCACTGATGCCTGATCCGTGCGGGGTATCGCACGTAAAGTCTACCACGGCGGCCACGCTGGCCTCGTAGCAGACGTTGTAGTTGAGCCGGACGTTGTGGTCGCTCATCCAGTTGCCCAGCGCATCCACAACGATGGCCTCTATGACGTCCGCATCAATCTTCATCACGGAGTTTTCAAGCTCTGCGAGTCTGTTTCTGAATTGCGAGTCGATGTGTTGGTTGCGTGCAATTGTCTGTCCCAGCTTGTGCAGTGTGGGGACCTCCATGGCAAGTCTCACCAGGCGTCCGGGGGCGGTGTCCTCCTCCGACAGGGCATAGACAATGGCCGCAAAACGCTCAGGGGATATCTCCGACAGCAGAAACGACACCCCGTCCCTGACTATCGGCCTGAATCGCTCATAGACGTCCGGTATTATATCGTCAAGCCCCGTAAGCTCTATCACCATGTCAACGTCTGTCACGGATTCAACATCTTCCTCAACTTCAGGGAAAAGACGTAATGAATAAGTCATAGCTTTTCTTCTATTCGTGATTGAAGTTCATCAAGAGTCAGAAGTTTCTTGGGATTGGTTCTGTAATCTTTAAGTCGCTTATCCAATTCCTCAATATGACTCCGTGCAATAGTAATTTCCTGGTTATCAGAAGTAATGCTATCCCAAAGCTCTTCGACTAAAAGAATTTTCTCGGATACGCTCATCCTGTTTATCTCTGGAATATCACATACACGCATAGTTAATCTCCTTATATCTACGCTATGAGTTTTCTCTGTATATGGTATCAAAGTCGGCGGAGGCTTTGATGAAAGCCCTAAGAACGTCCGGATCGAAGTGTGTTGGTAATGTCCTGCCGTCGCCTTTTGTGATTATATCAACCGCCTTTTTGTGCTCAAACGGTGGCTTATATGGTCTCTTCATAACCAGGGCGTCATACTGATCGCAGATTATGACAATCCTTGCCTCAAGCGGTATAGCCTCGCCCTTCAACCCTGCAGGGTATCCTGAACCGTCCCATCTCTCGTGGTGATAGAGGGCTATTGTTTCGGCCATCTGTATACCGTCGTGTGAAGACCCTGAGAGTATGCCGGCACCTATCATGGAGTGCGTCTTTATCACCTCAAACTCCTCCTCCGTAAGCCGTCCCTGCTTTAACAACACGCTGTCAGGTATGCCGATCTTGCCTATGTCATGCAGAGGGCTTGCAAAACTTATTGCTTCAGCAAATCCACCTGACAAACCAAGCTCCTGTGCCAACCTCTTTGAGTATAGACCCATCCTTGATATATGTTCACCCGTATCGGTATCCTTGCGCTCGGAAGCTAATATCAGACGTTGAAGCAGCTCATCGGTCAGGTCCTTTATCTTCCTCTGCGCACTTTTTAGTTCAAGGGTCTTCTTCTCAACCGTACTTTCGAGCATCTTCTTGTAGGTACGGTCTAACTTCGCATACCACAGGTAATCTACAATACTACTCAAGGCCCCCACAAAATGCCTTGTATCAAGGGGTTTGATGAGAAA
>NZ_JMFO01000026.1 GCF_000714715.1 Candidatus Magnetobacterium casense
CTTTACATCCCGGCCATCAGGCTTGGATTTTACCTCTATCATGAAGGCATTGTCCGTAGAGATGATCAATATGTCAACCTCACAGTTATTAGCGCCTCCTTGTTTACCGGCCCTTACACGAAAATCAATAGGTTCACATTTAAAATATTGCCTTATCAAGGGTTTTGCTCCAGGAGCTATTATGTTCTCAACAAGAGTGCCAAGTAGTTGGGCATTATCAGCGCTTGTTTTATTCATTTGTCGCTCGAACGCCTTACGTTCTTTCTCCCTTTCTTCCTTGTCCTTTTGAATCCACTCTTCGAAACGAGCATCCTTCTCTCTCATCTCTTGCCGGAAGGCTTCCATTGTTTTGTCAGACCGAGCATCCTTCTCTCTCATCTCTTGCCGGAAGGCTTCCATCGTTTTGTCAGACTGAGCATCCTTTGCTCTCATTTCTTGCCGGAAGGTATCCATTGCCTCCTTCTCTTGCCGGATATGCTCCTCAAATTTTTTGTCAGACTGAGCATCCTTCGTTCTCATCTCTTGCCGGAAGGCTTCCATCGTTTTGTCAGACTGAGCATCCTTCGTTCTCATCTCTTGCCGGAAGGCTTCCATTGCCTCCTTCTCTTGCCGGATATGCTCCTCAAACTTCCGATCTTGCTCCATTTGATGCTCTATCATCTCCGCAAAGATGTTCTCTAACCGGTCTACCCTTGCTTCCAATATCATCTGCATCGCTATAATTCTCCCTTCATAATCTTCTACATTTACAATAGCATATCCCATAGCCGTACTGCAACTATGCCGGCGAGGTATTTCCGACAAGCCCCAAGGTTATTGTAAAATTACTGGCAGCAAAGTAATCCGTGAAAAAAATTTGGGTAGGCTATGTGTTCAGCGCCTCTACTTTCAGATGTTGACTCATAGCTTACCCCCCTTGACCCTGACGGATGCCGAAGCAATGATTTCACCGATCAACTGTACGTAGGACATACCGGCCTTGGTGCACAGGATCGGCAGGTCGGAGTGCGTCGGATGAAGACCCGGCAGGGGGTTTATCTCAAGAAAGCAGAGCCGTCCTGCGGCATCGGCCTTGACGTCAACCCTACCGGCATCCCTGCACCCGATGGCCCTGTATGCGGCAATGGCCAACTCTGATGCCTCCTGCTTTATGCGTGCATCCTCAACCAGGACGTAGTCAACCAGTTGTTCGCAAAACTCCTTGTTCTCATACGAGTAGACGTACCCGGGCTGCCTCTGCCCAATCACCACCTCAAGCACCCCTACAACGTAAGCATTACTGCCACTTCCCAGGATGCCCACAGTGAACTCCCTGCCGCAGAGATAGCCCTCAACCAGCGCGGGCTGACGGTAACGCTCAAGGAGCCAACTGCATCGCTGCCGTAGCCCCTGCTCGTTATGAACAACGGAACCCTCGTCAACCCCCTTGCCCGTCCCCTCGTACAACGGCTTCACAAAGAGCGGATAATCCAGCCCCGTCAACACGCCGGGGGCGTCAAGTGCCTCAACCGAGTCGATAACCACATGGTTGGGCGTGGCAACCCCGACAGCCCTGACCACGGTCTTGGTTAATCCCTTATCCAGCGACAGGGCCATCGTAAGCGGGTCACTGAAGCAACAGGCAATGTCATATGCCTCAAGCAATGCCGGAACCTGTGCCTCCCTGCTCCTGCCGTGAAGCCCCTCGCAGATGTTAAAGACCAGCTCCCAACGCCTGCCATCGTTGAGCATACCAACAAGACTGCGGATATTGCCGACCCGTGTGACCCTGTGCCCCAACTGCGTGATGGCCTCCTCCAGCGACTCTATGGTCTGGACGCTGTCAAACTCGGCCGTCTCCTCCTCGCTGTACCCAAGCGCAAGGTACTCCGACCTTAAATCATATGTAAACCCTATGTCCAATCTTTAATTCAATGCCTTAACTATTTATCATTTTATCATTGCCAATTTGTGCTTTAAAACTTCAGCTTCTTACCAGTCATTTTGATTTCATCCGCAAGCAATCCGCCATTATCAAAATCTTCAGGTTTAAATGGCATAGGCTCTATCCTGCTGTCGATTTCTCTTCTATAAGGTACAATCAACCTCCGATCATCAAACCTGTCTCCTGAAAACGCTGTAGAAATCAGGGCAATATCAATGTCACTTGTTTCCACCTGGTTACCCTTGGCATAGGAACCAAACAAGATGACCTCTTGTATAGGTATATTGTTTTTTTCAAGTTCGTTTATATACCTTTTTATCTTCTCTATGATTGCATCTGTTGTAGTAACCATTCTCTTAACTCCTCTATTTCATTCATATATTTTGTGGCAAACGTCAATGTGCATTTTTTGTAAAATGAGAACTTTTCACTAGGATATCTTGCCTCAAAGTTAAAATCCGTGATTATTTCAAGCAGTTCCACTTTATCACGAGATAGCTCCAGGTTAATAGCTTCTGCCAATTGTATAAGTCTGTGCGTATATGGAGGTGTCTTATTAAATTTGCTGACATATATGCCTTTAAAAATCTTTTCAATTGTTAAGTGCCCAAAAAACATGGCATATGGGTAATCTCCATTTTCAAAAAGATGCCTTGCTACTGTCCAATCGTAATGCGATGATTTTATCCAGTACTGTACTTTCTCTTCTATTGTCATCTAACTACCCTAAGTATCTTAGCATAAAGCTTGACCCTATAATGCTCAATCCTAAATTTCATATAAAACCTTTTGCCAATATACTTATATCCGTATAGTAAGGTGAAAAAAGTACAGCGTCTATGTAAGCGGTACCGTAACGACCCTGTTGCGGCCTGTCTTTTTTGCCTCATAGAGGGCGCCGTCGGCCTTTTCCAGCAGTACGGTTGGTGAGTATATGTCCTCTTGCATCTGCGCAACTCCCAGGCTGATAGTGACTCTTACTATTTGGTTGTTGAAGTTGCTTTCAAGTTCCATGACGGACTTTCTCAGCCTCTCTGCCACTACGGTGGCACCCTCAAGCTCGGTCTCCACCAGCACGCAACAGAACTCCTCCCCCCCGTAGCGCGCTATCACGTCTATCTCCCTCAACTGGGACAGACACATGGAAGCCGTGGCCTTGAGGATGAGGTCACCGCAGGTGTGCCCGTAGGTGTCGTTGACCTTTTTGAAGAAATCTATATCAAACATTATCAGGCTGAAGGGCTTTGATGTCCTCATATATCGCGAGAACTCTTCGCTGAGGCGGGTTTCAAGATATCTTCGATTATAGGTCCCGGTGAGGGGGTCGGTGATGTTTAGTTCCAGCAGCGTTTGTTCGTGTGCCACCTGTGCCGTTACATCCTGCACGGTGATGAAGACGTATGCGGTGCCGTCCTGTTCATTGCGCAATGAACCCATGATACAATTCTGCCGCATATGGTCGTAGTTTACACTAAAGGAACCCACAGGTTTAAATGGAAACAGATACTTATACGGCTTGTGTCCAAAAAACACATTGTTGCCCAACTTTATTACGGACTTAAGATTCCTGAGAAACCTGGCCGTATTCAAATGGGGATAGAGGTCAAAGACAGACGTACCCACTACTTCGCTTGAGCTTAACTCACTGTGCAACTGCATCCAGCGGTTCCAGTGGACGACCCTAAAGTCGCTGTCAAGGATGACAAGTCCGATGTTTACTACGTCAAAGATGGCCGAAAAATTCATTTGTATGCTATTGTACTATTTTACGCCCCCACTTTTCAATTGCTGATGCCCGGGGGGATAAAAATGAGAAAAAAATATTTTTGCTTGCCATTTTTATTTATGTTTATGTATTATAATATTGTTTATGATAAAGAAGGTTAAAGTAGAGTACTTGAAGCCGGGGATATACATATCCGATCTGAACTGTAGCTGGATAATGCACCCTTTCTTGTCCAATAAGTTTAAACTCAAGGCTGAGAGTCAGATTCAGAAGATTATTGGTCTTGGGATTGCCGAGGTCTATATAGACACCGAAAAGGGTTTAGACGTTGAACAGGCCATAACAAAGCAAGAAATACAGGAGAGCATCCGGAAGGAGTTTAAAGAGGTCGTTGAAACCGGCAAACTCACCACCCAGAATCATGTTTCTACCGCAGAAGAAGTCAAGACGGCCTCGCTGGTGATCAAAGAGGCAAAGAAAATAGTGTCAACCATCATGGACGATGCACGTATGGGCAAGCAGGTCAAGATGGAACGGATTACCCCTGTAGTTGATAAGATGATAGACTCGGTGTTTCGCAACCAGGATGCACTTGTAAGCCTTGGCAGGCTAAAGAACGTCGATGAGTATACGTTTATGCACTCGGTCAGTGTAGCGGCCATGATGATATCCTTTTGCAGGGAGCTTAATCTGCCTCGCTCCGAAATAGAGCAGATTGCCTGTGGAGCTATAATGCATGACATTGGAAAGACGAAGGTGCCGCTAACGATTCTCAACAAACCCGGGAAGTTGACAGAGGACGAGTTTATACAGATAAAGCAGCATGTCACTTATGGGGTCAATATACTGGAAAAGATACCTGCAATGTCTGACAACTCCATGTGTGTTGTAGCACAGCACCATGAACACTACAGCGGTAAGGGCTATCCAAAGGGGCTGAAGGGTGAAGAGATACACAAGTACGGGCAGATGATGGCCATCGTTGACGTCTTTGATGCCATAACGTCAAACCGGTGTTATCACAAGGGCATGTCAACCATAGAGGCAATGAGGAAGTTGCTGGAATGGAGCGATTTCAACTTCAATAAAACCGTTACCCATAGTTTCATAAGGTCTATAGGGATATATCCTGTGGGGTCGCTGATTCGGTTAAAGAGCAAAAGATTGGCCGTTGTTGTTGACAGAGGGTATGACAACAGCCATTTCGAGCCTATTGTAAAGGTGGTCTATGACATAAGCAAATCACAATACATATTTCCCCCATTTACACTCGATCTCGCCAAAGACAATACCACTGATGAGATACAATGCCACGAGGTGCCTGGCAAGTGGAACCTTGACCCTTCGGTCTTTGATGCGTAGTGTAGCAGTTACGGTTATGCCTACCGTATTACCGGTGGAGTAGAGGGCGGTGGAAATAGCTTGTTTCTGATTGCGTAGTAGCGTTGTGCCAGTTTCCAGGATACGCTGGTGGAGGCATCGACGTTAAACTGCTCGATGTCGGCTATTTTGGGTATTAAGGCCATGAAATCGTTCACGATTGGTTTATAGTTCTCACCCGGTAAGTGCTCCATGTTTTCAACAAATGCAAATATCAGCTCCAGGTATGCCAGTACAACCTTGGACAGGGGCAGTTCCGGTTTGGTTTGTTCCTTTTGTGTGTGCAGAAAGAGTCTCAGGGGTCTGATGACCTCCTTGTTGGCCTGGAGTGTTATCAGTT
Organism: Candidatus Magnetobacterium casense; assembly: GCF_000714715.1. Taxonomy (GTDB): domain Bacteria; phylum Nitrospirota; class Thermodesulfovibrionia; order Thermodesulfovibrionales; family Magnetobacteriaceae; genus Magnetobacterium; species Magnetobacterium casense. The sequence goes on from NZ_JMFO01000026.1 coordinate 5,371, forward strand.
GTTTCATGCTGTCATGCAACTGTTGGTTGGCAGCCTCCAGTTGAGCAATCCTGTGTTGCAGTTGGTTGTTTTTCAATCTTTCATCGTCGGATAGCTTATTGGCCTCAACGGTGACACACTTGCGTCTGTTGCCAACGAGTCCGTAGTTACGGATAACCCCTTCCGTTATCTTTTCCCTGTGTTTTTTCAGCACTCTGAAGTATGCGTCGTTTTTTACATCTTCGCCGGCGTGGGTTATCTGTGAGCACTTGTCCCAGTTGTTGTAGTGTGCGGTGGTTTTTCTTATGTGATGAAACGGATGTATTGCGGCCAATCTGATAAGCATGTCCCAGTCCTCAAACAGCTCAAAGTCCTCATCAAAGAGGATACCCTCAATGGCGCTCCGCTTAAAGAGCAGACAGTGTATCGGGATGTAGTTTTCCAGGAGAAGGGTGTCGTAGTTGAAGTCCTCCGAATAAAATACATACGTGTAAGCGTTCGTGAATTCCTGCTTTTCTATGTTGTACTGCTTGTGTACGATTTCGCAGTCTGAGTATGCGGTGTGGAAGTCGCTTCTTTCCAGGAAGGTTACCAACGTGTCGAGGTGTTCAGGCATGAGGTCGTCGTCGTCATCGAGGAAGCCGATGTAGTTGCCCGAGGCATTTGTCAGTCCAACGTTGCCGGCATAGGCACGCCCGCGGTTTTCCTCCAGCGCGATGTATGTGCACTGACAATCACCGAGGATTAGCCTTATTCCTTCTATGTCCAAGGCACACCCACCGTCATTGACCAACACAATCTCTATTGGTCTGTACGTTTGCCCGGCAATGCTCTCCAGGGCCTTGAGGAGCATTTTGGGTCGATCCTTCGTCCGTACTATAAGTGAAGCCAGGGGTTTTTTATCCATATATTTGTTTCAACTGCTGTATTATAGCATATGACGAATATAAATTTTGGGTATCCTCTTAAAAAGCATGGTAAAAATGGGGTCAAGGGGGCTGGCCCCCTTGCGGGGGGGTCTGAGGGGGGGCGGAGCCGCCCCCTTTTTTTTTTACTACCATTTTTGCTTAACGTAATACGTTTTTTTCCTGACTATGTTACAATATCCTGATGAAAGGGAATCTGCTGAGTTAGCATGGAGTTCGTGCCCAGGTGGATAGCGTGGGAGATCACGCGCAGGTGCAACTTAAAATGCGTCCATTGCCGGTCGTCGTCGGAGGACACGGCACCGGGACATGAGGACTTCACACTTGATGAGGCCCGGCGCGTCATTGACGACATCCGTAGTTACGCCGAACCGGTAATCGTGCTCTCCGGGGGAGAGCCGCTGCTGAGGGACGACGTCTACGACATAGCCCGCTACGGGACGTCAAAGGGCTTGCGCATGTGTCTGGCCACAAACGGCTCGCTTGTCTCAGATACGGTCTGTGCCGATATCAAGGCCGCTGGAATCAGGATCGTATCGTTGAGCCTCGATGGCGCAACGGCAGAGGTGCATGACAACTTCAGGTGTCAGCAGGGCGCCTTTGATGGCGTAATGAGGGCGGCAGGGCTATTCAAACGACACGGAATAGATTTTATCGTCAACTCGTCCTTTACCAAACGCAATCAGGCCGATATCCCCGCCGTTTACAGGCTGGCCAAGGATATTGGTGCTTCGGCGTGGTACATGTTTATGATAGTGCCCACGGGCAGGGGACAAGAGATGATGGCCGAACTCATATCCAAAGAAGACTACGAGGAAATACTCAACTGGCACTACTACATGGAAAAGGACGAAGACACGCTGTTGGTGCGTCCAACGTGTGCCCCCCACTATTACAGGATCGTGCTTCAGAAGGCAAAGGAGGAAGGCCGGCGGATGAAACAACGGTCGCTAAAGTTCTCCACGGGCGGTTCCAAGGGCTGCATCGCAGGGCAACTCATATGCCTCATAGACGTTGACGGCAACGTACAGCCATGCAGTTATCTCCAGCAGTATGCGGGCAACATCCGCAGGGAGTCGTTTAAGGATATCTGGGAGGGGTCGGCGTTGTTTAAGGACATGCGAAACTTTAACAGCTACGAGGGAAGATGCGGTGCCTGCGAGTACATTAAGGTATGTGGGGGCTGCAGGGCAAGGGCCTACACCATACACGGCGATTACATGCAAGAGGAGCCATTTTGCAGCCATCAACCAAGGGGCATGGCCGGAGGGCTCTGACCCCCCTTGACCCCACAATGCTTAATACTATCATCACAGAAATATTTACAGGAAGAAAACAGGGGAGGGTTTTTCTGCGCGTATGACTGCTATTGCAAATGAACGTAGAGGCATGTTATTATAAAGTCAATGGCAAAGGTGATAATCAGGATACAGGAGTAGGCAGTGAAAAATAACGATATAACGAAAGACAACAATAACGGCTACGTGCGTGTAAGTGAGTTCGATGAGCTTAAGGAGATGTTTCTGTTGATGATGCAGAAACTGGAGAGTATGGCATCGGATATAACCTCGATTAAGGTTGAGCAGAAGAGAATGGGGGTTGAGCAGAAGAGAATGGGGGTTGAGCTTGAGAGAGTTGGGGTTGAACAGAAGAGGATGGGGGTTGAGCTTGAGAGGGTTGGGGTTGAACAGAAGAGGATGGCAAAGGATATAACCTCGATTAGGCGTGACGTTGGCGGCCTGTCAAGGAGCGTAAGCTACGCACTGGAAAATGAGGCATATAGAGAACTGCCCGGATTTTTAAAGGCCAAGTACGGGATCGAACTGTTGGATAGCCTTATCAGAACTGAAATCAAAAAAGATTTCGAGATAAATATCCTCGGTGAGGGCACAAGGCATGGTAAACCGGTGTTAATCGTCGGTGAGGCAAAGCTAAGACTCCAGCGATACTATACCAGCGGTACGTCGAATAACTTGCAAATGGTCGATGTGTTTGAACAACTGGAAAGAAACGTAGAGGCCGTGCGTCTTCAATGCAAGGACGCTGAAACCGATGCCGACGGAAACACCAAAGAAATCGTGCGCATATTGATAACACACTTCGCAACAAAGGATTTCTTAAAAGAGGCGGAAGATAAAAATGTTATAGTCATACAGAGCCATGAGTGGCAAGCACCGTCGATCATTAAAACCAAGTAATTTATCTCTGATATCTGAATTGGCAGATACTCCTGCGCTGAGGATTGCTTATAACTGTTAGTTATCATAAGAATTGGCATATTTTAGTCATTTATTATCATTCTCGAGTTTTCGAAAAATAAATCTTAACAATGGTTGTAGTAAAAGCAGCAGTTTGTTATAATCTGAAAAAACCTCAAACTGTTGAGATGTTACCAAAAGAGTTTAACATAGACGTTGTCATCGGCCTGTTGCAGGGGCAGGTCAGTACGCTGAAGGTGCCATACATCGAGTTCATGGCCGTTAATGATAGGGCCCCATACAAGGTGCTGATAAGTTGTATCCTAAGTCTGCGCACCCAGGACAAGACAACTGCCCAGGCCAGTGAGCGTCTGTTTGCCTTGGCCGGTACTCCGGAGGCCATGTGCAGGTTGTCGGTTGAGGAGATTGAGCGGGCTGTCTATCCGGTGGGGTTTTATCGTGTCAAGGCCGCCAACATCAAGGCGATAAGCCAACGCCTGCTTGATGATTATGGCGGGGTTGTCCCTGATACGATTGAAGAGTTGTTGAAGTTCAAGGGCGTTGGCAGGAAGACGGCAAATCTGGTTGTAACGGTTGGCTATGACAGGGATGGCATCTGTGTTGACACCCACGTACACAGGATCACCAACAGGTGGGGGTATGTCCGGACCAAGACCCCGGAGCAGACCGAATTTGCACTCAGGGAGATACTCCCCCTGCGGCACTGGAGGGGCATAAACGGCCTCCTCGTCTGCTTTGGACAGGGCATCTGCCGACCCGTCTCGCCTTTGTGCACAAGGTGTTCGATTAGCCAATACTGCGGCTTCAGACTATAAACTCTAATGTAAAAACGGAACCACCATCTATCGTCCTTGCGCTTATTTTACCTCCTAAGCTTTCCTCTACGATTACCCTGGACATGTAGAGACCTATCCCTGTGCCTTTGTCTCCTTTGGTGCTAAAGTAGGGGTCAAACACCTTGTCAAGTATGTCGTCAGCGATCCCGCCTCCGTTGTCACTTACCTCTAACCTTAGAGTTCTGCCATCCTTATAACAGTCAATCGATATCATGCCCTCTGTTGTCAACAACCCCTTCTCTTTTCTTGCGATAATTGCATCTTTTGCGTTAGTTATTAAGTTCAACAGAACGTGTGCCAATTGGTTTTTATATGTAGTAATTACCGTGTCTTTACATATTATTACTGTAGAGTAATCCGTAAATGTCTTGTTATGAATATGACATGTGAGCCTGTATGATATCGAGTTTATTTTAAGTTGCGATGACAGCAGCGAAAATACATCTAATGAAATCCCTATTAAATTAAACGTCTCCTTAGTCTTGGACGGCTTGAAAAAGTTTCTGAATTCATCTATCGTCTTTGTCATAAATTCAATCTGTTTCATCATGTCTGTCACGGAATTGTTAATATACCTGGCATCAAGTTCTCCAAATCCATATGCGTCTTTTATGTCCTGGATCATAATGCCAAGGGAATTCAGAGGCTGTTTCCACTGATGTGCTATTGCACCTATCATCTCGCCCATGGCAGCCATCTTTGACTGTTGCATGAGTAGTTGTTCATTACGCCTCAGCTCATCCACTTTATTCTTAACAAGCGCCTCAAGGTTCGCATTAAGCCGGGCAAGTGTATAGGTCTTGACTCTCAGCTCTTGCTCTGATACCCTTAGTGCATTTTCAACCGCTTTTTGCTCGGTGACATCCCTGGCTATCTCAATTGCTGCTACAATATTGCCTGCGGCATCTCTGATTGGTGATGATACATTGTGGAAGTAAGCAACTTTACCATCAGGTTTTACGACACTTCTGATACTTGAATGAACATTACCATCCTTGAACACCCTTTCCACAGGACAATCATCACATACCTGATCGTTATTTTCGTATGCCTTATAGCAATACTCGCCAATACGGTCACCAAAGATGTCTTTTAAGTTTTGATTCTGGTAAGTTATCCTGTAGTCGGTGTCCTGAATCGTTACCCCATCGCCGATAGCCGTAAGCATGGCCTTGTTTTTTTCGTTTTCTTCAAACAATTGATTCTGAATGTGTTTTATGCTGCTGATATCACGTGCAAGATGAATTGACCCATAAAGTGTACCGTCCGGATTATATAGCGGCGTTGTGGTCACCATAAAGTACCCATTGAGGTGTCCATCATATACCTCAAAAGTATGTTCCAAGCCATCTTTGAGCAATTGTCTATGCGGGCAATTATCCAGGGGTTTATATGTTGCGTGGACAATTTCATAACATGTCTTTCCTATTGACTCTGACGGCATGATATTTAATTTCCTGGCCATTGTCTCATTCATCTTGATAATCCTGTGATTGCCGTCCAATATCATTATGAGATCAGGGATAGTGTTGAATGTTCTCTCCCACTCATTTCTGGCCTGAATCAGAGACATTTCCTTTATTTTGAGCTTAGTAATGTCTCGTGCTGCCGCAAATACGCCTATTACTTTTCCGGTCTCATCCCTGTATACGGATGCATTATACAGGACGGGTGTTATATGTCCCTTTTTATGCCTGATGGACAGTTCATAATCCTGTACCCTGCCATATTCAAACACCGCCTGATAACCAGTCCTTGCTACGTCAGGTTCCGTAAAATAACGGGAGAAATCAGTCCCTGTCAGCTCGTCCCGTGAATACCCGGTGACGACTTCAGTTGAGGTATTAACGTCGCCTATCTTGCCATCGGGGGTAATCGTTACAAGTGGATCAAGGCTGGCCTCTATCAAACTCCTGTTATACAGACCGGACAACCTTAAAGATTCGTTGAGGCGCTTATAGCTAGTGATATCGGTTGCTATCCCGCATACACCATAAGGATTTCCGTAGGCATCAAGCAATATGAACTTAATAGATATGTACGTGTGCAGACCGTCATCATGAGGTACGATCTCCTCAATCTCTATAGTTTTCTTTTCATTTAATACTATCCTGTCATTTTCTCTAAAGTTGTCTGCCCACTCCTTTGGAAAGATGTCATAATCAGTCTTACCAATGATATCGTCTTTGGTGATATGAAAGAGATCCTCGTACTGACGATTAATAAAAATGTATCGCCCGTTTGTATCCTTCAGGAAGATGATGGCGGTTGTATTGTCGATTATCGATTGTAACTGTTCTCTGGTCTCATTAAGTTTATTTTCCAGCAACTTACGGTCAGTTATGTTTCTTGAAATCTCTACGCACGCTATTATCTTTCCACTAATGTCCCTGACAGGATTGGCCGTGTTTTCAAAATACACAATGTTTCCACCTGGTGTTGTTACCCTTCTTTCTGAGACATGCGACTTTCCGTCTTTGTATGACATCTCCACGGGACATCCTTGACAAACCTCATTGCTACCTTCAAAGACACTGTAACATTTCTCCCCATGTCGTTCACCAAATATAGACTTGCTTATTTCACTTTGATATGTGATGTTATATTCCAGGTCTCGAATGGTCAGGGCATCTTCCATTGCATCTACGATAGACTGGAGTTTATTTTTCTCTTCAGTCAGGGATTTTTCCATATCCTTTTGTTCCGTGATATCTCGTGCAATCCCCACGTAGAGAGTCAAGTCTCCGGTAATGTTGGGAAACCCCCTGTCAGATATCCATCGGACAGAACCATCAGGACGGATAATTCTATATTCATGACTGAAGGGCATTCTTTTCTTTTTAACTTCAAGAGCAGCAATAACGCTTTCTCTATCTTCCGGATGTATTGCATCGATAAAAGAGCGAGGGTTTTCATACAAGCTATTGCATGTACGTCCCCAGATGACCTCATAGGCGGGGCTGACATATAGCGTTACACTAGTGTCAAGATTGGCAATCCAAAAGACTTCTGAGATATTACTCGTAAGTAAAGTTAAGCGCTCTTTGTTTTCTGACAGTTTTTTGCTTAACCTTTTTTGTTCGTCTATTTCAAGCTGAAGCTTGGCCGTTCGCTCCTTTACCAATTCCTCAAGGTGTGTCTTGCAGTGTCTTATTTCCTCTTTTTCCTGATTGCGTAAGAAAATGTTGGCAATTGTGTTGGCGGCTATTACAATGTGCTTTCTGGATGCGCTAAACACATACTCAGGTCTTGGGGTGTATTGTGCAGCAATTGCAGATAGTTCATCCGGAGATACCTTATATCTGTCTGCTATTTCTTTGATTTTTTTCTCATCGGTTGGCGGATTTGAAATACCGGCGTTATTTGAACCTATCACCATACCATCTGCTATTATTGGGGCTGCGTATATGACAATTCCTCCTGAACACTCCATCTCAACAGGTCTCTTGTCTCTCATACTCTTGAGACTCGTTGCCCAACAGTCTTCATGGCATATCCATTTGCCGGATTTCAGCGATTCTTCCTCAGAGGCATTACCGCATAGTTTCCTGGATGTCTGATTTAAAAAATCACACCACGTGGAAGTGAACAGGCTTGTCGCATAATCTCCGTTGACCTCATAAATAGACGCAGAGGATTCCAGATATTGCAGGTAGGAATCCTGAATATCCCTTAATTGTCCTTCACCTATGGCCTGCTTTAGGCTGATATCTCTTTCAGTTGTCATAACTTTTGACCACGATGTATATTATGTCACACATGGAGGGACAACAGTCAAGTTTTGAGACACACCAACCACGATGAGTTTATAGCAAATTCCGATTGATACAAAATTAGGTGGCATTTTTACGGGGTCAAGGGGTCAGCGACCCCCGGCATAAAAGGGGGCTTCTTCGTGCCCGGGGTGGCTCACCCCTCACCTTGCAGGGGGTTCTGAAGGGGGGCGGATGGGGTGTAGGGCGGGGGAGAGTTCTCCTGTTTTGTATTTATCTCATCGAAGTTGAGTATGTCGAGGTACTCCCATTGTCTGTATGCAACGACATAGAGGCCTTTTATGGTCGCAAATCTGGTAATTTCATCCTCAACGACGACACTGGCAAGCATGGGGATTATCTGTCTGCCTTTGCACTCGTCAAAAAAGATCGGCAGTGTTTCTACCTTGGCCAGTATCTTAGTGACATCTCGTTCATCCGGTTTGGATTTTACCTCTATAACAAAGACCCTGTCCTGACATGTGAGCATTATATCAACCTCACAATTCTTGCCTCCTGTTCTTTTCTTGTATCTCAGACAAAAAGAGGCAGGGTCGCAGTTAAAGTATTGTTTTATCAAGGCAACAGCGCCAGGCGCTATTATGTCTTCAACGAGCGTGCCCAGTTGCTTGGCAATTTCAGCCCTTTGCTGTCGGGCTCCTTTCGCTATCTCCGCCATTTCTTTACGAAAGGCCTCATGATCCTCTTTGTCCTTCCGATCGCGCTCTTCTTGCCTCCGGTCGCGCTCGGCAGCCTCACGTTTAATCTCCGCTACCTCTTCCTTGTACTTCCGATCGTTTTCGGCAGCCTCACGTTTAATCTCCGCTACCTCTTCCTTGTACTTCCGGTCGCTCTCTTCTTGTCTGCGGTCGCGTTCTTCTTTTTCTTCCTTGTCCTTCCGGTCGTTCTCTTCTTGTCTGCGGTCGCGTTCTTCTTTTTCTTCCTTGTCCTTCCGGTCGTTCTCTTCTTGTCTGCGGTCGCGTTCTTCTTGTCTGCGGTCGCGTTCTTCTTGTCTGCGGTCGCGTTCTTCTTTTTCTTCCTTGTACTTCAGCTCGCGCTCGGCGGCCTCACGCTTGATCTCGGCAGCCTCGAGCTTCAGCTCCCTGCAAACCTCGTAAAACTCCGCCCTGGCAACCTCTAACCTGTCAACCCGTGATTCCAATAACATCTGCATCGCTTTTACCTCTCTGTACTTTTATATCTCTCTCTGCTACTACGATAACATATCTGACACCCATTTGACAACCGGTTGAGGGGGGGTGGGGGGGTGACATTTGTATCTGCCCTCGTGATACAATAACGCATGAGAAGATGGGAGATATATAATTTTTGTCGTCAGGCGATCTGGCATCCCTCTTGCGTGCACGCACGCACGCATATAACATATCTTTAATAGCTTCCCTAAAAGAAAGCAAACAATTTAACGGCTTGTCTATACCCTATACCGCCGAGGGGGGAGGTGTTGCGTATGGATAAGTAGCGGGATAGCCATTTTTCTACATTGCGTCTCAGTCGTTAATTTAATCCGCTTATGTTAAGCGAATAAGCAAGTTTGTGACTGTGGCAGTTAGGAGTGTGTTTCTGTGTTTGGAAATCAAAGATGCTTTAAGCATCTAAAACAAGAAGGAGAATCTAAATGAAAGCGAATTATAGGTCAAGAAACAACAAAACAGGGAAAAAAACGCTGATACTTCTTATTGCAGTATTTCAGCTCTTACTCTTGTTAACATCGGCTTATGCTATCCCCACTTGGGTAGATAGTACTTCGGGTACTATTGATGATCAAAAGGGAATTGCAAACATAAACGACTTAGTAGAACCACGTATTAATGCTTATCAATGCACTCAAGGTGTTTGGGGTAACCAATGCGTAAGCTATGTACGAGGTTATTTTGCTGGAAGCGGGGTTTCTATGCCAGGGTTAGGTGAAAACGGTGGTGCATATCTTGCATGGTCTAATTGGAATTCAAATTATGGCAAAGATGATACACCAACAAACAATTCTATTGATGGTTCTTGACCACTGGGCCACAAACCAATATGGACACGTTGCTGCTGTCAAATCTGTTAAAGTTAACAGTAGTGGCTGTATTAATGGATATGCTCTCACAGTTGATGAATCAAATTTTTGTAATAATTGTGAGAAAATGTCTTGCAATGTACCTTATTGTTATAACCGTGCTACAAAAAAGGTTTCGAGGCGTGGTTTAGGTGCATATTCTGTATTAGGATTTATACATGCCTCACCAACGATATCAACCACGCCTGAAGTTTCTGATTTTTGGCAAAGAAACAACAATGGCATATACATTGCCAGTTGTTCATCAAATGTTTACAATTTTGATGCACAATTTAAACTTAAAAACACTACATCCTATACTATAACTGATGTTGCTCTTGCAGTATATGGATCAGATGGAAATTTCATATTGGATGTAAGGAAGAATTCAAATCTCAATATTTCACGAGGTCAAGCCTATCATTTTGATGTTGCTTACGATTACTTTCTCGAGGCAGGTGAATATCAGATTATAGCAAAAGCCTTCTATATTGGAATGTTGTGAAGGTTGCCGTGCAAAGCCCAATCAGTACACCCATTGGATTATATGCAACATGCGTAGCACCAAGCGTATCAGCAACTAGCCTTACACCTACATCCACTCCCTCTGCTGGCGATATGTATGATGGCAGTTACAAGTGGTATGGAAACGGTTCTATCATGAGCAAGCACTTTGAAGGCTTCTACAATAGGCGAAACGATAATGTAGGAAATGCTTGGCCATATGGTGCTTTTATTGATTACTTTGCTTCCTACGGTCGCAGGGCAGATTAAAGGATTTACAGGAAAAAGGGATAAGACCTTCCTGGCTTGACCAGGAATCCAGGATGCGTAACAGTATAGTTACCGTGAAATATAAAGAGGATACAAATTTTGAGACACACACCAATCACGATGAATTTATTCTATCGGTCTTTGTGTCTTCTCTGCTCCAGGGCGTGGGATACCCGTGCGAACTCCTCCAGGGAGAGTCTTTCTGCCCTTGTCATGTGGTCTATGCCGATGTCGCTCAGGATATCTTTGATGTTGATGTCGTATGACTTGAGGTTGTTGGCGATGGTCTTCCTGCGCCTCAGAAATGCAGTCCGGATCACCTTGAAAAACGACTCCTCATTGTTGACCGCTACGGCAGGTGTGGGCAGTGTCACAAAACTCACCACGGCAGAATCAACCTTTGGAGGCGGACTGAAGACATGCCGTGGTACAATGAAATCCAATCTGGCAGAACTCCTGTATTGCACCATCAGGGTCAGCACGCTATAATCCTTGGTGCCTTTGTTGGCGGTTATTCGCAGGGCCACCTCTTTTTGCAGCATCAGCGTCATCGACTGCATACCTTTGGCCTCTTGCAGCAACTTAAAGATCAGCGGTGTTGTTATGCTATAGGGGATGTTTGAGACGACCTTAAACCTCTCTATCCCGCTGTAATCAAAGTCAAGGGCATCACCCGCAATCAGGGTGATATTGTCACAACCGGCAAAGCGTACCCTCAACCTCTGATACAGGTCTGCGTCTATCTCTATGGCAATAACACGTCCCGCCCTGGCGGCAAGCATCTCCGTGAGCACCCCCGGCCCAGGACCAACCTCCACAACCGTATCGTCCGCAGTCAGTTGTGCGCAGTCCAGCATCCGTTGCAGGATGCCCACGTCATTTAGGAAATGCTGGCCATATCTCCTGCCCAGAAAATCCCTCCCCTAATCCCTGTCACAGAGGGAAAGGTACCCGGCATACGCTACCACTTCCTGGCCTGTTTCGATACCTCACACTTTGCCTTGACCGTCAATAGTTGTTCCCTTACCACCTTGAGTTCATTGTGCTCCATAAAGTACATGTACCAGCCCGTTGATGCAACGATCAGCAAGGCTAAAGTGAAATAAAATAAGCTTCTTTTGTTTTTGGTATAGTCCTGCTCAGAACCCTCAAGTTCTTGTTCGAGCTTCGTCTTGTCACTCTGATTAAGTGTGTTGATTTTACTTTTGTCACTCTGCTGAAATATGCTTCTCCTGTTCTTACTGTAACGCAGCTCGGAAAACTCGAGTTCCTGTTCTAACCTTGTCTTTTCGATCAATAGTACCTCCTGACTTCAAACCTGAATATCTCTACAGGTTCGTTTCCATAGATGTTTGCCTTTAACCTGGCGATCCTCAACTGTTCCTCAACCGAGTCCACACCATCTATATCGGGTAGTAGTAGTCCTTTTCTATAGTCCCTTGCCACGATCACACCAAATTTTTTTGGGTCCAACTCCGAAATGTCATTGATCTTCTGTGGTTGCGACAGTACGTCAACGGAGACAGTAAGTTCGGGCAGTTCGTCTGGCCTGACGGGCGAAAAGCGCGGGTCTTCGGTGGCCGCGGCCATGGCATTTCTGATTACCTCCAGTGCAACATTTTCCGTCATTGGCGCAAATGTCCCTATGCAGCCTCTTAGTTGGCCGTGCTTTTTCAGCGACACAAATACCCCTGCCTTGTCCTGCATCTCAGAGACAGGCTCCGTTGGTACAGGCAAGGGCTGTCCTGACTTGATGTAGTGCTCTATGGCTGCCCTGGCCAGCAACACCAATGGATGATTGGTTGCATTATCTGCTTCAGTGGTCATCGACTGTTTCCTTTCACGTTTTTTTCTTATTTTTTTCTCTGCAGGGCATAGTCTGCCATGACCGTAAGGGCTTCCTTTTGCGGACAATCGTCAAAGACAGACAGTTCCCCTTTGGCTTCATTGACGATGTCGATGGCCCTTTGCATGGTTTTCTCTATAACCCCGTACTTTTTAAACAGCTCTTGTATCTCTGCCAGGTTTTGGGTCATTTCCTGAGGGGAGGCATCGTCTGCCGATTTAATGATCCGTGTCACCTGTTGTTTTTCCTGTGGCTGGGCACAGTTCAGGAGATAAATTAGCGGCAACGTGATCTTTCCCTCGTTTAGGTCCTTGCCCAGTATTTTGCCCAGGCGCTCCTCATCGGCCTTGTAATCGAGTATGTCGTCAAACATCTGAAACACAATGCCGGTCTTTAGCCCAAAGCGTGCAAGGGCCTCCACCCTCTCCGCCGAAACACCGGCAAGCAGTGCCCCGATCCTGCATGCAGCCGAAATGAGTACCCCCGTTTTGGAGGAAATTATCGTCAAATACTCCTCTTCGGTTACAGAGGGGTCTGCTATCTTTTGTAGTTGCAGGATTTCCCCTTCGGTCATCTTTGTGACGGCATAGGAAATAGCGTGCATGATGGCAAGGTTCTGTTGCTCCACGGCCAGACGCAGGGAGTTGGCATAGAGGAAGTCGCCCACAAGCACCACGACCTCATTGCCCCAGAGGGAGTGCGATGTCGGTTGTCCGCGTCGCACCTCTGCACCATCCACGATGTCGTCGTGCAGGAGGGAGGCGTTGTGTATGGCCTCGATGATGCTCCCGAAGACCGCCCTTGCCTTGCCCGTGTATCCGGCAAGTTCGGCGCTCAGGATCAGGTACAACGGCCTCATGCGTTTTCCGCCGCTGTTGAGTATGTGCCTGCCAATGGCCGGTATGAGCGCCACATCGCTGCTAAAAACGTCGTGAAGCTCCTTTTCGACAAGCCTCAGTTCCGGTTCGTATCGTTGAAATATATCGACAACATCCATATCTGCTATGTATCTACCATACCTTAAAATCTCAAACTCCTGATTAACTTTAACATACTATCATAAACCATACTCTGGTATTATACACGATTGCAGATTTTATTTGCGTTGTAAAAGATAAAGGTATCCTCTTTATATTTCATGGTAACTATACTGTTACGCATCCTGGATTCCTGGTCAAGCCAGGAATGACACAATTGGAAAACGGCTATAACTGTCATTCCTGCGAAAGCAGGAATCCATGTCTTTAAGCCATGATGTTAATTTTACCATGCTTTTTAAAGAGGATACAGATAAAGAATATCATTTTGCTAATTTGACAAGCAGATTCTTATGTCTTGCAATATATGCATCAATGAGTTTGAGGTCTTACATTTTTTTATTTACCTGAGAAATTGGCGGTTCGCTTGCGTCAATTTTCTCCAAGACACGCAACATTGGTACCTGAGTAGTATTCAGGTTCTGGTTGGTATCAATAGCGCATGCTTGTTGTTCAGCTTTCAAGTTACTCATATGTTTACCCCCTTGTCTTCTGTTATCTTATTAAATCACATGATCTATGCTAACTGGATATTTACTCTTTTGTCAATAGAAGTTCAGGGCAGGCAATTTGATTTGTTTTTTTAAACAATAAATTTATGGTATACTGAAATGACACAGTTTTTTTCAGGCATGATAATTGATTATGAAATAATGGGGTCAAGGGGACTTCTTTCTGGCCGGGGCGCCTCGCCCCTCCCCTTGCGGGGGGTTATGAAGGGGGCCAGGTGCGACCTGGAGCGCCAAGAAGTGGAGCTGCCCCTTTCTTTCTTTTCCCTTCTTCTAAATTAAGGAGGCGATTGATAGCGTTATGACTAAGAGAGACACGGCAACCGCTTACGAGGTTGTCATTGGACTGGAGATACACGCGCAGATGTCTACTGCGACGAAGATGTTCTGTGGCTGTACCACGCGCTTTGGGGGACAGCCCAACACCCACACCTGCCCCGTGTGCATCGGGATGCCCGGGGTGCTGCCCGTGATGAACAAACGGGCACTGGAATTTACCATCCGGGCGGGACTGGCAACCAACTGCCGGATATCGCCCTACAGCCGCTTTGCACGCAAGAACTACTTCTACCCCGACCTGCCCAAGGGCTACCAGATAAGCCAGTACGAACTGCCCATCTGCATCGGCGGTTCCGTTGCCATAGCCACCGAGGACGGGGAAAAGACCATCGGCATTACGCGCATCCACATGGAAGAAGATGCCGGCAAGAACATACACGAGGGCAACGTTAACCATAGCCTGGTTGACCTAAATCGTGCGGGCGTGCCGCTGATGGAGATCGTGACCGAACCCGACATTGGCAGCCCCAAGGAAGCAGCCGCATTTATGCGCAAGCTCCGGGGGATACTACGCTACCTCGAGGTCTGTGACGGCAACATGGAGGAAGGCTCCCTGCGGTGTGACGCAAACGTCTCACTGAGACCGCATGGCACCGAAACCCTCGGCACAAAGACCGAAATCAAGAACATCAACTCGTTCCGTTTTGTGGAAAAGGCACTCGAATATGAAATAAAGCGCCAGGAAAAAGTGCTCAGGGCCGGCGGTACCATCACCCAGGAGACGAGGCTGTGGGACGTGGCAGCATCCGTCACGCAATCGATGCGCTCCAAGGAAGAGGCACACGACTACCGCTACTTCCCCGAGCCGGACCTCGTCCCGATTGCCGTATCTGAGGCGTTTATCGACACAATCAGGGCTGCGATGCCGGAGCTGCCCGATACCCTCAAGGGACGCTTTATCGAGGTCTATAACCTGCCCCAGTACGACGCCGACATCCTGACGTCGGACAAACAGGTGGCACTCTTCTTTGAGGAGGCCGTCCGTGGCGGTGCCAATCCCAAGGCCGCAAGCAACTGGATCATGGGTGAACTGATGCGCCTGCTCAACGAAAGTGCGGCTGCACCAGCAATAAAAGGGCCAGTGGCCTTTGAATCGCTTCCATTGCGTCCTGCCGACCTGGTGGCACTGATAAAGCTCATAGACGATGGCACCATAAGCGTCAAGATCGCCAAGGTCGTCTTTGAGGACATGTTCACAACCGGCAAGTCCGCACAGGAGGTCGTCAAGGACAGGGGCCTGGTGCAGATAAGCGACCAAGGACAACTGGAGCAAACCATCGCCGACATTATTGCCGTCAATCCCGCCGAAACGGAGCGTTACCGTGCAGGAGAGGTCAAGCTCATGGGGTTTTTCGTGGGCGAGGTCATGAAGGCAACAAAGGGCAAGGCAAATCCCAAGCTGGTCAACGAAATATTAAGGAGGAAACTGTCATAATATGCAAGAGGCGGAACTGCTGGACATAGTCAACGAGGATGGCAAAATCATAGGCGTGGCCAGTCGTGGAGAAGTCCATGGCAATAACAGCCTCCTGCACCGGGTTGTACACGTCCTGGTATTTGACGCAGCCGGAGACCTGATACTCCAGAAACGCTCGATGAACAAGGACGTGGCCCCAGGCAAGTGGGACACCTCCGTGGGCGGACACGTAGACCACGGTGAGACGGTAGATGTCGCACTGTTGCGTGAGATGCGTGAGGAACTCGGTATAATATCAGCGTCGCTCCTTCCGGAACTCATGTACAGCTACATCCACAGCAACAGCTACGAGTCCGAGATGGTACACACGTATCGTTATACGCACACAGGCGCCATTGACTTCAACCGCGATGAGATCGACGAGGTCAGGGGCTGGCCACTGAAGGAAGTGTGCGCAAACCTCAACAAAGGAATATTCAGCGACAACTTTGAGGATGAGTTCAGGAAGTATCTGGACTTTAAAGACAGCATTGCGTGACCTGACACTGTTTTTTTTGTATCCTCTAAGAAAAGCATGGTAAGCTTTATTTTATAGTTCAAAGTCCTGGATTCCTGCTTTCGCAGGAATGACAGTTACAGCCGTTTTCCAAGTGTGTCATTCCTGGCTTGACCAGGAATCCAGGATGTGTGAAAGCATTGTTACCATGAAATATAAAGAGGATACATTTTTTCTCTTTTGACCCCAAATGGTGGGTAGGTTTTTATGGATATTGATTGGCTTGAGATAAAGGGTGTACGGCAGAACAACCTCGGGAACATAACACTGAGGGTTCCGCACAACAAGGTGATTGCCATAACGGGGGTCTCCGGGTCGGGTAAGTCTTCGTTGGCCTTTGACACTATCTTTGCCGAGGGGCAGTGGCGATTCATCGAGTCACTGTCGAGCTACGCCAAGCTGTTCCTGGAAAAGCTCAACCGCCCCGACGTCGATGAGATACGCAACATCCGTCCCGCCATCGCCCTGGAACAACGTAACCCCGTCAAAGGCTCGCGCTCAACCGTGGGCACCGTCACGGAGATATATGACCTGATGCGGGTGATGTTTGCGCGTATCTCCACGCCATTTTGCCCGAAATGCGGCCAGGAAATCAGAAAATGGACGCCCTCTGTGGTAGTGCGTCAACTCGTTGAAAAACACGCCACCGCCAGGGCCATTATCACATACTCCACGCAACTGCCCCTTGCCACGATCAGGGAACAGGGTTTTGTACGACTCTACGTCGCCGGACAGATATGCGATATCTTTGACGTTACTGAGGATAATGGTACCTACGAGGTGGTTGTTGACAGGGTCGTCATCAGGGATGAGCCGCGCCTGGCAGACTCCGTGGAGCTGGCCTGGAGGTACGGCAATGGCCGGATGAAGGTGATTATCTACGATGGCGGTGAGACAATATTTTCGCAGGGCAACGCCTGTGAGCGATGCAACATAACGATGCCGGAGGCCACACCCATACTGTTTTCCTTCAATCACCCCGTGGGGGCATGTCCAGAGTGCAAGGGGTTTGGCAACATCCTCCGGTACGACGAGGCGCTAATCGTGCCCAATGCCGGACTATCGCTATCACAGGGGGCCATAGAGCCTTGGGAAAAACCCGCCTTTAAGTGGTGGAAGACACAACTGCTTACCGGCATTGAAGGGTGTGGCATTGACCCAGATGCACCCTTTCACAGCCTCACACCGGAGCAGAAGAAGACACTCTATGACGGTGTAAACGGCCGATTCTACGGCATAAACGAATTCTTTGAAGTCCTCGAGTCAAAGCGCTATCAACTGCACATCAGGGTCTTTCTGAGCTACTACCGGATGCCCCTGCAATGTCCATCCTGCCTTGGAAAGAAGTTGAAACAGGAGTGCCTTGCCTACAGGATCGGCGGGTTTGACATCGCAGACCTCAACGACATCACGATAGACCGGCTGTATGAGTTCTTCAATGCCCCTGTTATATCCGACCATCAGCGGGAGGTGGTCGAGGAGATACTGCGACACATCAGGGCAAAACTGGAGCTTCTGATGCGAGTTGGCCTCGATTACCTTACGCTCAACCGTCAGACCATGACGCTCTCCGGCGGGGAATTTCAGCGCATAAACCTTGTCAATCAACTATCAAGCCGTCTGGCGGGTACGCTCTACGTCCTGGATGAACCAACGGTGGGACTTCACAGTTCCGACAACGAGCGCATCGCAAGGATCATCAACGAACTGGCAAACCAGGGTAACACCATCATAGTCGTCGAGCACGACCCCGAAATCATTGGCGCCTCCGACTGGGTCGTAGAGCTTGGCCCCGGTGGAGGGAAAAACGGCGGACAACTCGTCTTTAACGGCACCATTGATGACTTTCTCAAGGCCGACACGATTACGGCCAGGTACATGCACGGAGTCAGTGCCGTTGTGCCCCATGTCAGGTCTGTCTCTGTGGGGCAGAGCATACGTCTCAGGGGGGCATCCGGTCACAACCTCAAGGGGGTTGACCTGACGATTCCGCTGGGGGCGTTGACGGTGGTCAGCGGGGTGTCGGGGTCGGGCAAGAGTACGCTTGTGGTGGAGACACTCTACAGGGCGTTGGCGAGGCACTTATCGGTGAGCGGAGTTCCCCATCGCACCGTGGATAATCCGTTACCGTATGAGGGCATCGATGGCGCCGGGTATCTGCGGGACGCCTGTCTGATTGACCAGAGTCCCATTGGTCGCAATCCACGATCCAATCCTGCGACGTACATAAAGCTATTTGAGCACATCCGCCGCCTGTTTGCGCAACAGCCCGAAGCCAGGGCGCACGGGTACGAGGCCGGTTATTTTTCGTTCAACATCCCCGGGGGCAGGTGTGAGACGTGCAAGGGCGAAGGGTATCAGAAGCTCGCTATGTACTTCTTTGAGGACCTGTACGTCAAGTGTCAGGACTGCAATGGCAGCCGGTACGCCCCTGACGCACTCAATGTCCGATACAACGGTCGCACGATCAGCCAATGTCTGCAACTCACCGTGGAGGAGGCCATTGAGTTCTTTGACCGGCACGCAGCAATCACAAAGAAGCTGGTGCTCTTGCGAGACATTGGTCTGGGATACATTCAGTTAGGTCAGGCGGCGACAACGCTCTCCGGGGGGGAGGCGCAGAGGCTCAAGATATGCGCCGAGCTGGGGGTGCAGGTAAAGACCGGCGTTATGTACATCCTTGACGAGCCAACCATCGGGCTTCACATGCACGACGTGGGTGCCCTGGTGGGCATCCTCCGCAGGCTGGTAGAGGTGGGCAACACGGTGGTCATCATCGAGCACAACCTCGACGTCATCGCCCTGGCCGACCATTGCGTGGAACTTGGCCCCGATGCCGGCGACAAGGGCGGGCGGATCGTCTTTGAAGGCACACCGCTGGAGTTGTCCTGGCAGGAAGGCTGTCATACGGGGCGGGGATTGGCCCGGAGGCTAGGGTAGAGCGAGGAGGAGTAAGCGTCCTGATATTGCAACACAGTGTGGTAATTGTGCAGCGCAATTGAGGGTTAATTTGCACCTCAAATATCTTTCGATGATGCTGGGTTGTGATGTGCCGGTTGTGGCATGAAATATGCAAGCACGAGGGCACTTCAACTGTAAAACTATTTACTACATTGAACTCCTTTCCGGTATGAAAGAAAGAAAATATGCAGGAGGTTTTAAGCATGAAGCCCAAGAAGAGGTGTTTCGTATTGTTTTCAATCCTGGTGATAGTCTCCACCGTTGCAACGGGGATGTACTATAACAAGGCAGTAAGGATGCTACAGAGAAATAACGCAGTTCTTATGAGTAAGTTGACCGATATGGAGGAGATGTTTCTCTCCGAGCTGCAAAGAGGCGAATTTGAGATAACGGCTTATGAGAGTTCGGAGAAGAGTTGCGGTAAGTGGGCGAAGTACAATAAGACAAAAAGTGGTACAACGCCGCACAAGTTCAGGACCGTGGCCGTTGACCCGATGGTAATACCCATTGGTTCTCTGGTATACATAGAGGGCATTGGATGGCGTGTAGCGGAGGACTCCGGAAAACTCGTCAAGGGTAAGGTAATCGACCTGTTTGTTGATTCATACGCTGAAGCAAGGCAGTTTGGCAGGCAAAAACTAAAGGTCTACTACAACAAGAGTACATAAAAGAAAGGGGCGGACCAGTCCCCCTTTTATGCCGGGGGTCGCTGACCCCTTGACCCCTTCTACCTTATAGACAGCGGATTGATTATGCACAACCTTTACTCACTTTTGAGGCCGGCGTTGGTGTAGCTGTTTCTGGGATTCCAGAGCATCCAGCCGTGTGAGCCAAATTGTTCGGCGGCACTGACCTGATCCTTGATCTCCTTGGCCGTGAAGTGGCGTTTATCGAAGGCGTAGTCCTTAAAGGCTTGTAACCACGGTCTGAAGCGATTTGGTGGTACGTTGGCACGCTCCTGCGCCCTCTTAAGCGACAGGTAGACTATCTTGTTTGAATTTGCAACGGGATTTCTGTACTCCGGTATGCCAAACTGAAACCCCGAGGGATAAAGCATTGGCGATACATAGTCAAGGTGGGTTAAGGCGCCATCTATTGTTTGCCCTATTTGTGTGTCATCGAGATTCCAGCATACGTAACCAAAGATGTCGCCGGAGATGAAGACGTTATAGGGTTCAAGTCTTTTTCTGGCCTCACTGAGGAATCCGGTGATGGCCTTTACGCGATTTTCCTGTGTGTTTGGCATGGAAAAGGTAAGCCCTTTGACATCGGGAAACCTCATATAGTCAAACTGTATTTCGTCAAAGCCTAGCTGTGCAGCCTCCTCGGCTATTTTGATGTTGTAGTCCCAGACCTCCTTGCTAAAAGGCTCCACCCAGGCCAGTTTTTCCCTGTCGCGCCAGAGTTCGCCGGACTTTCTCTTTATCGCCAGCCCTGGTCTTGCCTCTGCAAGCAGATTGTCTTTAAAAACAACGATCCGTGCTATCAGGTAAATCCCCTTATCCTTTAAGGTCTTTACCATATCCCTTGCATCCCTGACGGTAATGATTTTCTGGGCGCCGATCTCCGAGGCCAGCGTTACGGAACTCTTGTAGTTTATCATTCCCCTGTCGCCCTTGACGTCTATAACGAGGGCGTTTAACTCTGTCTGGTTTATGAGGTCGATGGCGGAGTTGCGTATTTTTCTGTCCCCGATGCCGTAGAAGGACAGATAAAGTGCCCGTGGTGCAAACGGTGTCAATTTCACTTCTATTGAGTCGCCGCCATTAACGGGTTCTTCGCTCCTAGCATAACCATATGCCCTGACCGCTACTTTCGTTGCGGGGGATTTCAGACTATACGTGCCGTTTTCATCGGTGCGAAAGACACTGTTGCCCACGGTTACCATTGCATCTTTTATGGGCTTTTTAGTCTTGGAATCCACGACCTTCACAACCAGTGCTGCCGACGTACTATAGGGCAGCATCATCACCATGATCAAAGAAACTGCTAATGCACTAAATCTCACTCTCACTGTTTACCTCGCCTGTATTTATATTGTTTGGATTGATTTCAATTGTCTGTGGCATTTTTCCGGCATAGGGATAAACCGGGTTTTTTATGGGGTTCCCCCCCTCAGTATGCTTTCAAATGCCTTGCCCTGATTTGCATTGCTCAACAGATATCGCGGTAACGCCATGATATTGTCTCCATTGCCTGCATGATGGCGTTCTATTGAAAAGGCGGCAACGTATCCGCCCTCTCTGGCCTTGGCCATGAGGTGGTCATCGTATATGCCAAAGGGCCATGCCAACAAGTCTACGTTAGTGCCAAATTCCTTCTGGAGCTTTTCTTTTGATTTCTTAAGCTGCATGTCGATAAGTTTGTCGTATTCGTTTGGGGGTAATCGCTTCTTCTCCGTTTTGAAGTTAGGATGCCAGTACGTGTGTGATTGGAGGTCGAAGAGGCCGGTACCTTTCAATTGTCTGAGCTGATCCCAGGTCATGGCATATGAGGCGTTAGAGATGGCCGATGGATATATAAACAGCGTCACCGGCACGTTGTACTTCTTAACCAGGGGCAGCATATCGGAATAGACTGACTTATGGCCATCGTCAACAACAATTACTACCGACTGTGGCGGCAGCGAAGGCCTCTTTTTCAGTTGATAATCCACAAGCTCCCTCAGCGGGATCACCGTATAACCGTTTTGCTTGAGATACTTCAGGTGCGACTCAAACACGGACGTCACTACGGTCATGCTGTCGGCCACCACAGGCCCCAGGCGATGATAGAGCAGGATCGGTACCCGTGTCCCCGAATCCGCCGCCAACAATGGTGCCGGCACGGTAAGCATCGCCAATGCCATCACCGCCACCGCTGTCCTGGCTAACCTGAGCATAAAGCCTGCTGCTAAAGCAATCATAGCTAATAGTATCATGACTCTTTGGCCTGTGTCAACGTCAGCGAGCTAAGTTGTCCTGTTAAAAAAACTCCTTTAGTTGTTTCAGCTTGCACATCCTTTACTTGAATGTACACTATATATAGTGTATAATATAAATCGTGAAGGGTAAGGATTTGATAAAGCAGTTGGTAAAGGCAGGATGGGAGATTGACAGAATAACCGGCAGCCACCATATTCTTAGAAAAGGAGACGAGTTGATTTCAGTGCCGGTACATGGCAGTAAAGATATAAAACCTGGAACGTTAAATAAACTTTTAAAGCAAGGAGGGTTAAAATGAGCAGGTTAAGATATCCGGCAATTATAGAATATATTGCAGAGGATGAGAATTTTACAGTAGAGTTTCCGGATTTGAAGGGCTGTATAACGCATGGTGATACTATAAAGGCAGCAAAGGCTTATGCAAAAGATGCGATGTCCGCTTTCCTGGCATCAATGTTTGACAGAGGATTTAAAATTCCCGAGCCATCAGATATTAAAGGAGATAACGTATACCTCATTGAACCAGAGCCTTACGCATCCGTTCCAATACTTCTGAGGAAATTACGACAGGAATTCGGTTATAGTCAGGTTGATGTAGCCAAAAAACTGGGAATTCCTTATCAGGTCTATCAAAAATTAGAGAATCCAAACAAATGCAATCCCACAGTCAAAACTCTTGAGAAAATTGCCAACATCTACAACAAGCATTTACATTTGGAAATTGCATGATGTAAGAGATATATATACCAGTGTTAATTATCATAAGAATTGACACTAAAAGATGTCTGAACCACGATTTAACGGATTAAGGGATTATCAGGATTTTGTTAAAAAGATATTATCCCTTTTTCCTGTAAATCCTTTAATCTGCCCTGCGACCGTAGGAAGCAAAGTGATCAATCCTAGTTCAGACAATCCCTATGTTTACTTAAATGTGACATTGTCAAAATAATGTATCTTATTAATGAAAGCTAATATACTATACTTGAGCAATGTGACCACGTTTGAATGCAGTGGCGCAGGCGTCCCCTTTTCTTTTCCCAAAGCACCCAGGCAATTTGTGGCGTTGACATATAATATTTGAATATGCTACCATCTCTATGCAAGAATTCAGAAAGCGCAACTGTATAGTATTTTACATATTATGAAGAAGGAGTTACGATAAATGTCAAGCAAGACGCAACTACCAGGTTCTCCGTGGAGGGCCATAATAGAAAGCGCAATGTACGCCAACTCGGTGCATAAGACCACTATGAGGGAGCTGTACGAGTATGCAGTAAGACAGCCCGAGGTGATAGTCACGTCGGAGCCAATGTACAAGCCCCAGACTTACGGTCTTCCCGCCGACGCCAAGGTGCTGGTATCCAACGACGGAACAATAGTTGGACGTACAGCGCGTGCCAGACGCCTGGTGCGACAGATGGGCAGCGACAGGGATATGTACCTGACCATCCTGCGCGAGGCCGTGTATCAGTTTAACAAGAAGCCTGCCTTCTGGATGGAGGGCATTGTGGGACTGCACAGCGACTTCATGGTCAAGGCCCACCTGGTAAGTCCCACCACCGACGCCAAAAACATGTTGGACTGGACGCTGAACTTTACCCCATGGATGAAACCCTGGACGGACACCTATGCCACATCGCGGCCACTGGATGAGCCTGATATCATAGTGCTCGCCGACTCCGACTGGTCGCATCCGGGATTCCCCGATGGCCTGATCATCGTCGATGAGAAACAGAACTGCATAGCGATACTGGGTCTGAGGTACTTCGGTGAGCGCAAAAAGGGCACTCTGACGCTGGCCTGGAGTGTCGGTGTAAGACAAAACATGGTGGCCTGTCACGGTGGCATAAAGAAGATCGGAAAGAACCCGCCCATTGCCGTCTTTGGCCTCTCCGGGTCGGGGAAATCCTCCATCACCAACAGCGACAAACACGAAAGCGCCCTCGCCGAGGGTGAGCAGGTCACGGTCGTCCACGATGACGCATTCTTAATCGACCTCGATAACGACCTGTCAATAGCAATTGAACCAAATCTCTTTGACAAGACCGATGCCGTGGTGCCCGATGACCCGATCATCAAGTACTTCTACAGCGCCCAGAACGTCGGCATAACCTTGTCTGACGATGGCAAACGCAAGCTGGTCTGTGCCGATGTCCGCAACAGAAACGGCAGGTGCATAAAGACCCGTGACATGTTCAAACACCGTGACTACTGCGAACGTCCAGGCAAGGTCATCTGGCTGCAAAAGGACACCTCGTTGCCGCCAATCAGCAAGATCGACAACCTGTGGCTTGCTGTTGCCATGGGGGCGTCTTTGAGCACGCTGAGGGCCAAGGGGGTTGAAAACGTAGACCCCAAGGAGTTTGAAAAACTCGTCATCGAGCCTTTTGCCAATCCCTTCAGGGTGCATCCCCTGTTGTGGGATTGTCAGCAGTTCTATAAGCTGTTTGAGGGCGGCACCGAGTGTTACATTATGAACACAAACGCCTTCGGATTGCCGGAGAGCCTGATCGATATTCCCAAGGAATTATCGCTGTCCATCGTGACCGAACTGGTGCGCAATACCATTGTGTGGAAGGAGTGGAATGCGTTTCAGGGATTGTTGATCCCGCAAAATGGCAATGAACTCTTTGGCGCCGACTTCGACCAAAAGTACGAACCCTCACAGGATGAATCACGGCTAAGATTCCTGCGTGACAGGATGCAGGACCGTATAAACTTCCTGTCAAACAAGAGAGATGTTGAAAACGACATGGACAGCGCCATCATTGACCCAATCGTTGCAGCCAGAACCGTACTGGACAAGCTATTAACGCCGTTGTCCAAAAAAGTCGCAAAATAGTTTGGATATAGTCCAGATACTGCGTAGCCTGTCTGTTGCGGCCTTGCCAATTCTCATAGCGATAACCTTTCATGAGGTTGCGCATGGGTGGATTGCGGACAAGCGCGGCGACCCCACGGCAAAGGAAATGGGACGGCTGACGCTTAATCCCATAGCGCATATCGATCTGATGGGAACGATTATCATGCCGATAATGCTGTTTATACTCTCCAGCGGTTCGTTTATATTTGGTTCGGCCAAGCCCGTGCCGGTTAATTTCGGCAGACTGAAAAACCCCCGGGTAGATGCAGCACTGGTCTCTGCTGCCGGCCCCGGGGCTAACATCGTGATAGCCACGGTGAGCATTGTACTCATAGCCATCATTGCCAGGCTGTATCCCTCACCGCACAATCCAGAGTTCATGTCTTCAAAGGTACTGATACCGGTGGAACAAATGTTGCGATATAGCGTATATTTTAACGTCTTTTTGGCGGCCTTTAATCTGATCCCGATCCCACCCCTTGATGGCGGCAGGATCGTTGTAAGTCTGTTACCTTACAGACAGGCGTATCAGTACAGTCGAATTGAACCCTATGGGATATTAATTGTACTTGCTTTATGGGTTACCGGCATGGCACAATATATCATAACACCTATACAGAGGGTCGTACAGTTCCTCATAGGCATGATCCTTATGCCTCTGGGACGAATTCTTTAAACAGGGAGACAGAATGCAAGACGGTGACAACAAGTTATCGGGCAGCACGGGTGGCACGGGTGGCACGACGGACAAAGCGGCGGTGAAAGAGCGCGTCCTGAGCGGAATGCAGCCAAGCGGCTTGCTGCATGTTGGCAACCTGGTGGGTGCGCTCCAGAACTGGGTCAAGCTGCAACACCACTACGACTGCTACTACTTCGTGGCCGACTGGCATGCCCTGACCAGCAACTACGCAGACCCGGCAGTGATACGAGAGTACACACAGGAGCTTGTCCTGAACTTCCTGGCCGCCGGACTGGACCCCGATAAGTGCACCGTATTTGTGCAGTCTGCGATACCGCAACATGCGGAGTTATACGTGCTGTTGAGCATGATCACGCCCCTGGGGTGGTTGCAGCGGGTGCCCACATACAAGGAAAAACAGTTTGAAATAAAGGACAAGGACCTGGACACATATGGATTCCTTGGATATCCGGTGTTGCAATCGGCGGACATCCTTGCCTATCGGGCAAAGTACGTCCCGGTGGGAATAGACCAGCAACCGCACCTGGAGTTTACCAGGGAGCTGGCACGACGATTCAACTTCCTCTACCCCGGAGACGTGATGGTAGAACCCGAGGCACTTCTGACCGACTATCCCAAGGTGGTTGGCCTCGATGGCAGAAAGATGTCCAAGAGCTACAACAACTGCATCTATCTCTCCGATACCACCGAAGAAGTTCAAACCAAAATTCGGACTATGATGACCGACCCGGCCAGAGTCAGACGCACCGACAAGGGAGACCCCGAACTCTCCCCAGTCTACCAACTGCACAAGGTGTTCTCTACCAAAGAGCAGCAACAGTACGTGGCCGATGGCTGTCGCAATGCGAGCATCGGTTGTATCGATTGCAAAAAAATTGTTACCACACACATATTGACCATACTGGAGCCTATATGGGCCAGACGCAAGGAACTGAAAAATTCCTCCACGCTGACCGATATTTTAAACGCCGGCAATGCAAGGGCCGCCAGGGTTGCCCAAGAGTCCATGCAACTGATCAGGGAGGCCATGAGGCTTTAATGACCATGCCGAGGGCCGCCAGAGGGACGCCAGAGGACAGATTAGAGGGTAACTATGCCGATATATGAGTATCTGTGCAATAACTGTAAACAGAACGTAGAGCTACTGGTCTACGGCAACCGTCAGGTGAGTTGTCCGCATTGTGGCTCGTCGGAGATGAAAAAAAAGATGTCCATGTTTGGTGTCAGTGGCGTGGACAAGCAGGTCAAGAGTGATTGCGGCGGTTGCCGTAAGACCTCCTGCAGCACGTGTTAGACCGTTTTATATGGGATTATCGGCCACGATGATACCGTGGTATGATAAAGGCAAAGGTGTCATGGTTGACATGAAAAATTGCTGAAATAATTTTATATACATTTTATGCAGTTTTATTGTAGACTATATACAGGGACGCAGGCTTGTGGGACCACGTAGACTTTTAAGGCGATGGGGTCTTTTTAGTGAAAATTATTTAATTAAGGAGTTGAGTTAACGATGGGGAAAAACATTTATGTAGGCAACATTTCCTTCCGGGCAACAGAAGACGACCTCAGAGACCTCTTCGCACGAATAGGGGAGGTAGATGTGGTAAAGTTGATCTCTGATGCACAGACGGGACAACCCAAGGGATTTGGCTTTGTCGAAATGGTAAACGAAGAGGACGCCCAAAAGGCTATTGCTACACTCAATGGCAGCAGCTTTATGGAAAGAACCTTATCCGTTGCCGAGGCAAAGCCACAGCAGAAGGACAGGCGTGGCGGCTTTGAAGGTAAAAGAGGTGGAGGCCCCGGCGGCAGCGGAAGTCACAGGGAGACTAAAAAATGGAGATAAGCGGTTTTGTATATAAAAGTATATGAAAATGATGTTGAGAAGGCCCTTAAAACCTTAAAACGCCAGCTTCAAAAAGAAGGCCTGTTTAGAGATATCAAAAACAGGAGCTTCTATGAAAAGCCCTCTGTCAAGAAAAAAAGAAAACAGAGAGATGCCAGAAAAAAGAGGCTCAAGGCAATGAGATTTAAGAAGGCCGTCTGAAGCGTGCATTTGAATTTAAGCTGCTAACGTCCCGTAAACACCTCAAACCGTAAGGCTATGACAAAAGTTCCGATTTATGCAACCGCGTCCTTGAATAAATCGGACTTGAGTCAACCCACTCTATAATAACGGTATCATCAGCCCCCCTGCCGTTTTCTCTCTTGCCGTTTCCGTGCATTGCATACGCCCTGCCCCTGCCGAAGCTAGCAGCCCGACACCGAACTTACATCCTGAGCATGTCTGAATCGTCATCCGGCAATAGTTCCTTTACCTCCCTGCACTTTGCCATGGTCTCCTGTATGCCCAGCTCTATCACCTGGATCATCTCGCAGGCAAGCAGTTGAGTCCAGTCCACGAGGTTGCAGTATTGCTCTGTGGTCTCCGTCTGCAACGATATCGACACCTTGGCCTGTGCCTGACGCACTGCATGTTTGGCGCTGGAAACCAGATTCTCAACATGCTGAAGGGTATCCCCCAGCTCCTTTAATGACTCTGCAAGTTTTGTATCCATAATCGTCCTCCTAAAGCTCTATACTGAACTCGGCTCCACCGTCAATGTTTCTTGCCGTCAGTTTTCCGCCCATATCAATCTCGATAAACTGTCGCGCTATATACAGCCCAAGGCCCGTGCCTGACTTAGGCCCCTTGCTCGTGTGATATGGTTCAAATATCTTTTCGATCAGAGGCTCACTGATACCGCCTCCGTTGTCCTGGACAGTGATAACCGGTCTGTTGTCTGCGGTCAAGAGACAGATGTTGATCTGTCTGTCTGTCTGCCTATTTTCCAGGAGGGCATCCCGTGCATTATTGATTATCTGCGACAGGGCTTCAATCAGTTTGGTACGGCAACCCGTTAGCGTGTGATTGTCTCTGATGTCCACCTTTACCGCTATGCAACAGTCTTTGAGTGTTTCGCAAAGGAATACCAGGACTGTGTCTATCACCCCTGAAAGCTCAAATGTTACATCCGTCTCAGACCGTGGCACAGAGGCCATAAACAACTCTATCGTGCCGGACATCTTTTGAACCACACTCATTGACTGTTGTATGAATTCATCCAGAAAATTTTTGTCTATTTTACCGTCCTCATAAGCAAACTCGATATTTTGAATCAACAGACCGATCTCGTTGAGCGGATTTCTCCAGTGGTGTGCGATGTTCTTAAACAGCTCGTTTATAGCGGCAAGCCTGATCTTAAAGACGTTACACCGCATGTACTCTTCCTCGTACTTTATTGCCGTGCACACCTTAAGCAGGACGTCCAATAACTGCTCGTTGTTTATGGGCTTTGTTATAAACTTATCAACGCCGATATTTATCAACTCAAGCAGGTACCCGGCATCACTGTAGGCAGAGGTAACCAGGATTGGCTGCTTTCTGTTAATCGCCTTGATCTCTCCGGCCAGCCTGATGCCATCAAACATGGGCATCTTGATATCCGTGATGACAATGTCGTATCTGTCCTTCTTGTACAACTCCAACGCCTCCCTGCCATTACAGGCCGTGTCCACTTTTCTGAAAAACTCCATGTAAAACTTGCCATATTCAAGCCGTATATCGTCTTCGTCCTCGACGTACAGGACCCTCAACGATTTGGCTAACTCTCTCAGCAGCATGATATTTATCTTCATACGGATTCATTCCCCAAGTTCAACTGCTTTGGCAGTCTTATGCTTATGCAGGCGCCGTCATTAACGTTTGAGACTTCGATATGACCCTTCAGATTGTCATCTATGATTACCTTGCAAATGTACAAACCCAGTCCTGTCCCCTTTGCCTCACCCTTGGTAGAAAAGTATTGCTTGAACACGTCCCCAAGGACATAGTCGGAAAACCCTCCTCCGTTGTCCGTCACCCTGACGTAGATGTGGTCATCGTCTTCGTCTTCGCTTATGTTTATGAGCGGATTGGCTACATTGCGTTCTTTTACGGCCTCCAGGGAGTTTGAGAATATGTTCAGAAAGACCTGCATCAGCTCGTTCGGATACGTCTGAAACACAGACGATATCTTCCTGTCATAGTTTATCTGCACGTGGTTGTCCCGCACGGGAATGGCTATGATATTTAAGCTCTTTTCTATAACATCGTGCAACAGGGCAGGTTCAAGCCTCTTGTTTGTCTTGTAAAAGTTTCTGAAGTCGTTGATGGTTTCAGACAAGAACGAGACGTGCTTTTCTATCTTGTCAAAGCCCTCGCTGATGTCATCTTCCGATACACTGGATAGAGCCATCTTTACTTTTAACGTAGCAATGATGGCATTAATAGTGGCCAGGGGTTGTCGCCACTGATGCGCTATGAGACTTAACATCTCACCCATCTGAGCCTGCCTCATCTTCATCAGAAACAACCTGTCCTTGTGTTTTTGTTCCGTAATATCCCGTCCTACTATTATCACTACCGTGCTGTTGTCAATGACGCTTGTGCAACCGGAAAAAGACACCAGCATGGCAACCTTTGTGCCGTTCTTTGTCTGATATGTTGCCTCATCGGTACGTTGATTGAGGTCAAGATGACATATGATATCTATTTTTTTTCCGATCAGTTCCTGCCCGCCGTACCCCAGCAGGGTGCAGGTGGCCATGTTTACAGCCTCTATGACTGCCTCCTGCGTGACCACGATGAGCGTCTCCTGCATGGAATTGATGATGTTGCTGTAGTAGTCCTTCTGAGAGCGAAGGAGTTGCCCCTGAAGCTCTTGCAGTTCCGTGTTGGTCTTTGTCAACTGTTGCACCAACTGCCTCTCTTTCTGCATTTGTCGCTTAAGCGTCAGGTGATTTTTCACTCTCAGCCTCACTACGTCCGGATTGACAGGCTTGGAGATATAATCGACGGCACCTAATTTCAGACCAATTGCCTCATCGTCCCTCTGGTCCATAGAGGTTAAAAAGATGATCGGCACGTCAACCAATGAGGGTTCCCCCTTGAGGCGACGACACAGTTCGTAGCCGCTGACTTCAGGCATTATGATATCAAGCAGGATCAGGTCCGGCTTTACCGACAAGGCTATCTCAAAGGCATCCCTGGCGTTAGTGGCAAAGTACGTTGTGTAGACATCTTGCAAGGCATCATTGGTGATCTCAATATTTGACGGTGCGTCATCCACTATGAGAATCTTTTCTTTTTCGGCGATGTTCAGCGACTCCGCAAGTGCTCTCACAATCAGCATGGCCCCCTTAAAGTCCAGCTTGTTGATATGGCTGCCCAGCTCATCGATCTCTTTTTCACTGGAGGCTGACATCAGAGACGAACGATTCTCAGCGAAATACCTCCTCACTTGCAGAGAGTTCTGTTGCAACAACTGTTGCAATTGCAAGATAATTGCACCGAGTTCGTTGACCTCATCGGAGGAGTCTGCCGTCAAGGATTCCTTTTCACGTATCAGTATCTCCAATGTATGTGCCGACTCAAATACCGTGTGAAGCTCCCTTGTCATTCTCTTCAGACATCCTGGAATCTCTCCGGAGTCTTCTTTTTTCAACAGGTCTTCAAGCTCCCTGACAACGCCAACCAGCGCCGTCGCCGATATATTAGATGCCATGCCCTTAAGACCATGTGCCAGGTCCCTGGCGCTATTGTAATCCCGCCCCCTAAGCGCTGCCTCAATGTCATCAACGATACCGGCATTGGCGTTTCTGAAATCTATAATGACCTTTTGTAGCAGTTTTCTCTTGCCGCCAAGCCTCTTAAGCCCCGATGCCACGTCAATGCCGGGGAGGTTATCCTCCTGCAGACCTTCTTCCTGCAGGGACGGTGCAGCCCCAACCACGGGGAACTCTGATGCCGTTGGCGGTATCCACTTCAGAAGCGTGTCGCAGAGGTCTTTGATGTCTATTGGCTTGGATATGTGGTCGTTCATCCCTGCCGCATAACATCTGTCCTGCTCTTCCTTCATCACGTGGGCAGTCATTGCAATTATTGGCAGCTCGTCCCCGGACAGTTTCTCTCTGATCAGCCGTGTGGCCTCAAGGCCGTCCATTTGTGGCATCTGTATGTCCATCAGGACGGCGCCATATTTTTCCTTGGCCATCTCTACGGCGCTCACCGCCTCTAGTCCGTTGTTGGCTATATCAACAACAAACCCGGCATCCGTCAGGAGTTCAAAGGCAACCTGTTGATTTACGTAATGGTCCTCCACAAGCAACAAGCGCGCCCCATTTATGCTTGACAACCTTTTAGTGTCAGATGTGCCGCTTTCATGACGCCTTACCTGATGCCTTGTATCCTTGCCAAAGGCCTCAAGTATCGTGTTAAACAGCATGGATTTCTTGAGAGGCTTTGTGAGGAAAGACCTTATGCCAAGCTCCCTGGACACTTGCCTGACATCGTCATTGCCGTGGGCCGTCACCATAATTATGATCGGCGGGTTGGTTATTTTAGGGTCAGAGAGGATATGCCTTGTTGTCTCAAGGCCGTTCATCCCCGGCATCTTGTGATCGATAAGTAACAACTTGTATTGCCGCTGCGTTGACATCTCACAAGAGCGCCTCAATTGCTCTATGGCCGCCATGCCGCAATCAACTGTTGTCACCTCCATGGTAAAGCCCTCCAGTATATCCTTTAATATCTCGCGGGCACTTTCGTTGTCGTCAGCCACCATGACCTTCATCCCTACAAGGTCGTGGGGTATCAGGTAAGTTGTCCCTGGTGGTTGTCGGCAGGCAGTTTTTAGGGTAAAGGTAAACTCGCTTCCTTTGCCGTATTCGCTTTTTGCACTGATTTCGCCATTCATCAACTCTATCAGTTTCCGGCATATACTCAGCCCAAGACCGGTACCGCCATACCTCCTTGTTGTCGAGCTGTCGGCCTGTGAAAACGGTTTGAACAGATTTGGCATTACGTCAGGCTTTATACCAATCCCGGTATCTTTGACGGAAAAACCCAGGGTGACCTCTTTATCGTCCATATCAATGACCTTGATGGCCAGTATAATCTCTCCCTGTTCAGTGAACTTGATTGCATTACCGAGCAGATTGGTGATCACCTGGGTTATCCTCAAGGGGTCACCGGTGAGCAGGAAAGGGACGTCCTTGTCGATAGAGAGCATTATCTCTACACCCTTTTCCTCCGCCTTGATGGCCAGCATGTTGACTATATTATCCAGGACACTGTTGAGGTCAAAGTCAACGATATCCAGCTCCAGTCTTCCGGCCTCTATCTTTGAGAGGTCGAGCAGATCGTTAATGAGCAACAGCAGTGAATTTGACGATGACTGTATCTTGTTGACGTAGTCTCTCTGTTTTGCCGATAGTTCGGTTTGCAGCATCAAACGGCCAAGGCCAACAATGCCGTTGATCGGTGTGCGTATTTCATGGCTCATGTTGGCAAGAAATTCGCTTTTGGCGCGGTTGGCGCTGTCGGCCTCCCGCATTGCCGTCATTAACCTGGTCTCAATTATGCGACGTTGAGTGATATCCTCTCCGGCCCCCATGAGTGAGGTGATTTTACCATTTTTGTCGTACAGTGGTGTTACATGCCAGTAAATTAGTCGTTCGGAGCCGTCCTTTGCAAGGACATAGTTCTCATGGAAATCAAGCGTCACCCTGCCTGCCAGGGAATCATTAAAAGAGCTTCTGTCAGTCTCACGCTTATCCACGGGGATACAGAGATCAAACCAGTCCTTGCCCATGATTTCGTTTTCGTGGTAGCCAAGTATATCGCATCCCTTCCTGTTAATGAGTTGGAGGCTATGGTCTGAATTCACAACTACTATCATGACACCCGCCATGTCAAGGTATCTCTGTGCCGTTTCCTTTTCGCTTCTTAAGGCGTCTTCCAGTTTTTTTCTATCGGTGATATCCCACAGTATGCCAAGCATACCAATAACGACGCCATTGTCATCACGGACTGGGGAGAGTACCGTATGGACGACAGATTCCATACCGTTTTTCATATATGGCTCATCAAAACTCTCGGCAACCCCTGATTGCATGATACGGATATCGTTGATGAGGAATCGTTCTGCCAGGTGCTTGGGGAAGAAGTCAAAGGCTGTCCTGCCTATTATGTCGTCAGATTTGAGATTGAATTCGGATGCAAATGCCTGGTTGACTGCGACGTAGACTAAGTCCCTGTTTTTATAAAACACCTTCTGCGGGATATTGTTCAGCAGGAGTCGATATTTTTCTTCGCTCTGGATGAAGCATTTTTCAAAGTGCTCCCGTTCCCTGATCTCTCTTTGAAGGGCTTCGGTGAGTTCATGCAGTTGTGTTTCCATTGGCTGCTTACATATCCTTAAAGCTCTATCCTGAACTCGGCTCCACCGTCAATGTTTCTTGCCGTCAGTTTGCCGCCCATATCAAGCTCGATAAACTGTCGCGCTATATACAGTCCAAGCCCCGTCCCTGACTTAGGCCCCTTACTGGTTTGATATGGTTCAAATATCTTTTCGATCAGAGGCTCACTGATACCGCCTCCGTTGTCCTGGACAGTGATGACCGGTCTGTTGTCTGCGGTGAAGAGGCAGATGTTGATTTGTCTGTCTGTCTGGCGGCTTTCCATGAGGGCATCCCGTGCATTATTGATTATCTGCGACAGGGCCTCGCCCATATCAAGCTCGATAAACTGTCGCGCTATATACAGTCCAAGCCCCGTCCCTGACTTAGGCCCCTTACTGGTTTGATATGGTTCAAATATCTTTTCGATCAGAGGCTCACTGATACCGCCTCCGTTGTCCTGGACAGTGATGACCGGTCTGTTGTCTGCGGTGAAGAGGCAGATGTTGATTTGTCTGTCTGTCTGGCGGCTTTCCATGAGGGCATCCCGTGCATTATTGATTATCTGCGACAGGGCCTCAATCAGCTTGGTACGGCAACCCGTTAGCGTGTGATTTTCGACGACGTCTACCTTTACCGCTATGCAACAGTCTTTGAGTGCTTCGCCAAGGAGTACCAGGACAGTGCCTATCGTCTCTGCAATGTCAAATGTTACATCGTCAGAGTCCGCCCTCGGTACGGAGGCCAGAAACAACTCTATTGTGCCGGACATCTTTTGCACCACTGACATGGAACGGTCTATGAAATCATCCAGGAACTTTTTATCCAGCACCCCTTCATCATAGACAAGTTCCATGTTTTGAATCAACAGTCCGACCTCGTTGAGCGGATTTCTCCAGTGGTGTGCGATGTTTTTGAACAGTTCGTTTATAGCGGCAAGTCTGATCTTGAAGACGTTACACCGCATGTACTCTTCCTCGTACTTTATTGCCGTGCACACCTTGAGCAGGACGTCCAGTAACTGCTCGTTGTTTATGGGCTTTGTTATAAACTTATCAATCCCTATGTTTATCAGCTCAAGCAGGTACTCGGAGTCATTGTATGCAGACGTGATCAGGATTGGCTGCTTTCTGTTAATCAGCTTGATCTCCCTGGCCAGCCTGATGCCATCAAACATGGGCATCTTGATATCCGTGATGACTATGTCGTACCTGTCCCTCTTGTACAACTCCAGGGCTTCCTTGCCGTCACGGGCAACATCGACCCTTTTGAAGAATTTCATATAAAACTTACTGTATTCATTCCTCATGTCATCCTCATCCTCGGCGTACAGGATGCTCAATGACTGGGCTAATTCCTTCAGTATCATGAGATTGGCCTTCATTGAGGTTTACTCTCCTTGTTCAAAGTTTTTGGCACTTTTATGCTCATACAAGCGCCGTCGTCGCAGTTTGAGGCCTCGATGCTGCCCTTTAAATGGTCGTCAATTATTACCCTGCAGATGTACAAACCCAAACCCGTCCCCTTTGCCTCGCTCTTGGTGGAGTAGTATTGCGTGAATATGTTTTCCAGAACATAATCGGAAAAACCACCGCCGTTGTCGATTACCTTGACATAGATATACAGTTCATCTTCGTCTTCGATTATTCTTATGTACGGATTGGCTATTTTCCGTTCTTTTATGGCCTCCAGGGAGTTAGACAGGAGGTTCAGAAAGACCTGCATCATTTCGTTGGGATACGTCTGAATGGGTGTGTATATCTTTTTGTCAAAGGTGACTTGTACCTTGTTATCTCTCAGTGGAATTTCTATGACCTTTAAGCTCTTGTCTATGACGGTATGCAGGACGACCGAGTCAACCCTTTTGTCCGTCCTGTAGAAGTTTCTGAAATCGTTGATTGTCTCCGACAGGAATATTACGTGTCTCTCTATGTCATCCATGGCGGCAGAGACTTCATCTTCGGATACGCCGGCAATGGTCATATTCACCTTCAGGTTTGCGATAATGGCATTGATAGTGGCCAGGGGTTGTCTCCACTGATGTGCAATGAGGCTTAACATTTCACCCATCTGAGCCTGCCTCATCTTCATCATAAACAACCTGTCCCGATTCTTTTGCTCTGTGATATCCCGCCCTACCATTATCATCACCCTGCTGTTGTCGATAACGCTCGTGCAACTGGAAAAAGACACCAGCATGGGGATTTTGGTGCCGTTCTTTGTATTATAGAGTATCTCTTCGGCAAGCAGGCTGTTGAGATCAACGTTACAGATGATGTCTATATTTCGGCCGATTATTTCTCTCTCAGTGTATCCGAGCAGGTTGCATGTGGCAGAGTTTACCGCCTCTATGATTGCCTCTTGTGTGACCACAATGAGCGTATCCTGCATGGAGTTGATAATATTGTTGTAGTAGTCCTTCTGGGTGCGAAGTATTTGCCGCTCAAGTTCCTTGAGGTCCGTAATGTCCACAACCCCTGCCGTTGCCCCGGCATAAGAGCCGTTCCTGTCCGTAATGGGCGACATCACCACTGTTACGTACATGACGGAGCCGTCTCTGCGCAGAAGTTCCATTTCAAACTGCTGCGGCACCATGTCCACGCTTAAGCGTCCGATGGTTATTTCAAAGGTGTCCGCCCAGTGTTTGTCCATATATGCGGATGGACGTGTCTGCTTCATCTCCTCGGTGCCGTATCCCATCATCTCTGCCATACGTGGGTTTATCAGTGTTGTTACACCACCCTTGTCTATAGTCCAGACCCCTGCGTGTGACAGTTCAAACAACTGACGATATTTGTGTTCGCTGTATTTTAATGCCTTTTCTATGCGTCTGCGCTCTATATTTTCGTTCAGGATTGTTGCGTTGGCATTTGTCAACTGTTGTATCAACTGTTGTTCGAGCAACATCTGTCTCTTCAAATCCAACTGATTTTTGACACGCAATTTCACCACGGCAGGGTTAACAGGCTTGGAGATATAATCGACGGCGCCTAACTCCAAGCCAACAGCTTCACTGTCTTTTTCGCTCATGGACGTCAAAAATATAACCGATACATCCGCCAATGAAGGTTCCTGCTTTAACTGGCGGCACAAGTCGTACCCGCTGCTATCAGGCATGATGATATCAAGCAGTATCAGGTCAGGCTTTATAGACAAGGCTACATCCAGGGCGTCTCTGGCGTTAGTGGCAAAGTACGTCATGTAGTTGTCTTGCAATGCCTCATTGGTTATCTCAATGGTGGAGATGTTGTCGTCAACTATCAGCACCTTTTGTTTTTCAGTTTCGTAAGACATTATAAATACTCCATTATTCCCATGAAATATAAAAAAATCCAGTTAGAACATGCAGAATTGAATAGCTCCTTGAGCCTCTTGCAAAAAGAAACCAAAACTCACTAAAAATATCTGCCCTACCCTCATCAATGAGGTCTAAATTTTACTCGTTAAGATGTAGTCTCTGAGAGCTATTTCTATGGCCTGAGTTTTAGTCTTTTGCACTAGAGAGATACCTTGCTTCATTAAGCAACTCGTACTTTATTCTAAGTGTTGTCCTCATATATCGTCTCTCTCATACATTTGAGTAAGTCACAGCAATCCCTCAATCTCCCTGATGTCCTGTGCCCTTATCAACGCCTCTGTTATTGAGCGGAGCCTTGACGTATCTCCATAGCCTCTGATCTTCGGCATAAACGATAAGCCTTCTTCACCAAATCTGGCCCTTAACAAAAGTTCTATCGTATCTTGCATGCCTTCCACCCGACCACTTTCCAAACCCTCCTGTATACCCTCCTGCTTACCCTTCTGTATACCCTTCTGTATACCCTTCTCTATGCCCTTCTCTATACCTTCCTGTATACCCTCTTGCTTACCTTGTATGAATCTCAGGTCCTTTTCTATTGGTAAATCGTATGCAAGTGACATTTTTCCAGCCTCCTCTATCACGATTTTTTGCATGTCTCTCAACCTTGAGAGCATCTCTAATGTCCTTATATTTCTTGACAGTTCCAGTCCTTTAGCGACCTTCATCAGCTCACCTAAAATCTGTCGTACAAGCTCCCTCTCATCGCGCCCGCCCATGTTGCATAATATCGCCAGGATAATTTTCCCCGGTACACCCGAATACAGAAATTGTTCGCACTTGATATTCCTCATATCGATCAACCTGTACTTGTAGCGCATCTCCGGCAGTTTTAATCGAGTTTTCATATTCATCTTGTCTTTGCCGATAAATATGACGTACTGCTTTACTCTCAGCTCGTACAACGAATATATGTGAATAAAGTACCGCATCATTCTCTTAAGCATTTTGGGGTCATTTGTGCTCTGAATCTCTGCGTGTGCAATGAAGGAGTCGGTGTTGGCGGAGTCCACCCTTGCCAGAAAATCAGCCTCACGTTCGTCCGTCAACTGCATAATGGGGTTCAGCCTGGTAATTTTATCGGCCTTGATCCCCAAGACACTCTCTATCAGAGGCTGCTCTATTTCCTCAATCAGCTCCTTGATGAGCTTATCGTAACCGCCTGGTGGTGTAGTATCCATATTGATCTATTATAACGCATGGCATTAAAAATTAAAAGTTACCTAAAAACAGGCGCATAAAAAACTCATGGGTGCCTTGGGGAAAGAAAAGGGTGCCAAATCACTCAGAACTGCAATACAACACGCTAACTCATAATATACCACCCTCTTTTAAAGCAATCTAAAAAAAACTCACTGCTAACATTAGTGTAACCGGAGGAGGTTAAAGCAATCCCTCAATCTCCCTGATGTCCTGTGCCCTTATCAACGCCTCTGTTATTGAGCGGAGCCTTGACGTATCTCCATAGCCTCTGATCTTCGGCATAAACGATAAACCTTCTTCACCAAATCTGGCCCGTAACAAAAGCTCTATCGTATCTTGCATGCCTTCCACCCGGCCACTTTCCAAACCCTCCTGTATACCCTCCTGCTTACCCTCTTGCTTACCTTGTATGAATCTCAGGTCCTTTTCTATTGGTAAATCGTATGCAAGTGACATTTTTCCAGCCTCCTCTATCACGATTTTTTGCATGTCTCTCAACCTTGAGAGCATCTCTAATGTCCTTATATTTCTTGACAGTTCCAGTCCTTTAGCGACCTTCATCAGCTCACCTAAAATCTGTCGTACAAGCTCCCTCTCATCGCGCCCGCCCATGTTGCATAATATCGCCAGGATAATTTTCCCCGGTACACCCGAATACAGAAATTGTTCGCACTTGATATTCCTCATATCGATCAACCTGTACTTGTAGCGCATCTCGGGCAGTTTTAATCGAGTTTTCATATTCATCTTGTCTTTGCCGATAAATATGACGTACTGCTTTACTCTCAACTCGTACAACGAATATATGTGAATAAAGTACCGCATCATTCTCTTAAGCATTTTGGGGTCATTTGTGCTCTGAATCTCTGCGTGTGCAATGAAGGAGTCGGTGTTGGCGGAGTCCACCCTTGCCAGAAAATCAGCCTCACGTTCGTCCGTCAACTGCATAATGGGGTTCAGCCTGGTAATTTTATCGGCCTTGATCCCCAAGACACTCTCTATCAGAGGCTGCTCTATTTCCTCAATCAGCTCCTTGATGAGCTTATCGTAACCGCCTGGTGGTGTAGTATCCATA
>NZ_JMFO01000027.1 GCF_000714715.1 Candidatus Magnetobacterium casense
TGAGACACTTTGTTTACAGGCATTTCTCTACAAAGAATCATCATTAGAGAATCAAATAAATATGTAAAATCAGCACCACTACGAGCCCAAGGTATTTCTATCTGTAAAACTCCACATTCATTACAATCAGTCCTTGGTACTCTTGCTATTATATAACTCTCATATTCAAAAAAATTAAGATGTCGCCATTTCTTTTCAGTTGTGTCATAAGCTTTAGAATTGTTTCCACACTTACTACACTTGAATATACTACCTCTTGTAAAATCAATATGTATATCTATCACCTTTTCCACTTTCTTGAAATCTATAGATGTTACCTTCCACGGTAACTGTATATTTAGTGCTTGCTCAAATAAATTCTCCAACATTTCCATAACTCTATTCTCCTTACATGTTTTACCCTCATTGTACCATTACCCACTCACTTTGAGAAAGAGCCAACATCTTTAAATGGATGTGGAGTAAAGATGAGAATGAGCAGATGTTTAAAATAATCTTTGAACAGGCGCCTGTTGGGATTGCTATCGTGCATTCATCTACTGGTAAGTTCGTTAAGGTCAATGCGGCCTATTGCAATATATTTGGTTATACTCAGGAGGAAATGCTAAACCTCGGATTCCAGAAAATAACCTATCCCGGTGATCTGCAGGCAGAGACGGATAACATGAAACTTATGATTAGTGGTGAGATACAGAGTTTTAAGATGGAAAAACGTTATATCAGCAAAAACGGTCAGATTGTATGGGTAAACGTAAGCAGAGTCCGCCTATGGGAGAGCCTGGAGTATCCTACATTTCATATCAATATTGCAGATGAAATAACGGAGAAAAAGCAAATGAGCACTGAGTTGAAAGAAAGCGAAGAACGCTACAGGAGCCTGTTTGATCAATCTCCGGATGCCATACTTATCGCTGATCCGAAATCGGGCAATATCGTTGACGCCAACCAAACGGCGTCTGTACTCTTAGGCAGACCCGTCAGTGAAATCAAAGGTATGCACCAATCCCAATTACACCCTAAAGATAAAGAGGAATTTTCAAAAGAACTATTTAAGGAACTCATCAGAGATTTAATAAATAATGATAGTGTCTACCCCATAGAAATTGACGTTGTCCGATCAAATGGAGACAAAATCCCCTGTGAGGTGTTGGCGCAGATCATTTACCACAATGGAAGCCCTTTTGTACAGGGTGTTTTCAGAGACATCAGCCTGAGAAGATACATGGAAGCGGCCATTAAAAAAGAAAGAGATAAACTTAAGGCAATAACGGATGCCATAACAATAGGCCTTTTGATAATAAACAGGCAATACCATATAGAACTTGTAAACGATGCTATGATCAGTGATTTTGGAGAGGTAAATGGCCGCAGGTGTTATGAGTATTTTCACGATAGGACGCAACCATGCTCTTGGTGCAGTAACGGAAATATGTTCGCCGGAGAAACCGTTAAACGGGAGTGGTATAGCCTTAAATCTAAAAAAACATATTCGC
Organism: Candidatus Magnetobacterium casense; assembly: GCF_000714715.1. Classification (GTDB taxonomy): domain Bacteria; phylum Nitrospirota; class Thermodesulfovibrionia; order Thermodesulfovibrionales; family Magnetobacteriaceae; genus Magnetobacterium; species Magnetobacterium casense. The sequence goes on from NZ_JMFO01000027.1 coordinate 1,494, forward strand.
TCCTCGACGCTCCAATTAGCAACGTGGATGGTTCCGTCTCAAAGTTTGTGATATTTTTTGATATTACGGACATAAAACAAGTTCAAGCAAGGCAGAAGAGGGAACTGGATTTTCAAAGAGCAGCCTCAGAAGTGGCCAGGGTCTCTCTTTCTCCTGAGAGTAGTATCTATGATATTGCCGTGGTCATTAACAGATATGCTATGGCGCTGACAGATAGCTTGCATGGATACGTAGCGGAGGTAGACAAAGACTCAAATGATATGGTTGGACATACCCTTACCGCAATGATGCACGATGGCATGTGCAATATAGAGAGTGTACAGCAAAAGGTAGTATTTCCAAGAGGTGATAGTGGATATAATGCCCTATGGGGACATTCCCTGAATACAGCGAAGGGGTTTTATACGAATAATCCTCAGATACACCCCTCATACAAAGGCTGTGCACCTGATGGACATGTTGCGATACATAGATTTCTGTCGGTACCAGCGAGGATTAAAGACAACCTTATCGGACAGATTACCTTGGCAAATGCCGAAAGGGATTATACCAATGAGGATTTGGAATTTATAAGTCGTCTTGCACACATTTATGCCATCGCTATTGATCGGAAAAGGATGGAAGAGGAACTAAAAAACTTAAACACAAATCTTGAGACCCGGGTAGCCAAAGAAATAGAAAACAGACATAGAAATGAACAATTGCTGATACAGCAATCCAAGATGGCGGCTATGGGGGAGATGCTCGTATTAATTGCACATCAGTGGAAGCAACCACTAAACGCCTTGTCTATATTCGTACAAGACCTGAAAGAGGCATATCGTTTTGGCGAGTTAAATGCGCAATATATTGATAAAATGGCGAATGATTCAATGAACCAAATCCTCTTTATGAGTAAAACGATGGACGATTTCAGGAACTTTTTTAAACCATCGAAAGAGAAAGTCATCTTTGATGTGAAGCTTGCGGTAGAAGGCTTAGTTTTCTTGTTTTCCAGGATTTTTACTAGCAACGGTATCTGCATTGAGGTGAAAGAGATGTCATGTTCAAAGCTGCTCGTAGAGGGGTATCCTAATGAGTTTAAACAAGTAATGCTTAATCTCCTGAACAACTCAAGAGATGCTATTATACTCAGGAAAAATACCGAGACGGTACAAGGCAAGATTGAAATAGAATTTGACAAAGATGAAGAGAGAAACGAAGCGATAACCTCAATCAGAGACAATGGTGGTGGCATACCACAGAATGTTATGGACAGGATATTTGACCCCTACTACACAACAAAGGGAATCGAGGGTACTGGTGTAGGACTTTACATGTCGAGGACGATTATAGAGACAAACATGAATGGAAAACTGACAGTCAGCAACGTTGATGGTGGCGCCGAGTTTAGGATCGCCCTCATGTGTAGTTAATAACTTCCACCCACCCCTTTTTTTTCTTACGGTTAAATGCGATTGCCATGGTTGGTAGTTGGCCAAATTGACAAATACATATCAACCTATGTTACACTTATCACGTGGATATGCAAGAGATATATCTGGATAACAACGCCACAACGGCAATAGCCAGGGAGGTGTTTGAGGAAATGGTACCATACCTGAAACAGTTGTATGGCAATCCCTCAAGTGCATACAGCCTTGGTGCCGGTGTACGTGCCAAGATAGAAGAGGCAAGGGCAAGAGTGGCGACCCTCATAGGAGCTGATGCCGATGAAGTAGTCTTTACGAGCTGCGGCACGGAGAGCAACAACACCGCAATCCTGAGCGCCCTCAAGGCCAACAGAGGCAAAAAGCACATCATCACAACAAAGGTGGAACACCCCGCCGTGTTAAACCTCTGCAAACTCAAGGAGAGGGAGGGATATCGTCTGACCTGCCTGCCTGTGGACAGCTATGGCATACTTGACATGGACGCCTTCATGGACGCCCTGGATGATTCGGTTGCCGTTGTGTCAGTCATGCTTGCAAACAACGAAACAGGCGTTGTATTTCCCATCCCGGAGATAGGCCGATGCCTCAGAGAGAGGGGGATACTGTTTCATACCGATGCCGTGCAGGCGGTTGGCAAGATGCCCGTGGATGTGAGGGACCTCTGCGTGGATATGTTGAGCATATCCGGGCACAAGCTCCATGCACCCAAGGGGGTTGGCGTGTTATATGTCAGAAGGGGCATTCCCTTTCACCCGTTGCTTATCGGTGGACATCAGGAAGAGGGCAGGCGCGCCGGAACCGAAAACGTGGCTTCCATCATTGCCCTTGGCAAGGCATGTCAACTGGCCGGGGACAGTATCAACACCGAAGCTACCTATGTAAGCCGTCTGAGGGACAAGTTGCAGGACGCCATCCTGGAAAAGTGCCCCGATTGCAGGCTAAATGGCACCACGGACAACAGAATGCCCAACACCACAAACATAAGCTTCAAGTACGTAGATGGCGAGGCAGTGCTGATGCTGCTCAACCAACATGGCATATGTGCCTCATCGGGGTCGGCCTGTTCATCGGGTTCCGAGGACCCCAGTCACGTCCTTTCGGCCATGTCCGTACCGGCAGAGGTGATACGCGGCTCCGTAAGGTTCTCCCTAAGTCGTTACAACACCCAGGCCGAAATAGACAAGGTCATAGAAGTCCTGCCCGGGATTATCAAGTACCTCAGAGACATATCACCCTTTGGCCGATAGAGCGGCTTTGCCCACCCCACCACTCCTGCATTGTCACTCAAGCGTAACGGGGCAGCGCGCACACATGGTCTGACACCCACCCTGCCCACTGGATGAATGCGCTATCAATGCCCGGCTGCTGACGTAATGCTCGTTGTTCCAGATGTTAGCAAAGCCGTCTCTGAAGACGTTGCCAAAGTCGTTGGCGATCAGGCGCGTGTCCTTGCAGCATGGCAGAACCCCACCGTCGTAGTTGATGTAGGCGCTGCGATATGGCCACGAACACCCAACCGGACGTCGCCGCCCTTTGCCCGGAGAAGATATCTGATTGACAACGACAGCCGTGCTGTGACGTGGAAACAGGTCGGAAAACCACTCCGGTGCGGCATCTTCGGGGAAGAACGGCTTTATAAAACGCACCTGGTCTATGCCAAGCTCCATGGCCTTGGCCTTTGCGGCTGCAATTTCGCCCTGATTAAAGCCGGTTACACAGAACTGCCAATCGATAAATGGCGTCTTGGACCCTGCCATATCCCTCTGCGTTATGACCTCTGAGATGTTTTTGAAGGCTAGCCCCATGTTCCCCTTTACCATGAACCTCTTGTAGCTCTCCTGCGTAACGCCGTGACAGGAAAAGATCAGCACCTCCAGCCCGGATTGCACTATCTTGCGGGCAAGGGTATCATCGACAAAGTTCATGTTCGACGACACGCCAACCCCCACGTTGTGCTTGGTGGCATATGCAATCATGTCAATGCACTGAGGGTCAAGAAACGGCTCGCCAAACCCATACAGGTTTATCTTGAACAGGTACGGGGCAAGCTCGTCTATAAGCCGCTTAAAGCCATCCAACGACATCTTTCCGTAGTGACGTTCACCCTCCAGGGGCGCACGTCTGCCATCGTAGCAGTAGGCGCAGGAGAGATTACACATGTTTGTGGTCTCCAGTTTCAGTATATATGGAAACGAATTAAGACGGGTCTTTTTGGTGAGTCTGTTGTACTCTGTGCGGCAGAAGTTCAGGAGTTTTCTTGCGGTAAAGTGCTTGTAGAAGGCATAGAGATGCCTCTTGAGGATGCCAAACGCCACCACGGGATTCATGCCGTGCGTTGCCAGGTCTATGGCCGGCATCGATACCTCTGCACCGTATGGATAGTTTTCAGTCGGCTATTTATTGAGTATCTCCCTGGCAACCTTAAACCCCTGACTGACCGCCGCAGGGACCATACAAAACAAGAATCCCCCCATGCGCCCCACCGAATAGACGTTCTGGTAAGCGTGTATACCACTGAGGGCCTCTGCCATATCTTGTTCATAGTTGAGTCCGTAAACTGGCATACACGGACCAGCCTTTAACACCTTTGATTGGCGCAGGTAGCGTTTTTTAAACAATCCGACCCTTTCTATGTCTTCCACCGTGCGTTTTAGTATGTACTGTTGATCGAAGTCATTTTCATAGTTCAGTATAACACAGATGCCCTCAGCAGTGGCAGACGACTCCCTGCCATATATGTTTGACGGGAAGTATACACGTTTAAAGCACAGCTCCGGATTAGTATAGTAGACATATAGCAATGGGCGATTAACGTACCTTCTGCGCTGGTAGGTCAGAAAGACAAAGGCGAGCCTTGCATAACTGAGCCTCGGGGCATTGATGCCGAGCAGGGCGTTGAGGTCGTCCACGGAGCCGGTCCAGACCAGGTCTTGCACCGGATAGGTAACGCCCTTGACATTGACGGCATTGATGCATCCATGTGCTTTGTTAAACCGCAACTGATCACAGTCCAGGATGGTTTCACCACCGTTTTGAGCATACATATGCCAGAGCTTCTGGGGCAGACGCTCAAACCCCCTGGCGGGATAGTAATATGTCTGATACAACGTCCTTATGATCCTCAACAACAGAGAGGGTGACGCTGTGGAATCACCAGGGGCCTCACGTTGATTGCGTGCGTCCCGGTCAACACGGGCAACCCAGTGGCAATGCAGGTCATGCCCCGATATAAGGGTCTTCTTGCGGAGCATCGGCTCAAAGACCTCCTCGTAGTACGCCTCACCGAACTTGTTGATCATATCCTGGGCCACCGACTCAGACTGTCCTGTTTGGTGGGTGTTTCTATTGAGGAATGCCTCCAGCATTTGTCGCTTAAAGCGCCATGGATACAGTAGCAGGTCGGCGATTGACATTGGCAGGGCGTATGTCCGTTTGCCGTTGTTTATGCCAAACCGCCAGCGTCGTTTTATGACCTCCTCCTTGTCAAGCAGCCCCAGGATGAACTCCTCTGCCTCAAGCCCTTTTCTGTATATAAACACGTGTGGACCGATGTCAAAAACAACCCCGTCAAGGGTAAAGCTCCGACACAGGCCTCCGACCCTGTCCTCCCTCTCTATGAGCAGACATCGCCTCTTGGCCTTAGTCAGTGCGTAGGCCGCAGTCAACCCTGTCATCCCGGCTCCAACGATCACCGTATACATTGCAGCACCCCCCTTCTCATTGCCCCCTCTCTTTATTAACTATTTGTATTTAATGATAATATGGCACATGATATTTAGTCAAGAGGCAAGGCCAAGGCACTCAGGGCAATCGCATTAGAAAATTTTGTTATATTGTTAATAGGTATCTTCTTAAAAAAACATGGTAAAATTCTTTTCAAGGGGTCAAGGGGGCCAGCCCCCTCCTCCCCTCTTGTAAGATACCCCGGGAGAAATTTCTTTTTTTTATTTTGACGAGCCAAACATTCTTGCTGACATTTTGTTATAATAGGGATTGAAGATATGATCAGTTTAGAAAACGTATCGAAAAGATATGAGGCACAGGAGGCCCTGACAAAGGTCTCCTTCACAATCGAAAAGGGGACGCTGGCCTTTGTCACCGGCCCCAGCGGCGCGGGTAAGACCACGCTCTTTAAGCTGTTGTACCTGGCGGAGAAACCCGACGAAGGGCATATCTCCATAGCGGGCTTTAACACCGCTACCCTCAGGGAAAGCTCTATCCCCCTGTTGCGCAGAAACATCGGAGTGGTGTTTCAGGACTTCAAGCTCCTCAACAACAAAACGGTCTATGACAACATCGCCCTGACCCTAAGAATCCGAGGCATTATGGAGCGTGAGACAAAGGAGCGCGTTAACTCCGTCCTGAAAATGGTCAACCTCCGGCATAAGTCCGACAGCTATCCCCTGACACTCTCAGGCGGTGAGCAGCAACGTATCACCATTGCGCGTGCCATTGTCGGCGAACCTACCGTCATGCTTGCCGATGAACCTACCGGCAACCTCGATATCGAAAACGAAGACGCCATCATGAAGATATTCAAGCAAATAAACGCCAAGGGCACCACAATCCTCATAGCAACACACAACAGACGATTGTATGAAAATTCGGCCAAAAAGGTGCTCTACCTCGACTGTGGACGCCTGGTCAAGGAGGCAATCCTGTAGTGTTCCCCCTGCGACTGGCCATACAGAGCATCTTAAAGGAGTTCTGGATAAACCTGCTGACCGTACTCTCTATCGGGGCACTGCTTATGATGTTGTTTGCCATTGGTACGATCGTCTATAACATAGAGACGATGACCAGACAGTTGCCCGAAAAACTCTCTATCCTGGTGTTCCTTAAAGATAACACCACAGAGAGCGACATCAAGGTCATCGAGGCCAGATTCAAGTCCGAACCACTCGTCCGCTCGGTAGAGTTTATATCGAAGGACCAGGCCCTGAATAACCTCAAAAAAACCTTCAAGGAAGACGATTTCGTCCTGAAAGGAATAACCGAAAACCCCCTCTCCGACTCCTTTGAAATAAAGCTCAAGGGCAATACCCTCAACGTTAGCAGCGTCAAGGAGTTTATCGGCAAGATTAAAACCCTCAAAAACGTTGACGACATAGAGCATGGCGGTAAGTTGTTGGAATCCGTGTATGCCTTTAAGCAGGGTCTGCGGGTGCTGGGGATATTTACCGGAACTATATTTGGCACGGCGGTTATCTTTATCTGTTACAGTACTGTGAGATTGCTGTTTTACAGGCGAATGGACGAGATTGAGATATACAGGCTGTTGGGTGCAACAAGGGCATTTGTCCGGGCGCCGTTTTTTATTGAAGGGGCCGTTATTGGCTTTATGGGGGGAGTGTTGGGAACGATCCTGCTGTGGATACTGAACAGTTACCTCATAGGGCGGATAATGGTCAATATACCGGTCTTTTCGTTTATTGCCGTGCCTTTTGTCGCATTATATTTCATGCCGGTATTGGGGCTTGTCTTAGGTCTGGGTGGGGTCGTCTTTGCCCTGGGGAGATTAAAATATTGAGATGCCTAAGACTTTAATATCTATGACACTTACATTGCTTGTTGCCGTTGCTGTCTATGCACAGCCCGGTGCCGACAACACCGAAGGTAAATACGAAGATGTCCAAAAAAAAATACGGAGCCATCGGGAAAAACTCGAAACTACCAGAAAAAAAGAAGGAACCGTCGTGGAGGAACTGGAGCGTTCAACCACGGAATTAAACAAACTCAGTTCCGAGGTAAAACAAGAAACTGCCAAGATCAGGCAATTAAACGCTAAAATAGCAGTCGTTAAACAGGAAACCAGTAGGGTAGAGGCTTCCCTGACAAACATAAAGTCCACCCTGCGCAGGAGACTGAAGATACTACAGCGCTATGGCTACGACATAGACAAGATACTGATCCTCTTAAATACGGAGGGCTTTTATGAGATGTTGCGTCTTAACAGCTATCTGACAAAACTCTCCGTGCGAGAATATAAACAGATGTTAATGTATAAGAGCGCCGCCATACAATACACAAAGAAAGAAAAGGAACTGCAAACCATGCTTGAGCAGCAAAAGAAAGATGCCGACAGGTTGCAGGAGTCTGAAAGGCAGCTCCTTGGCAAAAGAAAAGAGCGGGAGGAACTCCTGTATTCGATAAAAAAGGAGCAGATTCTGTATGAATCCATGTTGAAAGAGCTTGAGGCTACCTCCGCCAGGTTAAAAGAAATCATGGAGAGACAGCGGGCACAGGACATTGTCCCCGACTCGGACTTCAAGAACCTCAAGGGTCAGCTCCCATGGCCTGCTGTGGGCAAGTTGGCCATCCCCTATGGCGCTCACCAGGACCCGCAATTTAAGACGCCTGTATTCAGATACGGCATATACATAAGCACCGACGATGAATCCGATGTAAAGGCCATATATGATGGCAAGGTCGTTTTTGCCGATTGGTTTAAGGGGCTGGGGCAGGTGGTTATTTTAAATCACGGCATGGGCTATCACACTGTGTATGCCAATCTCAGCAGGTTGTCTTCAAAGGTTGGTGATACGGTTAGGAGACTAAGTGTCATCGGTAATGCCGGTGAGAGTGGTGTGTTAAACAGTTCAGGCATATATTTTGAGGTTAGGTATAAGGGGAAACCGATAAATCCCCTACAATGGCTCAGAGCAGAAAAGTAGGCAGAAAAATCAGGAGGTTAAGGATAAAATGGATAAGGCGTTAGTTAACAGGGCATTGAGAGGGATTTTGTTCTGGATGTTGATCTTTGTCATAGCAGCCAGTGGTGTATTCATTGGCAGGTGGACGGTACGGGTAGTCAATGCCGAGGCAGAGGTCTATCAGGACCTGAGGCTGTTTACCGAAGTGATCAATATCGTCAAGAACAGCTACGTAGAAGAGGTAAAGACCAAGGACCTGATCTATGGGGCGATAAAAGGAATGGTCAGCTCGCTGGACCCGCACTCGGGCTTTATGACACCTGAGCTGTTTAAGGAGATGAAGGTTGACACAAAGGGTGAATTTGGTGGCGTTGGTATACAGATAGGCAAGAAGGGTGGCTTTATCACCGTCATTGCCCCCATAGAGGACACCCCGGCATATGCGGCCGGCATAAAGGCCGGTGATATCATTGTCAAGATCAACGGCGAGTCTGCAGAGAAGATGACCCTGTTTGATGCCGTAAGCAAGATGCGAGGCCAAAAGGGGTCAAAGGTTACCATATCCATTATGCGCAAGGGCATGGGAACACCCAAGGACTACACGCTGACCAGAGACATCATCAAGGTCCAGAGCGTCAAGTCCAAGGTTGTAGACGACTCCATTGCCTACATCAAGATCACCCAGTTCCAGGAGAAGACGGTCAGCGACTTGGTCAAGGCCATTGATAAGCTGAAAGAGAAGAAGCTGACGGCCGTCATCCTCGACCTCAGAAACGACCCCGGGGGGTTGTTACAGGGTGCGGTGGGTGTTGCCGAGCAGTTCTTGCCGAAAAACAAGTTGGTCGTCTACATAAAGGACCGCTCCGGTGAAAAGAAGGAGTTCTTAACCGAAGGTGCAGACAAGTTTGAAAAGCTCCCGATGGTAGTCATTGTCAACGAGGGCAGTGCCAGTGCCTCGGAGATCGTAGCGGGTGCGCTCAAGGACTGGAACAGGGCCGTGATCATAGGGACCACCACCTTTGGCAAGGGGTCCGTGCAGAGCGTCTTGCCGTTGAGTGATGGTGCGGGCCTGAGACTGACAACGGCCAGGTATTATACGCCAAAGGGGATATCCATCCAGAACACCGGCATTACCCCTGATATAGTTGTAAAGCTCAAGACCGAAAATGGTAAGGAACACGTCGTGATGAGGGAAAAGGACCTCGAGGGACACCTCAGCAACGACCAGAGTGAATCGCAGGATAGCGAGGAACCCGAAAAAGCACCCATAGAGGTCGATGAAAAAGACGATGTCCAGTTGCAACGTGCCATCGATGTCCTAAAGACCTGGGATGTTATGAGAAAGTTTTTTCAGGTCTCATAAGTAGTTTGTAGGTATCCTCTTAAAAAAGCATGGTAAAATGGGGTCAAGGGGGCTGGCCCCCTTGCAGGGGGTTTTAAAGGGGGCGGAGCCGCCCCTTTCTTTTCTTCTTTCCTGCTTTGACAATATACAGCCTAACAGGTATAATGTATAGATGCACCTGATTGGTTTTACCAGGAAGCTCTATATGCACCGTGCGATTATCGTCTCCATGGCGGTACAGGATATCCAGAGACGGTATGCAGGTACGGTTGCCGGCTTTGTCTGGTCCATCATCAATCCCCTGGTGACAATCTTGGTGTACTGGTTTGTCTTTTCGGTCGGACTGCGCGTGCAACCCATCGGGGATGTGCCGTTTATCCTGTTTTTTGCCGCCGCCCTGCTGCCCTGGATGACCTTCAGTGAAACCCTCCTCATCAACGCAAACGTGATCGCAGCAAACAGTCACCTGATAAAGAAAATGGTCTTTCCCTCAGAAATACTACCGTTTGTCACACTGCTTGCAAACCTGATAACCCACTTTGTGATGCTGGCCATATTTATGGGTATCATGCTTGCGTATGGGATACCGCTGTCCTTTATGAATCTGCAATGCCTCTACTATATGTTTGCCATGTGTACCTTTAGTATAGGTTTGAGCTGGCTGTTTGCGGCTATAAACGTATTTCACAAAGACACTTCCGTGGTACTGGGAGTCATTATGAACATATGGTTCTGGCTCACGCCCATTGTCTACGGCATAGACGTGCTGCCTGAGAAGTTCCATGTAATATTAAAGTTAAACCCGATCTTTTACATTGCACAGGGCTACAGGGAATCATTTGTTTACGGGGTGCCGTTGTGGAATCATATGTACCAGGGGGCATACTTCTGGGCAATGACGCTGACAATGCTTGTTATCGGCGGATACGTGTTTAAGAAGCTAAAGCCTGAGTTTGCGGAGATGCTGTAAAGACATGGATGAATCCATTGCCATAGCCGTATCGGATGTATCAAAGAAGTTTCGGCTGTTTAATTCACCCCGGCAACGGCTGATAGAGGCACTGCACCCGTTTAAGAAGAAACTTCACCGCGAGTTTTGGGCATTGCAAGGCGTAAGTTTTGAGGTTCCCAAGGGGGCAACGGTTGGGATCGTAGGCAGGAATGGTTCGGGTAAGTCAACCCTGTTGCAGGTCATCTGTTCGGTCTTGCATCCAACGAGCGGGTCGGTTGCGGTCAATGGCCGGATTTCGGCCCTGCTGGAGCTGGGGGCTGGGTTTAATCCTGAACTGACGGGCAGGGCAAACGTCTTTCTCAACGGTACGGTTATGGGGCTATCACGCGATGAGATCAAGGAGCGGTTGCCGTTAATTGAGGACTTTGCCGACATCGGGGAGTTCTTTGACCAGCCGGTTAAGACCTACTCTTCGGGCATGTTCGTGAGGCTTGCCTTTGCCACAGCCATCAACGTTGACCCCGACATACTCATCATCGACGAGGCGTTGGCCGTGGGGGATGCCAAGTTCCAGCACAAGTGCTTTGGCAAGTTCCTCGACTTCCAGAAGGCACACAAGACCATCCTGTTTGTAAGCCACAGCACCGAGTCCATCGTAAAACACTGCGACTATGCCGTGTTGCTCGAAAAGGGCAGACTCATAGAAAAGGGGCAGCCACGGGTCATCACCGATTATTACCTCGACCTGCTCTTTACGGGGCAGATAGCGGGCTATGCCATTGACCCAATCCTGGTGGAGGATGGCTACAGGGGGTTTAACATTGTACACTTTAAGTTCACATACTACGGCTTTTTGAGTTCGCTTGGGCACATTGAGCTTAACTCCATAAGCGATACAGAGCTGCAGGGATATATGCTTACGCAGAGGTGTGTTGTTGGCTCCTCTGACGATGAGGTGAGAGAGATGATCGACCTCATCGTCAATGCCTCTGAGCCAGAATCGGCGGTTAAGGATGCAAACCTCGGCGCTCCGGCGGATGAGCAGAAGGATACCGTGACCGAGTTGAGTCGGTTCCTTGAGGAAATCCCCGCAGTCGATAAGTGCGTAACCAGAAACAGCTACAATAAAAATGAATATCGCATCACTGATGGCCGCGGACGGATCGTTGACTACCTTGTTGTCTGTGACGGACGATATGACCCCGTCTCCGTGAAATCGGGCAGTCTGATAGATGTATACCTCAAGGCCAGGTTTAATGCCCCTGTCGAGCAGCTTATCTATGGGTTTGCCGTAAAGACTCTTGATGGCGTTCTTGTCCACGGCAACAACACGCGACTTGCCAGACATCCGGTATCTGCGGCTCAGGCCGATCAGGTGGTAGTGTTTCGGTTCTCCCTCAGGATGGCCGTGCAGTCGGGGGATGTCTTCTTAGACCTTGGCGTTGCAGAGAGGCTCACTTACGAAGATAAGCCCGTGGATGTCCGCTATGGCTTAATACATCTGAGCATACAACAGGGCAACGTCTTCACAGGAATGGCAGACCTCAACCCCACCTTTGAGGAAATATAGCAAATTTCGATTGGGTTAAATACAACAAACGTGGCATTTTTACGGAATCAAGGGGACTTCTTCGTGCCCGGAGCGGCTTGTCCCTCCCCTTGCGGAGGGGGTCTGAAGGGGGAAAGTTGCCAAATTGTCCGATTGGGCAGTGTGTGTGGTGGTGGCGGGAGGTGGATTTGAACCACCGGCCTTCGGGTTATGAGCCCGACGAGCTACCAGACTGCTCCACCCCGCGTTACTCTCTAATCATAACATATATATTTGCACTTGTCAACAGCTAAAATAAAAAAAATTATCCCGCTGTAGATACTCAACAAAAACCCGCAGAGTTACTGTATAAGGTGTCTTATTTTATGTTGCTGCTTTATAGTTTTAATGGCACCCGCAAGCAGATGTGTCGGAGGCGGTGTGTCAAACGTAAAGAGGTCAGCATCAATGCCGGCGTCATCTATCGCATCCGCCAGCAGTCTCTCTATCATGACCGACAAGGAGGTCAAGAAACGATATGCCTCATCGATTTCCCTGAACTTATCTGGCTGAAACTCCGGCGGATAACGCCTGACCAGCTTGTTGTAGGCAGCCTCTATCTCCTGCTTGCTCGCCGATGGTTCAAGCTGCAACGTCTTAAAGGCATCGTACTTGGTCAACGCTTCCTCCTCTTTTGCCTTGTCCTGGTTGGCGTAGTTGTCTTGACATCGGCGGCTTTTCTTAGTCTTGATGATATTATGGAACGCAAGTCCTCTAAACCTGTTTCTCCATCATTATGGCGGGTCTCTACCAGGTTGTAAAGCTTTAAGAGTATATTGTTTGCAGAGAATCTCTCAATGATTATCTCTGCCAACCGCAGAAGTATATCAGTGTCAATGCCTTTGAAGTCATCCCAACGCTTGTCAATAAGCTGCAAAAATGCACCGTTTTGCATTGTCACGAGAAACCCCCTTGGATCATTGAAAATATCCATATCGTAGTAAGCTGTGTCTTTTTGTTTTTCAATAAGGGCTTTGAAGGTATCAATTACAGTCTTGATGCCGCTATCACCATACATTTTGGCAAACAGACGATAAAACCCCTTCTCAGAAAACTTGTTAGCAGGGAAACAGTCAAGGTATTCCGACAGATGACGAAAAGGTTCATAGTGCTTCATATCTGACAGATATATTCTTAGCTTGTTTATGTTTTCGTCACTACCTCTGATATCCAGCAGGTAAGAAAAAAAGTCGGGTAACCCACTAGTCTCACTTGATATTGTGCCTGACATCAAAGATGCCTGCAACTTCGACTTCACAATTGCATGTAAGGTCTTATTGAAACCTTCCTGTTCGCCAAACATCTTAATAAGCGGCCTTAAATAAACGATATCAGGAAACACCAGTGATTCAAAGTTTCTAAACAACCACTCAAGCTCCTCTTCCAAATCGTTATGTTGGTTTTTCAGGATGTCTTGCGCTATTTCCATAAGGCGTCGATTTCTGAAGGTCTCTTTCATCACAATGGCCAGAGTGGCAAGTTTGGCGTTCATACAACCCGACTGCCCAGCCATGAACAAAAACTCCGACAGGTCGCTACTGCCATCATACAGCAAATGTAGGTCATGAACCACCTCTCTTCCCAGGACGTTGGCTACGGCCTTCTTTTCCCTTTCCGAAATGGTTTGTTGCAGGCGTGATATCTCTGACATGACCTCACGGTAGAGGCCCCGCAAATATACCGCATAGTTCCTTTTACCATAGGAAGCCTCCTGTATTAGTTCCCTGAGTTTGCGTATAAGGACTATCTTGCCCGGGAGGTCTGCCCCCGATATCTTTTTCTCTATATGCTCGTTGTCCAGTACCTTGGAGTTTACATTAGCGATGCTGTCTCGTATCTGTTCGGCCTTGTCACCGGCCAACAGGGAGAAGAGAAAGGGCATTTTTATGACACAATTGGCAGCAGCCACGGTGTTGCCGCTCCTGGCAAGTGTGGTCAAATACTTGGTCAGATTAACGACAAAGGGGTACAACAGTATTTGCACCAGATCATAGGGAAGACCCTCGTGTATGTCGCTTACGTAATTATCCGTCTCTGACAGCTTATCACTTTTGACTTTGGCGTCTGTCTTGGTGCCTATCCGGTTGATATAGCCAATATGTTGAGCAAGGTCTTGTGCATAGTTGGCCAGGTCAGTACCCGGCAGCAATTGTGCAAGGCTCAGGAAGTGCCTCTTTACGATCTTTTCAGGGGTCTTGCAGAAGGATGCTAACAGCTTTTCGAGCTTTTTTTGTGGAAAGCTGTCATCCTTCCAAGTCATTACCCGCTTACGGAGTTCCTCTGCGGGCATACTAAGCCCCCGAATCTTCATTAATTCTTCAGTATGGGTGTCGTCATAGATAAAGCGCCTGACGTCAAATAGCAGTCTAACGTCTGCACTGTCAGGGTGTGACTTTATGGTTACGCAATTATCCCAGAACTCCTTAAGCCTGTCAGGGTGTCTGAGGGCCTGTTTTGCAAGGGTCTGCCAAACATCGTCCCAGTCTTTTTTATAGTGGTCATTAAGGGATGCCTCCTGCACCTTCGCAAGCCACTGCCAGTATCGGCCACCAGATAGCAGTTTGTCGAGCTCTTTTTGCTCTCTCTTTGCCTTGCCCTTATTCAAGGTCCTCCAGGGACTCCTCTATCTCTTCTATCAGCTCAATAAGGCTTGCCTCAAGGTCATCTATGACCTTATCATCCTCTTTGTCCCTTAAGGCACGCTCATATCTTTCGCCGATATCTATCAACTCATTGCGTGAGGTTTTATCGATATCCTCTTTGTTGCACAGGGCCTTGTACTTTGAGATTATATAATTCAGTACTTTTTCATCGTCACCGCCATTGGCTGCATCCTTGTCCTTGATTTTTCTGGTGCGTACATCCAGGGTAACTTCCTTGCGATTATCATATCCCTTCTGGTCTACGGTGATGTGTACGATACCCTCCTTGTCGTAGGCAAATTCCGTCGTAACGGTAGAGTTTTCAGGGGCCGGTTTCAATTCAAAGAAGAACTCACCTATCAGGGTGTTGTCCTTACAGGAAATGCTTTCCCCTTGATATACCTCTACGTTGACCCCCTCCTGGTTGTGAACCATCGTATAGTAGCTCTCTGCCCTGCGCACGGGAATCTTTGTGTTTCGTCTGATAATCACGGAGAAGTGATCGGCCTCACCGGTGCTGAAATCGAAATTGTCTGCGGTTTTTACACCCAGGGAGTGAGAGGTAACGTCAAGCAGGATGTGCCCCAGGGGTTGACCGATGATGAGTCCGCCCTGGACTGCGGCGCCAAGGGCGACACACAGATCGGGGTCAACGCTGTGCTGTATGGGGATGTCAAAGATGGCATCGATGGAGCGCTGTACAAGTGGTGTCCTTGTTGCCCCCCCAACCAGTAGCACCTCGCTTATTTCCCCACTGGAGAGACCGGCCTCTCGCAGGGCCTCGTTGACCTTGTCAATGGTCTTGTCCACGAGGTCCTTTATCATGGTTTCGTACTCATCCCTGGAGACCTCGAGGTTGAGGTTGACGGACTCTCCATTGATTCTGGTAACGGATGCCTCCTTTACGTTAACATAGGGGCTATCGGACAGGGCGATTTTTGTCCGTTCGGCGATATCCTTGAGTCTCACTTGCAGTGGGAGTTCTTCAGCAGAGAGGGTTACCCCTGTTTTTTCTTCCAGGTGCCGCATAAACATATCAATCAACCTTTGGTCAAAGTCATCTCCGCCGAGGTTGGTGTCTCCGCATGAGGCTAGGACTTCCTTGATTTCGCCTCTTATCTCAAGTATGGAGACGTCGAAGGTTCCCCCGCCAAGGTCGTAGACGAGTATATATGGTGTGTTCAGCGTGTCGATTCCGGTTACGTAGTCATAGACCAGGGAAGCTGCCGTGGGTTCGTTGACAATACGCAGGACCTCAACGCCTGCCAGCTCACCGGCTGTGATTGTTGCCCTTCTCTGGGCGTCGTTGAAGTAGGCCGGAACCGTTATTACGGCCTGCTTTACCGCAAGACCGGTTGACTGTTGCGCCTTTTCAATCAGCCGCCTGAGGATAAAAGATGACACCTCTGCTGGGGATAGCTCTTTGCTGCCAAGCTGCACGGTTGTATCCTTACCCATCTGGCGTTTTATTGACCGTACCGTGTGATGGGGGTAAACAGACAGACGATTAATAGCCTCCCTGCCAACCAGCATACGCCCATTTTGCTCATCAAAACTCACTACGGAAGGTAAGATCGGACTACTGCCCTCTACGGCAATAACGAAGGGTTTCCCGTCTTTGAGGTATGATATGCACGAGTTGGTAGTCCCCAAGTCTATGCCACATATGATTGATTGCCCCTGTCCACCTGGTGATAGTTCTTTTGTTTTTTTCATCGTTGCACTCTCATCTAATAAAAATCTCCTATAATAACCCGTGCCGGTTTTACGACGTCTCCCCTGTACCGATACCCTGGTTGGAGTACCCTTTCAACAGTTGGATTGTCTGTCTGCTGACAGGTGCTCTCTATGGCCTCATGTAGTGCCGGATCAAAAGGCACCTCAATGTCACGTATGACCTCAAGGTTGAACATGGACAGGACGCTGTCAAGTTTCTGCCACACTATTTCGATAGCCTCCTCTTGTCCGGGCGATATGTACTCATCCTGTGTAAAAGACTCTCCCAGGAAGAAAAAGTTATCTGCAAGCTCCATAAGAGGCTGCAAGTCTTTTATGCTTTTTTGGTCGAGCCGTTCGATAATGTCATTTTTTATGACCTCCAATGAGATAGATTGTCTCCTTATAGCCTTTTTTATATCCTTTATCTCATCCAGCAGTATGTCATCTGCCGGTATCTTATCGGATGATACCTGCTCTTGCGGCATATAGTCGATCAACGCAACGGGAGGGGGATGGTGCTTTTCCAGCGCCTTGTTAATCTTGTCACCTATCTTTCTGACATAGCGTTCGAATCTGTAAAAGCGTTCTTTAGCCCTTTCAAACATGACTGTGATATGTTACACAAAGATACTATGGTCTGTCAAGTGTGAGGCAGGGTGGCAATCCTGAATCGTTGACATATTTCGGTAATTGTTTTAAAATATATTCCGAATTGGCTAAAAGGAAGAGAGCAGGACGCAAGAATGGCAATACAGTAGTGGCATCTTTAGTTACCCTGGTGCTGTTATCGCTGTCGTACAACAGATGCAATCTGCCGGAGAAGGTGTCTCCAAAGAAGCAATACAACAGGGAAAAGGTTGTGCGGGTAAAGGATGGCGATACCGTTGTCTTATCTCCCGGTCCTGGGAGACAATCTTACACATGCTGGCTGTATGGAATCGATTCCCCTGAGACGCCCAAGCGCAATGTTGCGGGGCAACCCTATGCCACAGAAGCAGCTAAAGCCTTGGAGCAACTTATACTGGGCAAAGAGGTAGAGGTAACCTTAACCGATGACAAGACCTATAATCGTGAGGTCTGTGTGTTGAGATTAAGCGACAAAGATATAAACCTCCGGATGATAGAGCTTGGTTATGCCTGGGCGTACAAGCACTACCTCAAGGCGCCATACACGGAAAGTTATCTCAAAGCCCAGCAACATGCCATGGCTGCACGAGCCGGTCTGTGGCAAGATAACAAACCGCAACCACCCTGGGAGTTCAGGGCCCGCTCAAAACACAAGGCCAAATAAAACTTTATGTCAACAGCAATTCTCAGTGAAAACACCAACAGGCTATATTCAAGGTTTTTGGATAGACATGACAAAAATATTATTGTCTATTGAGTTAACTCCGGTAGTATGGTAGAATATAGGGAAAATGATATTAAGGAGGTACATATGAAAAAGCAATATGAAGAAATAGACCTTATAGATTTTCAAAAAAAAGTATAGCACAGAGGAGGCGGGTAGCACCACAATCAACCGTGGTTAGCAGAATTTAAGCCATTTCTGTACCCACATAATATGGCATTGTTGTTATGATTAACCAATGTGTCCACGTTTGAATGGAGTGCTACCGAAAAAACAGTAAATAATGCCTCCCTGACGCCACCAAAAATTTATGCACCCGCAGGGATGGTGGCAATAAACATACCTCGCAGCGCAGTTGCAGAATGAGTGCGGGGGGTAGTATTATAAAGGAGGCCAGCTACGATACTCAATAATCAGCCTCTTTGTCGTATACTCTCAACAGACGCCTTAATCTTCTTCGATGTTGAGCCTGATGTACAGCTCCCGCAGTTGGGTCTTGTCAACCTGCGAAGGTGCAGATGTCAACGGACATGCGGCCTTCTGGGTCTTTGGAAACGCGATAACATCCCGCAAGGATTGTGCGCCAGTCATCAGCATGATAAGCCTGTCCAATCCCAGTGCCAACCCACCATGAGGAGGGGCACCGTACTTCAGGGCATCCAACAGGAAACCAAACCGCTCCACCGCCTCATCAGCCTTGATCCCGATAAGCCCCAAGACCTTCTGCTGGAGGTCTGCCCGGTGGATACGAATACTGCCTCCGCCTATTTCGCTGCCGTTAAGGACGATGTCATAGGCCTTTGACGTAAGCCTCGCACAATCACCCCTGCCACTGATCCTGCCATCGAGGATGGCCTGTATGTCGTCATCCGCCGGAGAGGTAAAGGGGTGATGCAGGGCCGCAAATCTGCCCTCATCAGCAACCCACTCCATAAGCGGGAAGTCCACCACCCACACAAACTTGTCCCGCGTCCCAATGAGGGCGTTTTTCCGGGCTATATCCAGACGCAGGCGACTCAGACAATCGTTGACAATCGCCGCCTGGTCAGCCACAAAGAGCATCATATCCCCCGACTGTGCACCAAGCATATCTGCCATCTCCCTGAGCATCCCCTCCTGGAAGAATTTGACAATGGGCGATTCAAAGACGTCCTTGACCTTTATCCACGCCAGTCCCTTTGCGCCCATCGCCTGCACCTCTTGCGTCAAGAGGTCTACCTCGCGTCTGGAGTACGAGGCCATGCCCTTGCCACAAACCCCCTTGACGATCCCGCCCGATGCAAGCGCATCCTGAAAGACCTTAAACGTACTGTCCTTGACCAGGGCAGAGACGTCCCTGAGTTCAAGGCCAAACCTCATGTCAGGTCTGTCGTTGCCAAAGCGTGCCATCGACTCCTGATAGCTGATCCGTTCAAAGGGCGTCTCTATCTGTTGCCCCTTTATCTCATAAAAGAGCTTCTTTAAAAGTCCCTCAACCACAACTATGACGTCGTTCATATCGACAAATGACATCTCCAGGTCAACCTGGGTGAACTCCGGCTGTCGGTCTGCGCGCAGGTCCTCATCTCTGAAGCAGCGCACTATCTGGTAGTACCTGTCAAGCCCTGCGATCATTAGTATCTGCTTGAACAACTGCGGCGATTGCGGCAGGGCATAGAAGTGTCCGGCACTTACACGGCTTGGCACGAGGTAGTCCCGCGCCCCCTCCGGCGTCGATTTCGTCAACACGGGGGTCTCCACGTCCATGAAGCCCTGTTCATCGAGGTAGTCTCTTATGACCTTGCAGGCCTTGTATCTGGTGGTGAGGTTGCTCATCATCTCCGGTCTTCTGAGGTCTAGGTAGCGGTATTTGAGCCTGAGAATGTCGTTGATCTCACCGGCCTCATCTATGGGAAAGGGCAGGGGGTCGGAGACATTTAAGACCTCAAGACTCTCAACATGCACCTCTACCAGGCCGGTTGGGATATCGTGGTTCTCCGTCCCCTCCGGACGCCTGCGCACCTGTCCGCTTATGGCTATGACCGATTCCGTCTTTAAGTGATGTGCTGTCTTGTGAGTACCCGTCTGAATGCCCGCTGTTTGTGTATCGGGGTTAAAGACCAGTTGTGCTATACCTGTCCTGTCCCTGAGATCGATAAAGATCACCCCACCGTGGTCACGGTTGCGATATACCCATCCGCAGAGTCTGACATCCTTGCCTGTATCATCAATGCCTATTTGGCCACAGCCCTTGTCCCTGTACATTTTGCCTCCTTCTTAATTGTCATGGAAGTATCCTGACCGTATCATCGTTATCGTGCTCTTTTATCTTTAAGGATAGCATGTCCAGAGGATGTTTGACAAGCGACAGTAAAGAAAAGAAAGGGGCGGCTCCGCCCCCCTTCAGAACCCCCCGCAAGGGGACCAGTCCCCTTGACCCCATTTTACCGTGCTTTTTTAGGAGTATGCCATATTTTCTTCACATAAGGGTATTTTTTACAGCAAGAAAATTTATGCCTCCAAAAGAAATAATTTGCTTGCATTATTTTTAACGCTATGTTTATAATAACCTGACGAAGGCAATTGTATGATGTCCTTAAAAGGAGGTGGTGAATATTATGCGTTGATGTATTGTTAGCATCGACAGTTGTGTTGCAGTTCCGTGTGATTAAGCAAGATTGGTGACATTGGTACCCTTGGCATTAGTCGGGGGAATGAGCAATTTCATTGAGACTTTAAGGAGGTTACGAAACATGTTTAAGAAAGGTTACAGTGCAGGAAGGATTTTTTTGACGCTCCTCGTGCTTGGCATGGTTTTTGCCAACGGGGGGGGGTAGCAAGAGCGGCTTTAAATGACGGTCTTGTTGCGTATTACCCATTTAACGGTAATGCCAACGACGAAAGCGGCAACGGCAACAATGGGGTTGTAAACGGGGCAACCCTGACGACGGATCGGTTCGGGAATGCCAACAAGGCATATAGCTTTGATGGGAGTAGTAATTATATAAATATTCCCGACAATGCCACACTAGAACTTACCACAGACTTTTCTATTACATGTTGGGCTAAATACAGAACAAAGCCAATAGCTGGTTATATGCATATAGTATCTAAGCATATGGCCGATGTTAACTATGATGGAAGCTATTGGTTATCTTTAGCTCTTGGTAAAGTAGTGTTTCAAGCTACCCCTCGTTGGGATGACACATCTCCTACTAGCAATGCTACTTTGCCATTAGACACATGGAGTCAGGTTGTTTTTACATATAACAAATCAACTCAGGTTTGGAAAATCTTTATCAATGGCGCTTTGGATAGAACAGGAACGATAGAAACTAATATTCAGAACACTTCACGCAATCTTTATATAGGCGCTGAAGAAACTTCAGGGGGTAGACAGAATTATTATCACGGTGAGCTTGATGACATCCGTATTTACAACCGCGCTCTTTCTGATACGCAGATTCAGCAGTTGTACAATATTGAGTCCACCGGCATTGTTGCGTATTATCCATTTAACGGTAATGCCAACGACGAAAGCGGCAACGGCAACAATGGGGTTGTAAACGGGGCAACCCTAACGACGGATCGGTTCGGGAACGCCAACAAGGCGTATAGCTTTGATGGTGTGAGCAATTATATCCAGATTGACAGTGGTATTATTAACTGGGGTAGTCAAACTTATACCATAAACATATGGGCAAAGTTTGCAGAACAGTCGATGACTAGTGTGAAAAGAAACCATTCCCTTATGAATACCTATCCACATGACATTTGGGCGTTGAGCTACAACCATGATTACAACCCCGGAGCTCTTTCGTTATTTTTAAGTCATGGCGTAAGCTGGGACACAGCACACCCATTGAAAGGGACGAAAGCAGATTATCTGAAAGATACTTGGTATCAGCTAACCGTTGTTAAAAATGCCGGCAAGTATAGCATGTATACTAATGGTGTCCTGGATAATCAATTGGATACTATCTATGACAGTTTCACATTGAATGCCACAAAGATGTTTATCGGAGCTTCCAGTTTTCTGGGTGAGTACTTCGGTGGCTCTATCGATGACATCCGTATCTACAACCGTGCTCTTTCTGATACGCAGATTCAGCAGTTGTATAACGATTCCCCAACACCCACACCAACCCCTACGCCTACCCCAACACCAACCTACACGGTAACGCCATCAGCGGGCACGGGCGGAACGATAACCCCGTCAACGCCTCAAACCGTTACCTCCGGCGCAACAACGACATTCACGGTAACGCCAAACACGGGATACTCCATCGGCTCAGTAACCGGATGCGGCGGCTCTCTATCCGGCAACACGTATACAACAGGCGCTATCACCGCTAACTGCACCGTAACGGCTACGTTTTCGGTCATCCCACCCACCACCTACACCGTAACGCCATCAGCAGGCACAGGCGGGACGATAACCCCGTCAACACCTCAGACCGTTACATCAGGCGGGACAACGCAATTCACGGTAACGCCAAACACGGGATACACCATCGGCTCAGTAACCGGATGCGGCGGCTCTCTATCCGGCAACACGTATACAACAGGCGCTATCACCGCTAACTGTACGGTTACGGCTACGTTTTCGCCAACCCCGTGCAGCTACTCAATCACCCCGACAATCAAGTCATTCCCCGCAGCAGGCGGCAGCGATACCATTAGCGTAATCGCAGGTAGCAGTTGTGCATGGACGGCAACAAGCAACGCCACCTCATGGCTGACGGTCAACACCCCTTCCGGCTCCGGCAATGGCACGGTCAGTTACACAGTTGCGGCAAACACCGCTACAGCCTCCCGCACCGGTACGATAACGATTGCAGGACAGACCTTAACGGTGACGCAGTTAGGTATAGATTGCAACAGCATGACAATCACCCCAACGAGTAAGTCATTCACTGCAACAGACGGCAGCAACACCATCGGCGTGACCACAAACAGCGGTTGCGCATGGACGGCAACAAGCAACGCATCGTGGATAACCATAGCATCAGGCAGTTCAGCCTCCGGTGCCGGTACGGTCAGTTATACCGTTGCGGCAAACACGGCTACAACCCCTCGTACCGGTACGATAACAGTTGCAGGACAGACCTCCCTGACCTTTACAGTAACACAGTCGGAACAAGGAAATTCCTGCACCTATACCCTTACTCCAACAAGCAAGGATTTCCTTGCAACAGGTGGCACCGGCGATGTAACGGTAAAGACCTCAACAAACACCTGCCAATGGACGGCAACGAGCGGCGTTGACTGGATCACCGTAACGTCTGGTAGCGCAGTAACCGGCTCCGGCGTGGTATCGTACAGCGTTGCGGCAAACACAGGGCCACTTCGCACAGGCACAATAACAATAGGCGGTCAGACATTTACGGTGAATCAGGCCGGTGTCTGTAAATATACACTCACCCCAACGACTAAACAGATCGACGGCTCCGGCGGAACCGACAGCGTGAACGTCACAGCAGAGAGCGCTTGTTCGTGGAGTGCGATAAGCAACGACAGTTGGATAAAGATCAGCTCTAACAACTCCGGCAGCGGCAACGGCTCAGTGTACTATTCCGTAGACGCCAACCCGACTGCAAATACGCGCACGGGCACTATGACCATAGCCGGACAGACGTTTACCGTTACGCAGGACCCTGGAGGTTTTGTGACGCTCACCCTCAAGATAACTGGCAACGGCAGCGGTACAGTAACACCATCCAAAGGCACCCCCAACTGTAGCAGCGACGGCAAGACATGTCTGACGTCGTATGTCATAAACGACGAGGTGGTTCTAACAGCCACCCCCGCACAAGGCTCAACGGTAAAGGGTTGGACGGGTTGCAATCCAATAGTCACAGGCGGCAGCCAATGTACGCTCACGATGTCTAAAGACATGGACGTCAGCGTCGAGTTTTCAGTCCCCGTAACGCCGATATACGACTTTGACGGCGACGGCAAGAGCGATGTCATCTGGCGTAGCAGTCAATCCGGCGATGTCTTCATATGGCTGATGAACAAGTTCAGCCTGACTGGCGGCGATTACGTCGTCAAGGGTATCACGGCGGATTGGGACATCAAGGGAATCGCTGACTTCAACGGCGACGGCAAGAACGACATAGTCTGGCAGCACAAGGACAAGGGCGATGTCTACATGTACATCATGAACGGCACGCAGATATCGGCCCACGATTATGCACTGAAGGGTCTGCCCAAGGAGTGGGAGTTCAAGAAGGCCGGCGACTTCGATGGCGACGGCAAGGCGGACATCCTGTGGCAGAGCACCGAATCTGGCGACGTGGCCGTGTGGTTGATGAACGGCAAGGACATCAAGAGCGGTGGATTTATCGTCAAGGGGATGAGGCCGGAGTGGACGATCAGGGCCGTGGCCGATCTCGATGGCAACAAGAAGGCCGACATCATCTGGCAAAACACCGACGGCGACATAGTTGTCTGGCTGATGGACGGCACGACGATCTCAAAGATGGATTACTCATCACGTGGTATCCCAGGCAGTTGGCAGATAAAGGCGGTCGTTGACTTTGATGGCGATGGCAAGGCCGACCTGCTCTGGCAGGACATCACCTCGGGCGACGTTGCCATGTGGCTGATGGACGGGTTCAAGATAGCTGGCGGCGGTCTTGTGAGTCACGGGATGCCCAACGTCTGGCAGATCATCTCCGTGGCTGATTACGACGGCAACGGCAAGGCCGACATCTTCTGGAAGAACACCGGCAATGGCGACGTGTATGCGTGGTTCATGGACGGCGTGGCTATATCCGACAAGGGTTACGTTGTGATGGGTATGCCCCCGGAATGGCAGGCTAAATAGTGGCAGGCTAAGTAAGTGACTAAGTAAATAAAGAAGAAACTGCAAAGGGAGGGGTTTACCCCATTACACCACGGGGTGCTGCCCCTCCCTCAACCCCCAACAAATACCTGACAAGGCGTGAAGCCACTGCACAAGCATCCAGGTTATACGATCAGCGCTCAAATCATCAGGCAAAGCTGTCGTTACTTTGCAAATGCCCTGAGTATGACAATCATAACCGCTATCTGCCCTATCCAGAACAGAAACATCCACTTGGTGATATCTGCTTTAGTCTCTGAGAGTTTTTGCTCTAATTTGGCTACTTCAGTGGTGATACGCTCATTGAGTCTTCCTTCCAGCGCCACCAGTTCGGCCCTCAACGAGGTTGACTCGGCCTTCATCCTACCTTCCAGCGCCACCATTTCAGTCCTCAATGCCGCTGACTCGGCTTTCATCCTACCTTCCAACGCCACTAATTCAGACTTTAACGAGTTTTCCAGCGCCACGATGTCGGCCTTCAACGCCGTTGAGTCGTTTTTCATCTCAGTCCTTAGCGCCGTTGAGTCGTTTTTCATCTCGGTTCTTAACGCCGTTGTGTCGGTTTTAATCTTGCCTTCGAGGATAATCAGATCGGCCTTTAATGAGCCTTCCAGCGCCATCAGGTCGGCCTTTGTTGCCATCTCGGTTTTTGCATGTTCGGCCACATCGTCAATTGCATCAATGATGGCAATAGTCCCATCTTCCCCAATTTTGTCCTTGAGCAGGTTATACAGTTCTATCTTTCTATACATATCATCTATTGTACAATACTTGGTATAAAAAATTCAAGTGCAAAAATCAAAAACGCGCTATAATATTGACATGGACAGGCAGGTAGCTTTATCATATAGCGATAACTCAAGTTTGAACCTACGCAGGAAGGGAGGGGGAGATATGGCTCTGACAACGATCATTGCGGCATTGATGGCGTTACTGGCGGGGATAGCCTATATGCTGTCGCCCCTCTACCTTGCGGTGATAGTTTGCGTACTGGCCCTTGCCTTCGTTGTGCTCAAGGGGCCAATGTGGGGGTTGCTCTTGACAACCTTTGTCTACAACATCGAAAATACCGCACTGCATATCCATATCGCCGACGGCAATGACCATGTTGACTACCCAGTCTATATCGTCTTTCTGCTTGTGACCCTGGCAGGGTGGGCAGTCCACAAGGCCTTCAATTACCGTCTTAAGAGACCACCAACCCCACTTGACCTGCCTCTGCTGGCACTGTTTCTCTATCTGGGGGTCTCTCTGCTCTGGACGCCATCGTTTGTGCTGGGACTACACTTTTTCCTGCTGCTGTGTTTCAATATGCTCATGTTTTACCTGCTGACGGCAATAATAAAGACCACCAGGCAGTTAGAGCTTCTTATAATCTTTATGGCCGTATCGGCGCTGATCCATACCGTATCGGTGTTTATCTCTCAGTGGTATACCCCACATGCAGAGCTTAGGATTGACAAGAACATTGTTCTGTCTTACTTTGCCCTGTGGCAGATGGACTCCCGACCCTGGGGGCTTGGGGGAGGGCCTACGATGTCGGGGTTCGTAGTAGCGGTCATCATCTTCATGCTGGCCTTTATCGTTAATTCCACAGGGAAAAAGCGTATCGGCATTGCCGTTGTTACCATCCTGCTGTCCTATTCTATTGTACTGATGGGTGTCAGAGCGGCTTTTATTGCACTGATACCTGCCTTTGTCTTGTTCTTCCACCTGCATCCGGCATCGAGGGAGAGGTTTCTCCGATATGCCGTCTTGTGTGTTGCAACCATGCTGCTTATAGTAATAACGGCTACACCCGGATTTATAGACCGTATGTTGGTAGGGTTTGGTTACAGGGGGGAACCTATATTTACAAAGAAAAGCTCTCAACACGATGCCAGCACTGCAAAGCTGTCCTCACAGAAGGAGGGGGTCACCGGGATGAAGATAAGAAAACAGATGTGGCTTGATGGCCTGCGTTACATGCAGGAGCACCCCCTGACGTTTGTAACGGGTATGGGCATTGGTGGCCTTGTCCACGTCTCCCCCAACACCCCGCGTGAGATACACAGTCTGCTCCTTGCGTTTTTCTTTGACATGGGCATGGTGGGGATACTCCTGCTGATCTATATCTGCTACGTTTTGTCAGGGGACATGTACGGCAAGCTTCACAAGCTTGATACCGGGCCATTGAGCGGACTCTTTGTGGCTTCTTGCGTAATGCTGCTAACCGTATTTGGGATTGAGGGGCTGGTGTGGTTTGACATCAATTCGCCGTCATCAAGATACGTGTGGTTTCTGC
The DNA here is from genome assembly GCF_000714715.1 of Candidatus Magnetobacterium casense. Taxonomy (GTDB): domain Bacteria; phylum Nitrospirota; class Thermodesulfovibrionia; order Thermodesulfovibrionales; family Magnetobacteriaceae; genus Magnetobacterium; species Magnetobacterium casense. Next base: position 28,287 of record NZ_JMFO01000027.1, read on the forward strand.
TGGGGCTACATGTGGCCATCATGGGGATCAAAGGGAAGGTTGAGGGTGGGGCAGCTACTTGATCGTGTGTGTAAAGACCTTGTCCCAGGTGTCACCGGGCACGTTCATCTGGAAATAGTTGCAACGTCTCCTGTACAGGTCATACAAGACCACCTGACGATACCCGGTCAGCAGTTTAGAGAACAATTGCCCCGCTCTGACGAAGTCCAGGGCATAGTACATATTCAGCGCCCCTGTAAACAGGGCAAGTTCCTCCTCAAGCTCCTCAGCCTGCTTTGCCGAGTAAGCCGTATACAATGTCACCGGTTGTTGTTTGCCCTTGACCCTGACCCTGTCGATCTCAACGAACCTGAACTTGATGCCCGATTGTGCGTCAACACTGCCCTGTATTGCGTCACTGACCAGGAGGCTCAAACCGTAGGTCTTGGTAAGGCCCTCGATGCGTGAGGCGAGATTGACGTTGTCTCCGATTATTGTGTAGTTGAATAGGTCTTGCGACCCCATGTTGCCCACCATGGCCACGCCGCTGTGCAGACCGATGCCAATTTGCAGCTCAAGGCCAAAACGTCCCTTGAAGTCAACGTTTAACCTCTCAAGTTCGCTCAACATCTCCAATGCAGCCGTCACCGCACAGCTCTGGTGGTTGTCAATGCTTACGGGGGCGTTCCAAAAGGCCATGATGGCATCCCCTATAAACTTGTCCAGGGTGCCCTTGTTGCCCTTGACAATGCCCGTCATGGGTGTAAAATAGCCTCTTAAGAGTGCACTGATATCGGTAGGGGACATCCGTTCACTGATGGCGGTGAAGCCCCGTATATCGCTAAACAGTATGGAGACGGTTCTCTCTTCGCCCTGAAGTGCGAGTTGTTGCGGGTTTCTGACCAGTTCGTCAACCACGGCGCCTGAGACGTACTTGGAAAACGCATGGTGGAGAAAACGCCTGTCGGACTCCTCCTTCCTGAATTTCAGGATAGTCAGTACCATAAAATTATTGTTCAAAGTCAAAAGCGGCACAAGTGGTGAAAGATAAACCCCATTGGCACGCATAATGCCTTTGGCACCAAACCATAACGCCAGCATTATCAGTATCAATACAGGGACGCTCTTATAAATTCTCAGGTATGCAAAGAGCGCCGTTGACACAAACCCAACAAGCAATGTTATCAAGACCTCGGCACCAATGGCCCAACCAGGTTTAACGATGAAGTCACCCCTGAGTATGGTGTCTACAACCGTGGCATGGACCTCAACACCGGGGTAAAACTGATCAAAGGGCGTTGAACGAATATCCATTAATCCCAACGCGGATGAACCCACAAAGGCAATCTTACCCTCAAGGGCATCCGGTGGCAGGTTGCCGAGCATAACGTCTGCGGCTGAATAGAAAGGAATGGTCTTGCGCCCACCCCTGTAGTGGATGAGCATGTTGCCCGTGGCGTCAACGGGGATGGTTATCCCGCCTGCACGGATGGATTCGATACCGTTTTTGTCGCGTTTTATGCTCACCTGAGCGTTGTCCGCACTGTGGAGAAACGTGGCAAGGGCCAGGTTTGGGTAGTACCTTCCCTGCCGCTGTGTCACCAGGGGCACCCTGCGAAATATGCCGTCCCGATCGTTTGCCGCGTTAAAAAATCCGGAAGCCTTTGCCGCCTCCGATAATTCCGGCAGGTTACAGAGCACGTCATTTGGTTCGTTGTTGGTCTGCTGCATACTGTCGATAGTATCAATGGTGGCTGCCTTTAAGGGATGCAAGAGGCATTCCTGTTTATGTTTGCCGGGTTGACCATCAAAGATGAACTTGTATCCGAGTATAAAATGCCCATTTTTCAGTGTGTTTGCCAACACCTTGTCGTAATCCATCAGGGCATCGGGCATGTTGATGAAACCAACATCGAGGTCGAGGTCGGTCTTAAGGGTGTGTTTCAGGATTACTGGAGATGTGCGGTCTCGCTCTGAAAACACTATGTCGATACCAACTGCCGATACTCCCAGCGACTTTAACCGCTCAAGCAAGAGGGCAACCCTGTAACGCGGCCATGGCCACTGCCCGTATTGCAGCATACTCTTGTCGTCTATGTCAATGATAACCGGCACACCGCTTGTCTTACTGGAATGCACAGACATCAGTATGGTATCATAGAGCTTACCGCTGATGAATCTTATAAAGACAGGCGGATATATTACAAGCAGCGTGCATAATATTGAAAGCCCGATACCCAGAATAAGCAGATGCAGGTTCTTTCCCTTGGCTGTTTCAGGTTTCCGCAATGTAGGGAGTCTCCGTAGAGCGAAATCTGCTATAAATATATATAGCCATAAGGAATGGTTCAAATCTTATGATCATTGCTTCAAGGAATTCGAACAATAACTTGTCTACGTTTAATAAAAACATTCCTAATGCGTATGTAGTATAAATACCTGCCTTGATGAGATCATCAGCAAGATGAAACACACCACCGAAATATAGATAGCATAAATGAGTACAAACAACCAAACATAACGATTCCATTACCACTCTGCCTCTTTTTCTTATATGCGGCAACAGGGTTACAACAATTGCCATTGTCAAAGGCATGTTATACGTATAAGTAGAAGTATTAACATGTAGATTAAATCTCTTATTGTAGACATGTCTCACCGGTTCAAAGGTTGACTTTACTACACCATTTTCTGTGTCGGTTTTAATAAAGTTGACTCCTCCAACAGTTAATGACACAAGATTGAATGATATGTGCGTAAGCCCTATTGCATAGTAATCCTTTAACCAAATCCAGACAGACAACAGAAACAAAAAGGATACCAGGAACATTAATACGGTCCTCAGGTAAAATCCCTTATTTTGAAAGCTGCCCGTTTTTTCTGACATAGCTCGAAAAAATGAAGAATAGGGCAAGGGATATGGCAATCATAACCCCTTGAGCAACATAGAGATGAACGATATCGAATATATCTTTAAAGTATATCCCCGTAAGTCCCAGAGCAACTATTCTTATGACATTGAGTAACTGTATAATGACAAACCCTGTCACTATTGCCACTAACCTCTGCCTCCAGGTAGCAGGATAGGCTACTATCGCAATGGAGTAAATCATTACAGACTCAAGGCCACTACAGCCAAATTTCACTTCCATGGCAAATGTGGACAACCTCAATATGCTGCCATTGCACGAATGTGGGATGCTTAATATATTTAGAACCTTTGACGTCATAATAACTATGCTCTCATTGTATACTTTGTTTACATCAAAGACGTTTTTTACAGCATTTACGCTCATTAACAGAAAAAATAAAAACATCAGTGTCGCATACACAAGCACAAAACGCTTTATAGCAAAAGCATTGTCCGAGTTCAAACTCAAGTCAAAAGCCTCCGGTATTCAATATTTACTCTTAAGTTCATCTATATATTCAGCCGTTCTGATGGCTAATGCCTCAATTGTCAGACTCGGAGATGCTCCGCCCCCAGAGCTTGGAAATACGCTGCTATCGACCACGAAAAGATTGCGCCAGCGATGGCTTTGACAAAACTGATTTACAACCGAGTCTTGGGGCCTGTTACCCATTTTGCAAGTGCCAAAGACGTGGGTAGAGTTGAAGTTATCGTAGGTGCTGTAGACTTCCGCAATATTGCTTACCCCAGAGGCAATGAGTATTTCACGAGACATATCAAGCATAAACTTGAGTCTCATCAAATCCATTTCATTGAGGTATGAATTAATTCGTGGCAATGGTAAACCAAACTCATCCGTTTTAATTGGGGCGAGGTCTACGTAAGAGTATTCATTGGGTATAAATTCACCAATGGCACCAACGCTTAATAAATTGCCAAAACTCCTCCGCATCTGTTGCTTATGTTGCTTGCCCCACCCCTTTGCAACCTTTTGAGCATAACTGATGGGTCCATAAAACCCCAGCTCAAGGGTAGAGTGAGTGAACCGACATCCACCTAATACGCCTTGTATAGCGTCAGGATTGCTGTAGTCCCAACAAATTGCATCAGCCGGTGTGCCGCGATAGCTCTTCAACTGCTCCGGATGCAAGCCAGATACACTGCAATAAAGGGTTTCCATGAAATTTCTGCCAACCATGCCGGATTCATTACACAAGCCATCGGGGGCATAGCGATTCCTTGACAGTAACAAGAGTCGGGGTGTTTCCACTGCCCCACATGAAACAACAAAAACATGACCTCTCTCCCTTTGGAAGTCCCCATTAGCATCTATGTAATGCACTCTCTTTATCCTATCATCAGATGCGGCTTCAATGTATACAACGTTGCATAAAGTTCTAAGCATGCAGTAACCGGAATCTAATGCCTTGCGTACAAAGGTAACGTCGGCACTACCCTTGTCCATCCGCTGGCATCCAAGTTGACAGCATCCACAGTAATTACACAAAGGTCGCCCATCGTAAGACTCTGACAGGATGGCAAGTGAATTCGGGATAAAGCTCAGACCAAGTTTAAGTGCGCCGTCCCTTATTTTTGATCCCCCATAACTTATCTTGTGTGCTGCAAGCGGATAAGGTTTACTGCGATACCGTACCGAGTCTCCATCCGAAGCACCCGATACCCCTGTAACGTCTTCGGCAATGCAATAATAGCGTTCCAGTTCGTCGTAATCAAACGGCCAGTCAGAGGCAACTCCAAAATGGCTCTTTAGCTTCATTGCCCTGGGGTTTAATCTATGGGCTTCGCCACTGAATGCCAGTGTGCTACCCCCTACTCCTCTTATATGGTGATACTTACCTGCCATTCTATAACCGGTATTGTTTACCTTGCCAAAAACATTATTAACACTTGAGAGATTCCTGAATCTCTCATCCAACCTTTGCATTAAACCAAACGTATATTTACCCTTGTGCCCCTCTTTTTCCGGGAAACCATCTTGTTCCCATTGAGGTTTATCTGTAACATAGTCTGTACTTGGATTATACGCCGGGCCGGATTCGAGCATCAGCACCTTGAGCTTGAGCCTTGAAAGTGCCCATGCAGCAGCGGCACCACCGGCCCCTGTCCCCACAACAATAGCGTCAAAGGCTGGTTCATTCATGGACTGAAGCCAGGCGGTTTTGAATGATCGGGAAATCCTGAAGGCTGTGGCGGGCCGTCATAGTCAATGGATTTCCAACTCAGGGGATTGCCGTAATAGTAAAAAAATGTTTCTCTGCGCAACCGTTCAAAAAAAATAGCCGGTAACGATCCCTCTGAACTCTCTGCAGCAAAGGAGACTATTTTCTGGCGCATACTTTCATCCAAAAGATGAAACAGTCTGATGCCGAATAAGCTCTTAGCTTGCTTGTCAAGCCAATCACAGCCCCTCCACAACAGTGCAAGGAACCTTCTATCTCTTGCTGACTTAGCTACAATTGCAATATCAACACGGAGAGCAGATGCCGAAGGACTCTCATCGGCAGGGATAATAACATCGAGAAAGGCCTTCAGCGTATGTCTCTTGTCCTCTGTCAACGTGGATGGTAAATAATCTCTTTTTAACGCGTACCCTGAATATCCAAGTAAACAAATCCCCGTAAGACTTCTGAGAAATTTCCTTCGGCTATAGGTCATTAAAGTAGTTTATGCACTATCCCTGCCATGAGTACTATTTACCGCTTCTTGCCCTGAGCAACATATAAACCCCGCCGACCCCGGCAGCCACAGCATACAACCCTTGTCCTACATCACCCATTGCAGGTACTGGTGTTGGCGGTGTACCAGCCATTGTTGGTGCAACCCACAATAAGGTGTTAAGCAGTGAAAAGAAAATAGCCGCGCCTAACAACCAGAGACGGCGTTTCAATTTATCATGGTGTTTTTCGTAACTCATTTCGTGTCCTCCTAATTTTTTAGCTTTAAAGCAAAGCCAATGTTACATAAAACATACTCTTTTAGCTTCCATATTCAACAACGTGATGTGGTTATCTGACTGTGACCTCTACACGGCGATTGCGTGGTTCATCTACGTTGTCTGCTGTTGGTACCAGGGGATTGTCTTTTCCGTGTGACTCGATTTCAAGGTTTGCCGGGTCCACGTCGTGTTCTGTTAAATACTTGCTTATACTCTGTGCTCGCTTTAGGGATAGCTTGTAGTTGTATTCCTTGGAACCGGATGTATCCGTGTGTCCAATTACGCTGATATCCGTTGATTGCAGCCTGCGTACTGACTCAAGCACCTTTGGTAATAATGCTGCCGACTCCTTCGTTAACTCCACGGAATCGTGTTTAAAGTGTATCATAAACCTTTCAGGGGCCTTAGGCAGTGCGTTTAAGGCGCTGCCAAATATCTCCTGTATCTGTTGTGGTTGCATCTCCTGGGACTGACTTGGAGCGGTATTGGCATCCCTCACCCCCGTGAAGTGATCAGCGCTGTCTATTACCTGTACACCACCGCTGTTTGACACCTCAATGCTGCCGACCTTGCCATCGTCAGACAAAAGGGTAAAGATGGCGGCGTTTTTTACCGGTTTGACTTCCTCCTTCTTTACCTCCTTTGCACATGATACAAGCACGGCCAATACGGATAACAAAATCGCCAGTCTGCCAATCATCTTAGACACCATTACTTTTTGCAATTTCATTCCTCTATCTGAACGGCAAACTTCGTGCCCCTGATGCCGAGCGTTGCGAGGGGGGTTTCAAACCTCACGGACTTTGGCGATAACTTACCGATCATCCCTGTCACACACGTGGCCGTCCCCTTGCTCATTCGTGTAACGAGGGCATACTTTTGCTCCCTTGGAGAAAACACGAAATCGTCAAAGACTATTTTGCTTTTGGGGCCAAGCGATACCCGCGTGTCATCCCGGAGGATTACTCCCACGGCGCCATCATCTCCGGTTTCCAGGGTATCATTTTTAAACACCTTGCTCCCAACAGTTGCAGGTATGACGCCCTCTGCACGTATGATGGACACCTTACCTCCGACAGTCTTGATACTGCCTATTGTATCGGCAGCATACAGGCTCACAGGTATAAACATAAGCAACAATGTCAGTACTTTAATCCGTATCATTATAATAATCCCTACTTTTAATATACACGAGATATTTGTTTCTGTCAAGCCGTCATACCGTTGACAATCTTATACAAAAAAAATTCCCTCACACCTTCAGTGAGAATTGCTGGTAATTCGTGAAAAAATTTGTAACTTCTAAAAAAGCTGAGGTAACTCATTTACCGCATTATCCATGATCTCCTGCAAATGTTTTATGTTGATAGGACTGTCAAACGATATTACACTGTGTACATTATTGTCAATACCCCCAGACATGTCACTTATCTTCTTTAGTTGCCGTTTGTACCTTCACCCTGGCCCCGTCAAAGAGGCCCTGCTGTCCGACCACTACCACGGACTGCCCGGCAGTAATGCCCTGTGTTATTTCGGTCAATTCTCCGGAGTTCTCATCTGCAAAGGACTGTCCGACCTTCACCAACACCTGGCCGGCCTTGTCACCGTCAACAACGTAGAGCTTAACACTGTCGCCCTCATAGAGCAACGCCGTAGCAGGGACTGCGATGACCTCGCGTGGCTGTTGCGTATAGAGCATCACGTGGGCAAAATACCCCGGCCTCAGTGCGCCATCGGCGTTGTCAACGAGCGCCTCAACCTCAAGCGTGCGGGTCTTCTTGTCAACTGCGGGGTAGATGGCGCTGACCCTTCCGGTGAACTGCCCCCGGGGCAACGCATCAACACTAAAGGTCACCTCTTGTCCCTTGTGCAGCATCCGGACAGCCTTTTCGGGTACCGTGAAGTTCAGCTTGACGGGGTCGGTCTGGATGATCGTCACCAGCGGGGTGCCGTTTCGGACGTAATCACCTGCGGATGCCTTCTTGACCTCAACCGCACCACTGAGCGGACTGTGAATGGTCGTCTTGTCCAGTCTCTGTCGTGAGAGCGCCATTGCGGCCTTTGCCCTCTCCACCTCGGCTTGGGCGATAGCCAGACGTGTGGAGATGTCGTCAAACTGTTGCTTTGTTACGAGCTGGTCTTTGTACAGGTCGCTCTTGCGCTGGAACTCACCCCTAATGTTGGTCAGCGATGCCTCGGCCTGAGTCACGGCAAGTTCGGCACTATTAAGGGACAGGACTAACTCGCTGTCGTTGACCCTGGCAATCACCGCACCCTTTGATATACGTGCTCCTTCGGTCACGGTCAGTTGCGACAGAATGCCATCGACCTCGCTGCTGACCGTTACCCGCTCAAATGGCTCAATCGACCCCGTTGCCTCAACAAATGCCCTGAGCGTGGTCTTCAACGCAGGGATTGTGATGACATTGATGGTCTTCTCCGCAGGCGTCTGGGGCAGCTCATCCTTCTTGCATCCAGGCAACAGGCAAATGCACACAACACACGAAAAAAACCAAAACAACCTCAAACACGATCTTGTCACAACAAATTGCGTCTGCTCAAGCCTCATGCGCGTTCCTTCAACTGTGGTCTTCATAAACAACGCTCTATTTTACATCTACTGCCATTGATATGGCAACAGGGCAATAGATGTTGAAAATTTTTCTTGCTATAAAAAAATACTGTGAGGCAACAGATGCTGTTTCGTATAGATTTTAGATGAGGCAACTCGCTGCCTATCAATTTTTGGCCTGCTTTGATTATAATATTTGACAGGTCTTGTTCGCAAGTAAAATAAAAATCTATAAAGAGAGGGACAAATTAAATGAAATTTGGAACAATCACACACTATCTTACCGGAGTGGCTGTGCCTGTCTCTGGTATCAGGACGGAGGAGGGCTGCGGGATTGGTGAATTCCTTGATCTGATACCCTTTGGGACATGGTGCAGGAAGATGGGGCTTGATGTTATACAGATACTGCCTGTCAACGACACGGGCAGGGACACCTCCCCCTATAATGCCCTGACGGCATTTGCCCTGCACCCAATCTATATCCGCCTGCAGGCGCTGACAACCGGCAACCTGCAACTGAAGGATGGCTTTGCAGCAGAGATAAAGGAAACTGCCGCAAAATTAAACGCCCTCAAAAGCGTCAACTACAACGAAGTCAGTCAGTTCAAGCTGGCAATGCTAAACAAGATATACACGCTCAATAAAACGCTCATACAGTCCAACAAGGACATCCTCGCATGGATGGCCTCCAAGTCCTGGCTGAAACAGTACGCCGTCTACCGCGTATTAAAGGACCTCAACGAACAAAAACACTGGAAAAACTGGAGCACCCTCAACAACCCCTCCACCAGCGACATCGATGCCTTCTGGGACAAACACACAGACGAAGTGACGTTCTATGCCTGGATACAGTACGAGCTGGAGGCACAGTTGACAAAGACCTCAAATGCCCTTGAAGAGATGGGGTTGAAGCTCAAGGGCGACATCCCCATACTCATCAACGAGGACAGCGCCGATGTCTGGGCACAACGCCAGTACTTTGACCTGAGCATGAGGGCAGGAGCACCGCCGGATATGTTCTCCGACAGGGGCCAGAACTGGCGCTTCCCATGCTACAACTGGTCGGCTCTGGAAAAGGACGACTACAAGTGGTGGCGGCAGAGACTCAAGCAGGCCGCAAACTTCTACCACACCTATCGCATTGACCACGTCCTGGGGTTCTTCCGCATATGGCAGATACCGGACCCCGAACACACCGGCGTGCTGGGCAGCTATGAGCCTGCCTCATGGTTATCCAAAACGGAACTCAGCAATATCGGCTTTGACGAAGACGGCATACAACGCCTGGTAGTGCCAACTTTTACGAAGTCGTATCTCAGGAGCTTCTTTGGCAACGACTCCGAGCGCATTATCAACAGCTACTTCGCCCATACCGGTAACGACAACTACGTATTTGCCGCCACCATATCCAGTGAAAATATCATCATGGCCCTCGCCGATGAATCATACATCAAGGACAAGCTCCTTGAGCTGTACTGGGACAGGGTCATGCTCACAAACCCCAAGGCCCCCAAGGGGACGAACCAGTATCAGCCCACCTGGTTCTACTACAGGACCAGGACGTTCAATAACCTCCACGAAGGGCAGCGCAGACAGCTCACTGACCTCATCGAAAGAAACAAGGTCAGACACGAAGAGGTCTGGAAGGTCAACGGCAAGAGACTCCTCAAGATGATGGCAGAGACAACGGACATGCTCGTCTGTGCCGAAGACCTCGGTGCTATTCCCGATTGCGTACCGGGAGTACTTGCAGATATGAAGATACTGGGTCTGAGGATTGAGCGATGGGCCAGGGAGTACAAGAAGCATGATGCCCCCTATATACACCCCGCATACTATCCGCGTTTGTCCGTGGCCTCCCCGTCGGTGCATGACACCTCCACCCTCAGGGGACTGTGGGAAGAACCTGGCTGGGATAAAAACCAATATTTCTCCCTGCTCGGCCTGGGTGGCACTGCCCCGAACTATCTTACGACCGAAGTTGCCGCAAGCATTATGCGCAGAAACCTGGGGGCAAACTCCCTCATAACCATCATCCTGTTACCGGACCTGCTGTCGTTGTACTACAACCTCAGAACATCCAACCCCGATGAAGAAAGGATAAACGTACCCGGCACCTATAACGACAAAAACTGGACGTACCGAATGAAAGACACCGTAAGCTACCTCGCAGAGTACAACGAGTACAGCATGTACATCAAGGGGCTTGTCGATGAGCGCCGCAATCGCCCCCTGGTGGATTGATAGCAGAGGAGGCTAAATTCAGGCACAGTTGTGCGCACCCTCCCCTAACCCCTCCCATACAGGGAGGGGGGATTTACAGGAAAGGAGAGATATATTAATGCTGTATTTGAAACGAATAGGAAATCTGGAAATATTTCGTGGTAGTCCACTGCCCATGGGCGCTACGGTGAAGGGAGACGGGGTCAATTTTGCCATATTCTCCAAGCATGCCACGTCCGTAACGCTGGTGATCTTTGCCTCCGGAGTCAGAGAGCCTGTTGCCGAAATCCCTCTGCACCAGTGTTTTAACAAGACCGGTGACGTCTGGCATGTATTTGTCAGGGGCGTGGGTGTGCAGACACGTTACGGCTATCGCATGGCCCGTGATGTCGATGACATGTACCCCATTCACCGCTGTAACCCCGATAACGTCTTGCTCGACCCCTATGCAACGGCACTAACGGGTGCCTCCACCTGGGGCAAGATATACAAACGCAGGGGAGACGACCCCGGAGAGGTATTTGCAAACACCCGCCGCTGTCTGGTCATCGAAGACGACTACGACTGGGAATACGATAAACCCCTGGAGATACCCCTGCGTGACTCGATAATATACGAGATGCACGTGCGAGGCTTCACTGCCCATCAGTCATCAGCGGTAAGCGCCCCTGGTACCTATGCAGGGATTGTCGAAAAGATACCATACCTGAAGGAGCTTGGCGTAACCGCTATAGAGCTGTTGCCCATTGCCGAGTTTGAGGAGATGGACTCGGACCGCATAGACCCCTCCACGGGCCAGAGACTCAAGAACTTCTGGGGATATCAGCCCATATCCTTCTTTGCCCCAAAGGCATCGTATGCCGCAGACAGCAAAAACGGCGGCCAATTGAGGGAATTCAAAAACATGGTTCGCAAGCTGCACGAGGCCAACATCGAAGTGATCCTGGACGTCGTCTTTAACCACACAGCCGAAGGCAATGAGAAGGGACCGTCGTTTTCGTTCAAGGGCATAGACAACTCCACGTACTACATAATAGACCCCATAGACGGCCACTACCACAACTACTCAGGGTGCGGCAACACGCTCAACTGCAACCACCCGGTGGTGCGTAACGTGATCCTTGACTGTCTGAGGTTCTGGGTGATGGAGATGCATGTTGATGGCTTCAGGTTTGACCTGGCATCGATCCTTGGGCGTGGTCGCAAGGGAGAGGTGTTAAGAGACCCGCCGTTGCTGGAACGCATAGCGGCTGACCCGATCCTGGCCAACACCAAACTGATCGCAGAGGCCTGGGATGCTGCCGGGCTGTATCAGGTCGGGACGTTTCCCAACTGGGGACGATGGGCCGAGTGGAATGGCAAGTTCCGTGACGACATAAGACGCTTCGTAAGGGGAGAGAGCGGTATGGTCAACCACCTGATATCCAGACTGATGGGCTCCCCGGAGATGTATAAAGAGAGCAATCGTGAACCCTGGCACAGCATAAACTTCGTCACCAGTCACGACGGCTTTACGCTCAATGACCTTGTCTCTTACAACGGCAAGCGCAATGACAACAACGGCGAACAAAACAGAGACGGCGCTGATGACAACTTCAGTTGGGACTGCGGCTGGGAAGGGTCAACCAAAAACGCCGATGTCAACCAACTGCGCAGACAACAGATAAAAAACTTTGCCACGTTGATGTTTATCTCCCACGGGGTGCCAATGATCCTGGCCGGCGATGAGATAGCCCGCACACAAAACGGCAACAACAACGCCTACTGCCAGGACAACGAACTGGGATGGTTTAACTGGGACCTGACAAAAACCAATTCCGACATATTCCGATTCTTTAAGCTGATGATCCAGTTCAGAAAGCAACACCAGCTCCTGAGACCGGACAGTTTTCTGGACGAAGACACCTCCTCAGTGTCATGGCACGGCATCAAGGTCGGCAAACCGGACCTGTCCAACGATTCCAGGTCAATTGCAATGCTGCTCTGCGGCGAAGGACAACAGAACGATATCTACATGGTGGCAAACGCATACTGGGAACCCCTGGACTTCGCACTACCAAAACCCTTCACCGGTAAACGATGGTTCAGGTTTGTTGACACCGCACAGGAACACCCCTTTGATATCACAGAGATAGGCAACGAGGTCTTTATGAATGAACAGTCTCACTACAAGGTCTGGCCACGCTCTGTAGTTATACTGGTGAGTAAGTAGGCGTGGATAAGCTAGAAAAATTTAATCTGTGTATTCCGGCCTCTGCCGGAATGACAGTAAAAGGAGACAATCTATGAATCTAAACGAACATATCGAGCAGGTGATCAATGCAACCAGCTCAGACCCATTTTCTGTCCTTGGCATGCATCACATCAAGTTCAACGACAAGGACGCCATTGCCGTAAGGGTATTCAACCCCGATGCAAAGGAGTTGTACGTTGTCCGCACGGATGCCACCAAAAAGGTCTATCAGGCAACCAGACTCAGACAGGAGGGTTTTTTTGAAACCATAGTTGAGCAGACAAACGTCTTCTTCCCCTACAAGGTAAGGCTCGTATCCGATGCCGGCACTGCGGAGATGTATGACCCATACTCATTTGAACCGGTGTTGTCGGACTTTGACCTGCACCTTATGAGCGAAGGCACCCACTACAAGAAGTACGAAAAGTTAGGCGCCCACGTCACTACAATCAATGGCATCACGGGAGTATTCTTTGCCGTTTGGGCACCCAATGCGCTGCGGGTCAGCGTCATAGGCGACTTCAACAACTGGGACGGCAGAAGGCATCAGATGCGTCTGCGTGGCTCCTTTGGCGTCTGGGAGATATTTGTGCCGAGCCTGAAGGAGGGCGACATATACAAGTTTGAACTCAAAGGACGCTACGGCAACTACCTGGGTATCAAGTCAGACCCGTATGGGTTCTTCGCAGAGGTCAGACCCAAGAGCGCATCGGTCGTCTACGACATCAACAAGTACAAGTGGAAAGACGATGCATGGATGAACAATCGCCGTCAACGCAACTGGCTTGAGGCGCCCCTCAGCACATACGAGGTACATCTGGGTTCCTGGCGCCGGGTGCCCGAGGATGGCAATCGCTGGCTGACATACAGGGAGCTGGCCGAAACGCTCATTCCCTACGTCAAGGACCTCGGCTACACGCACATAGAGCTGCTGCCTGTCACGGAACACCCCCTGGATGCCTCCTGGGGATACCAGCCGGTAGGGTACTTCGCATGTACGTCGCGCCATGGCACACCGGATGACTTTATGTACTTCGTCGATAAATGTCACGAAAACAACATCGGCGTTATAATGGATTGGGTGCCGGCGCACTTCCCGCGGGACTCTCATGGGCTGTCCTACTTTGATGGCACGGCACTCTACGAACATGCCGACTGGCGCAAGGGTGAGCACAAGGAGTGGGGTACGCTGATATTCAACTATGGCAGAAATGAGGTCGCAAACTTCCTCATCGCCAATGCCCTGTTCTGGCTCGACAAGTATCACCTGGATGGTCTGAGGGTGGATGCCGTTGCATCAATGCTGTACCTGGACTATTCCAAAAAGCATGGCGAGTGGGTACCCAACAAGTATGGCGGTAAGGAAAACATCGAGGCTATAGACCTCCTGAGGCGTTTCAACGAGGTGTTGCACGGGTATCATCCGGGCATCCTGACCATAGCCGAAGAATCCACGTCGTGGCCGATGGTGTCTCGTCCGACGTATCTGGGCGGATTGGGATTCAGTCTCAAGTGGAACATGGGCTGGATGCACGACATGCTCCTGTACTTCCAGAAGGAGCCTGTACACAGGAAGTACCACCACAACAACCTCACCTTTGCGCTTCTGTACGCCTTTACGGAGAACTTCGTCAACGTGTTTTCGCACGACGAGGTGGTTCATCTCAAGCGATCCATGCTGGACAAGATGCCGGGGGATATGTGGCAGAAGTTTGCCAATCTCAAGACGCTCTACGCCTACATGTACGCCCAGCCTGGCAAGAAGTTGGTCTTTATGGGTGGTGAGTTCGGGCAGTGGAAGGAATGGAACGTGGATATCAGTCTGGATTGGCACCTGACCGAGCATGAGCCACACAGAAAGCTCATGGACTTTGTCAGAGACCTAAATAACATATACAAGACCGAGAGGGCCTTTTACGAGGTGGACTTCGATCATCAGGGCTTTGAGTGGATTGACTTTACCGATTATTCCAACAGTATCGTTTCGTTCATAAGGAAGGCCAAGGACCCTGAAGACTTCATCGTCTGTGTGTTTAACTTCACCCCGGTGCCGCGGACAAATTACAGAGTAGGCGTTCCCAAGGGCGGGTTTTATAAGGAACTTCTTAACAGCGACAGTGAGAGATACTGGGGCAGCAACGTTGGCAACTGGGGAGGTTTTCATGCCGACCATGTCTGGTGGCAGGGCAAACCGTTCTCTCTGAACCTGCAAGTTCCGCCGTTGGGTGCCGTGTTCATGAAGCCCTACAGCGAGGAAGTCGTCACAATCGCCGCAGAAGAGGTCAAGGAGGTCACGGAGCAACCGGAAGTCAAAGACGTTTCAACGCCGCCTGCGGAAAAACTGCTGATATCACCGGCAGAACCGGCAGACAAATCCGTTAATAGTCAGGTTAAACCGGCAGACAAGAAATAAGCTATTTTCAGCCAGACCACCCTCGCCAACCTCCTCCCTCAGACCCACCAGCAAGGGGAGGAGTGGACAGGTGGGGGCTATCTGGTTGCTTTGTTTATAGCATCGAAATTAAGAGTTCCTTTTCATTTCAAGTGGGTAACTTTTCCCGTCCTTGTAGAAGAACCCCCTCCCTTTATGGGAGGGGTTAGGGGAGGGTTCTTTTAGTATTATATCTGTCAGGACAATGGAAGAAGATTGTCAGGCATTTAAAGAAAACATACTACCGCCCACCCAAAATTTATGCACCCCACTAAAAGGTAATTCTTTATTTTCTCTTGATGATTTAGAAACTAAGGCTGGTAAATCTATTGGAGGAATTAGGAATGTTCAAGATTGGGCAACCTTGGGGCAATGAACCTGTAGATTTTCTCCCATATATAGCGGATATTCTGTAAACAGTAAGCATAGATATCAATAAAGATGGCAGGGTACGGATATTTTTTAGCCAAAATGTAGACACTAAAATAGTCGAATGTACAAAAATAACGCTTGACAATTAAATTAACTATGATATATAATAGTAGTCACTATGTATATAGATTACTCAACGATAAAGACATCTAGTGGCAAAAGTCACACGAGGATATTATTACGTGAATCCTATAGGGATGATGGCAAGGTAAAAAAACGGACTTTATCAAATCTTACACATCTTCCTGCAAATATTATCAGGATGATCAGAGACATGTTGACAGGCACTGGAAAACCAATAGATAAGAAAGTGATAGAGACGGATAAGGTTAGCGTGAAAACAGGATTAAAGTTTGGTGCACTCTATGTGCTTTACGTTTTATCATACGGCTAAA
>NZ_JMFO01000028.1 GCF_000714715.1 Candidatus Magnetobacterium casense
GGTGGGCAACTTTTTGTCTACCAATCACATGTCCTTGGTTTTGAAGAGCAACAGCAAGATTACGAACACTCTTACAGGTCCACCGTAATGGAGACTCAGGGTCTCCTCGGGTAACCGGATCTACCAACCCCTCAATATCTACAAGCACGGATGGGTCTGTTTCAACAACCGGCTTGCGTCCACCTCCAGGTAAACGTATCTTCTTTTTCCCTTTTGAAGGTTTTTCCTTTGATTCAGCAATACGTCTAATTCCTTCATATATCGTTGTCCGCGAAAGACCAGTAGATCTGGAAACTGAAGTAACTCCTCCTCGTCCCAATGCCTCGGCTTCCACTGCAGCCCACATTCGTCTGCCTTGTTCGTCTAAAACATCTTTGAGTACTTCAAATTTTCTTTGTATCATAAGTTCGGTATCGCTTTGCACTTTTTGATCATAACATATTTAGACACCATTTGTACAAGTTATTTGTGGACAAATCCTTATTCTATATTCAGGGGGTTTTGTAAAATGGGTAATAACGATAGTACCAAAAATATACGCATAAGGATATCGGATGCTGCCGGTGGTAAGTATCAGGTGCATATCAATGACGAGATGTCCCATAACATCAATGAGTATGATGTTGCCACGCTCCTCAAAGAAGCAAACAACAACCTCTGGTGCTACAATTCCGATGCGGGCGCTGATATCGGCAGGCGGCTATATGACCTGCTTAACGGTAGTGCAGGGATGCTTCAGGGGATTATCAACAGTAGCAGGGGCGCTGGTGTTCATACAAACCTGTATATCCAAACATCCCGTGAATTGATGCAGTTGCCGTTTGAGTTGTTGAACAATGGGGATTGGGTCTTGCTAAACAGAAATATACACATCATTCGGCTGATTGATGACAGGAACAAGTTAAATCTGCCGAAACCCAAGAAAGAGCCGCTTAGGATGCTCTTTATGGCCTGTTCACCAACGGATACGCACGAAAAATATGTCCTCGATTTTGAAAAAGAGGAGGAGTACATCTTAGGTGCATTTGACAAGCATAACATCAACATCGACATGAGGATCGAGGACACGGGCAGTCTCAACGGGCTTGAGCAGGTCAATATTGAATGTAGAGGGTTTGACATCATCCACATAACAAGTCATGGTGGTATAGACAGGGTTTTGGGACCGGTGTTATACATGGAAGACGATGCCGGTAAAACCGAAAAGGTAGCGCCTCGTATGTTGTGGGATAAGATTAAGATATTTCCGCCCAGGGTGCTTTTCCTCTCAGGCTGTTTTACAGGCAACTCCGATGACTCAGTTGCATCGGAATCCTTTGCTAGTGAGATGGTAAAAAGAGGAGTGAGCTGGGTAATTGGTTGGGGATTATCTGTTATTGACAAACATGCTACTATAGCTGCTGCTGAGTTATACTTAAACCTTTCAACAGGTAAAGGCATTGCTGAAGCCATCCAAATCGTACGTAAGGAGGTTGAAGCTCAAGTTGAAGACAGATATTACCCTTGGCCACTTTTGAGGCTCTTTGGCGATGCATCTCCGACTGTGCCATTAGTGGTGGATGGATTGCCCAAAAAGAGTAACCTCGTTAAACTCAAACACAAGACCCTCCAGGACAGCAACGTGCGTGTGCTTGAGAGCGGATTTATTGGCAGGAGACGGTATGTTCAGAGGGGTGTAAGAGTGCTCAGGGGAGAGTTTGTACATCAAGTACGGTTACGGTAACCCTCTCCTGTTGGAGTGGTTAGACGTTATCGCCAAAGACAAGGGTAAGTACGACCAGTGTGACATTGAGCCAAAGCTACAGGGCAAGCAGGAAGAGTTCATCCACAAGTATCTTGCGGATGTGATTGAATGGACAGAGGGTACAGAGTTCCAAAAGTTCATTCAGAAGGCCGCCGTATACAGAGAGGCTGTTGATGCGACTGCATTTGAGGCTTTTGGTGGTGCCAAATTTTTGAACACGGGCGTTGATCTGACGTTGCTTGAGCGTGAGGAGTTGGGCAGGGGTGAGTTTGTGTGCTGGGTAACACCTGTCATCCGTGAGAGTATGTGGGGCAAGTTGACGCCTTATGAGAGGGATGCAATGCACGAACATGCGTATCAATGGTATGACAGTTGGATTTCAGAAGCCGATGAGCAGAATTACAAGTACATAGAAGAAGCTGTCCATCACGCACTAGAATTGGGCAACATCCGTGGTGCGTGTAAGCATGCTTTTGCGTTTGGGCAATATTTTGACCGGATGGTTTTATATCGTGAGGGTTCAGCGCTTATGGAAAAGGTTGCTGATAGGGTCTCAGATGCGGTAATTGCTGAGGCTAAGGTAAAGAAGGATATAAATGTCGGCAATTTTCTTAATGAATACGCTACATCACTATGGAAGTTAGGCTATGCAAAGCAGGCTATTGAATTTTACCAAAAAGCACTTGATATATGGTTGGCAATCTACGGAGAAAAGCATCCTCATATTGCGCAATCGTATAAAAATCTTGCTGGCGTATGTTTAAAAACAGTTCGTATTCTAAAAGCAATCAAGTATTTTATAAAGAGCAAAAAAGCATGGCCTTAATTCTGCACCTATCCGTTCCTCACGAACCCTCCACTACGTCCCAACTGCAACCTACCAGCCCTTTACGGGGTCAAGGGGGCCGTTGCAATTGGTTAGAAGGGAGGGGAACCTTTGTATGTCTGCTAATGTCCCTTGTATAAGGGATGCGAACTATCAGAAGATTCGTCAGATTTAGTCTCCATTTGGTCAGAGAGGAGTTTAGCCTTTTGTTCAAAATACCTGATTTGCTCCTCTACTGACAAAGACTTTGTATCTTCGTAGTGTTTATCTCTTATAGCCCGTATCAACTCAACTGTCTTTACTGCCATATCTTGTTACCTCCATTGGTGAGTAGATTAATATTTGTTTGTATCCCATCTCAATGTTTACAGAGTTAAACCCCTGTATCTTTTCCAAGCGGACTATATGTTTAAAATTCCAACTGACCAGCAAATCTGCCCATGCAATTGTGGCAACAGAGATGTGCAGGGCATCATTACGGTAATTCTTAGACAGAAAACCTCGTTTTATGTACATATCCGCTAACTCCATTGCTTCCGGAGTAACATTGATAAATTCATCGCAATGCCTTCTAAACTCTAAGTATACGTTTTTCACTTCTTTTGGTGCATCTTGTATCTCAGCATCTGTAATGACTGAAAGCAATAGCGAATGCATGCCAGATTTGAAGTCTGCAAGCAACCCTGTAGAGTATTTCTGAAACTCAGTATCACAGCAACCTCCTATTACCGAGGTGTCTACATAGATTCTATATCGCTTCATAATAATATTATACGATATTTGTGGCTATAAAGCTATGGTCTGTATGCAGGGATATTACACTTGAACAAAGGAGTCAAGGAGGGGACTAACCCTGCCTGTTTGGTGCCATGATTGCAAAACTCACAGCCATTTGCATATAATATCCACACGACAGCAACAGAATCTTTACAGAGGAAGGCGGCAAAATGATTAGATCGGAAAAGATAAAAGACATACTGCACGCAACGGACGTGCAATCCTTAAAATTCTCCTTTTTGACACACCTTAAATACTCCCTGGCAAAGGACGAATATTCGGCAACCAAGCGGGACTTTTACAAGGCACTCTCCCTCACGGTAAGGGACCGCCTCGTTGAAAAGTGGATCAACACCCAACAGACCTACTACAACGTGGACACCAAACGGGTCTACTACCTCTCCTTGGAGTTCCTGATGGGCAGGTCGCTGGGCAATGCCCTGATCGGCCTTGACCTCTACGACAATATGGAAAAGGCCCTCAACGAACTTGGCTACGACCTGGACGAACTCCGGGAGCTGGAGTGGGACGCCGGCCTAGGTAACGGCGGACTCGGACGCCTTGCGGCATGTTTCCTGGACTCTATGGCAACCCTCCAACTGCCAGGTTACGGATACGGAATCCGCTACGAGTATGGTATATTCGTCCAGAAGATCAAGGACGGCTACCAGGTGGAAACCCCCGATAACTGGCTGCGATACGGCAACGCATGGGAGATCGAAAGACCAGAAAACCTCTATATTATCAACTACTACGGCAACGTCAGCGCCTACAAAGACCACAACGGATACCTCAGACACGAATGGGTCAACACCCAGGACGTCGTCGCCATCGCCTATGACACTCCAATCCCCGGTTACGCCAATAACACCGTCAACACCCTCAGACTCTGGGGCGCTAAGTCTACACGAGAATTTGACCTCAACTACTTCCAGTACGGCGACTACGAAAAGGCCGTATCGGAAAAGGTCTTCACCGAAACCATCTCCAAGGTCCTCTACCCCAACGACAACGTATTTGAGGGCAAGGAGTTGCGCCTCAAGCAGGAGTACTTCTTTGTCTCTGCAACGCTGCAGGATATCATCCGCCGTTACAAGAAGAACTTCCCCGAACGGGCTGACTACAGGGACTTCCCACGAAAGGTCGCCATCCAGTTAAACGACACACACCCGGCCATTGCCATCGCCGAACTCATGCGCATACTCATCGATTCCGAGCACCTGGGCTGGGACAGGGCATGGGAGATAACTACGGCCACCTTCGCATACACCAACCACACCATCATGCAGGAGGCCCTTGAACGTTGGCCCCTACACCTCATGCACCGTGTCCTGCCAAGACACATGGAGATCATCTACGAAATCAACCAACGCTTCATCGACTCCCTGATCGCAAAATACCCCGGCGACATCGACAAGCTGCACCGGATGTCCATCATCGAAGAGGGCGACGAAAAAAAAGTGCGCATGGCAAACCTCTGCATCGTCGGCAGCCACAGCGTCAACGGCGTCAGCGCCCTGCACACGGAGATACTCAAACTCGACCTGTTTAAGGATTTCTACGATCTGTGGCCACACAAGTTCAACAACAAAACCAACGGCATCACCCAACGACGCTTCCTGAGACTGTGCAACCTCGAACTGGCACAACTGATCTCAGGACACATCGGAGATAGCTGGATAACTAACCTCAGAGACCTCAAAAAACTCATCCCCTTCAGCAACGACAAGGACTTCCTGAAACGATGGCACGAAATCAAAAAACGAAACAAACGCCACCTCGCCGTCTGCATAATGGACCACCAGGGGATCAGCATAAACCCCGATTCTATCTACGACTGCCAACTCAAGAGAATCCACGAGTACAAGCGCCAACTGCTCAACGCCATGCACGTTATCTACATGTATAACAAGATAAAGTCAACCCCCGACGCCCCCTTCATCCCCAGAACGGTGATCTTTGCCGGCAAGGCAGCCCCGGGCTACTATATGGCCAAACTCATCATAAAGCTCATAAACTCAATTGCAGACGTTGTCAACAACGACCCCGTTATAGGTGAGAAGCTAAAGGTCGTCTTTATCGAAAACTACTCCGTGACGATGGCCGAACAGTTGCTGCCAGCCTCTGATCTCTCCGAGCAGATATCCACTGCCGGAACCGAGGCATCCGGCACCGGTAACATGAAGTTCGCCCTCAACGGTGCCCTCACCATTGGTACCCTCGATGGCGCAAATGTTGAAATCAGACAGGAGGTCGGCAAGGAAAACTTCTTCACCTTTGGTCTGACCGCCGAGCAGATCGAAGACCTCAAACGCAAGGGCTACAATCCACACCATTATTACGACAACAACCCACAACTGCGACAGGTCATTGACATGATCCAGGGTGGATATTTTAATCAGTCTCAGCCCGACCTCTTCAAGCCAATCACGGACTCGCTGTTGTATCACGGCGACAGGTACTTCCTGCTTGCCGACTTTGGCCACTACATTGAGTGTCAGCACAAGGTCAATGAGGCATATGCGGATTGGGGCAGGTGGGCAAAGATGTCTATCCTCAACGTAGCATCCATGGGACACTTCTCAAGCGACAGGACGATCAGGGAATATGCACAGGACATATGGAACGTTAAACCCATCCCGATAAGCCTGGCCGGTGGTGGTGGAGAGCAGGATTAATAGAAAATGAATAACGAACATGTATTAAAGATATCGCAGGAGTTGTCCGTCAGGGAGTGGCAGGTGGCGGCTACCGTTGCACTGTTGGAGGAGGGGGCGACGGTTCCCTTTGTTGCGCGCTACCGCAAGGAGGCCACCGGCTCTCTGGATGAGGTTGCAATCACGGCGGTACGTGACAGGACACAACAGCTCATGGAGCTTGACAAACGCAGGGAGGCGGTCCTGAAGTCGCTCCAGGAGAGGGGAAAGCTCACGGACGAACTAAAGGAGAGCATCCTCAAGGCCGAAACGATGGCCGTGCTGGAGGACATCTACCTGCCCTATCGTCCCAAGCGTCGCACGCGTGCAACCATTGCCCGTGAAAAGGGGCTTGAACCGCTGGCAACGCTCATATTTGCCCAGGAGGGTGCAGACCCGCACACGGAGGCGCTGGCCTACATTGATGTGGACAAGGGCGTCAAGGACGTCGCCGATGCCCTTGCCGGGGCCAGGGACATCATAGCCGAGTGGGTCAACGAGGACCAGGCAGGACGTGCAAAGATGCGCGAGCTGTTTGAACTCAAGGGGACGTTCAGGTCAAAGGCACTCTCTGACAACGAAGACGAGGGGCTTAAGTACAAGGACTACTTCGATTGGGAGGAGCCTGTTGTCAGTGCGCCATCGCACCGGGTACTGGCCCTGAGGCGTGGCGAAAAGGAGGGGTTTCTGTCGCTTCGCACAACACCGCCTGAAGAAGAGGCCCTGGAGACCCTCATGCTGCTCTTTGTCAAGGGCGATAACGCCGACTCTCAACAGGTCAGGTTGGCCATCCACGACAGCTACAAGAGGCTCCTGTCGGTATCCATGGAGACTGAGATACGTCTGGCCACAAAGAAGCGGGCCGATGAGGAGGCCATAAAGGTCTTTGCCGAAAACCTGCGTCAATTGCTCCTTGCCCCGCCGCTTGGTCAAAAGACCGTCCTGGCCATAGACCCCGGGTTTCGTACCGGTTGCAAGGTCGTCTGCATGGACAGGCAGGGCAAGCTGTTGCACAACGACACGATCTATCCGACTCAGTCCGAAAAGCTGCTCACGGAGGCTGCAAATAAGATTCGTGCGCTCTGCCGGCAGTACGAAATAAACGCCATAGCCATAGGCAATGGTACGGCCAGCCGTGAGACGGAGGCCTTTGTACGGGGGCTGGCGTTGCCGGAATCGATACAGGTTGTGCTGGTCAACGAAAGTGGAGCTTCCGTGTACTCGGCCTCTGAGGTGGCACGTGAGGAGTTTCCCGATCACGATGTAACGGTCAGGGGCGCTGTGTCAATTGGCAGGCGGCTGATGGACCCGCTGGCGGAACTGGTCAAGATAGACCCCAAGTCCATCGGCGTAGGGCAGTATCAGCACGACGTTGATCAGGCAGCCCTCAGACGCAGCCTCGATGACGTTGTCATTAGTTGCGTCAATGCCGTTGGAGTGGAGGTCAACACGGCAAGCAAGCAGTTGTTGACCTACGTATCGGGGCTTGGTCCGCAGCTTGCCGCACGGATTGTTGAGTACCGGCAGAGCAATGGCCCGTTTCGTTGTCGTGAGGAGTTGAAGAAGGTCTCCAAGCTGGGGCCAAAGGCCTTTGAGCAGGCGGCGGGTTTTTTGCGTATCAGGGAGGCCGAAAATCCACTCGATGCAAGCGCCGTCCACCCGGAGAGCTACAAGATAGTCTATGCCATTGCCGATGACCTGAAGTGTTCCGTCAGCGACCTGATTCACAACACCGACATCAGCAAGCTCGTGGATATCAGGAAGTACGTCACGGATACCGTAGGTGTTCCGACGTTGACCGACATCCTTGAAGAGCTGGCCAAACCGGGGCGTGACCCCAGGCAGCAGTTTGAGGCCATCCGCTTCCTTGACGACGTTAAGGCCATTGAGGACGTAAAACCGGGGATGAAGCTGCCAGGGATTATAACCAACATCACGGCATTTGGCGTCTTTGTCGATATCGGCGTTCATCAGGATGGTCTGGTGCACATCAGTCAACTGGCGGATCGGTTCGTGAAAAACCCCACAGATGTGGTTAAGGTTCATCAGAAGGTCAGTGTGACCGTCCTGGAAGTAGACGTCAAGCGGAAACGGATATCGCTGTCTATGAAAAAGCAGAAGGGATAAAGAAAAGAAGAAGGGGGAGCGGCTCCGCCCTCCCCCTCAGACCCCCTACCGCAAGGGGAGGGGCGAGGTGCCCCGGCCGGAAAGAAGTCCCCTTGACCCCGTAAAGGGTTAGTTGACAGGTTGGGGGGAAATGAGTAATGTTCTGATTTGTTGAGTTTTTAGGTGTCGTGATAAAAAAAAAGAGGTAACAACAATGCTGAAGAATTTTACTTTGCAATATTGGATTGATGACAACTGGTATGTAGGCAAGCTAAAGGAAGTCCCTGGTGTGTTTAGTCAGGGTGAAACACTTGAAAAACTGGAGGATAATATCAGGGAAGCCTATAAGCTCATGAAAGGTGAGGACGAAGATGTATATCACACTGACATTGTTACCAAGGAAATAGCAGTTGAAGTTTGAAGAGACGTGAGTTTATACGTGAGATAGTGAATTTGGGGTGCTATCTAAAGCAACACGGCAGTAATCATGATATCTATGTTAATCCACGCAATGGAAGGAAAGCTCCCGTACCCAGGCACACTGAAATTAAAGAGAGCTTATGTGACTTGATAAAAAAACAACTTGGACTGTAATAGTCAGCATTTAAGCTAAAAGCCCATGCAGGAGACTCAGAGGGCTTATTATGACTCGTCTTGATTCATAGCCGGGATAACACCCGTCAATTGTGAATCCCCTGCTTTTAAACTCGCCTCCTTTACAAAGTGTTTCACAACGTTGTAATATTTAATATGGTAGTAAAAAAATATAAGAAAAGGAGAGCTGTTCTATGGAAAAGACGTTAAAGATACTGCTTCTTGATGACGAGCCTATAGTGGGAAAGAGGCTGAAACCGGCAATATCAAAACTGGGCTGCGACGTTGAGGTCTTTGACAATCCATCAAAGGCGATTAACAGGATCAACGAGGAAACCTTCGACATAGTGGTTACGGATATCAGAATGGACGAAATCGACGGCCTGGAGGTCCTTGAACATGTGATGAATAAGTCGGCCAAGACCAAGGTCATCATGATCACCGGCTATGCCATGATGGAGCTGGCCAGACAGGCAATGGAAAAGGGCGCCTTCGACTTCATAGCCAAACCCTTTAAGCCCGATGACCTCAGGGCCGTTATCGTAAAGGCCGCCGAAACCCTTGGCGTAACTCTGACAGTACAGGCATAAGGCATTCCCCCTGATGTTAGATGACTGCCTGGATAAGTGGTATAAGTGCGGATTAAAGTGGCTTAAAAAGTTAATCGAACAGCAGATTGACAAGGGCACTCTGGTGGCTGATGGTGCAGAGGGAGTCACCAAGGCCACCAAGCCTTACAGATTTACAATTAAGTCCCACATTTATATTGGGTTTGCCGTAACCCTCGTCTTTGCTCTGGGGATAGCTATCTCCATGGTAATAACGATGATGAAGATGGAGAAGGGATTGCGGTTGAATGAGCTTGCTCAGACTTTTTTTTCGAGTGTTTCTCAGGCTCGGGCATTTGAAAAGGACTACTTCCTCTATGGCACAGGACTTAGGGAAAGCAAAGAGATAATGAAAACGCTTGAGAGACTGGTCATAACCCACTACGGAGAACTCAAAGGACATATTGACTATGACAACTCCATAGGTCTGATAGAGAGATATGTCAAGCTGTTAGACTCTGTCGAGGAACTGGACCGTGAAAGCACCCACCAGCCGGACAAGCTCCAGCGACGGGAACGACTCCAGAAGGAAATCAAGCAATGCGGCTACATGATGGTTAACTCGGCCGATAAACTGTTGGCTAGGGGACGTGATACAACAGAAAGATTGATGCTGCTCTTTAGGACGGTACAACTGTATGCGGTGGTATTTATGGTCTTATTTATGTTGTTTATATCGCACCTGTTAGGTAAGAGGGTGCTCAGTGCAATCAATCTCTTTTCTAAGTATTCAACGCTAATGGCCAACGGACAGTATGCCACGATCATGTCAGGTCACAGATACAATGACGAGTTTTCTGATCTGTCAATGGCCATAGATTACCTGATCAAGGAGCTGGACAGGCAACAGCAAATACTTGCACAGTCCCAAAAGCTCCGCGCCGTGGGGACACTTACCTCCGGCATTGCCCACGAGCTAAACAATCCGATAAACAACATCACGCTGACGGCACACATGCTCCTGGAAGACTACCACGACCTCTCCGATGACGAACGCATAGACATGGCCAGGGACCTTGTGGATGAAGCCGGGCGTGCAAGGAACATCGTACGCAACCTCCTGGACTTCGCACGCGAAAGTGAGACCATCATGGAACCCATCTGTATTGGCAGCGTTCTTATGGACACCCTGAAACTGGCAGGCAATCAGATAAAGCTGGCCGGCGTAAACGTGGACATAAAAATAGCACCAAACCTGCCCCGCATCCACGGCGACAGGCACCAGTTAGAGCAGGTGTTTTTGAACCTGATCCTCAACGCCCTTGACGTAACCCTTAAGGGGGGACATCTGAAGATACATGCCGGACAGTCGGAGGAACATAACTTTATCGCCATAAAGGTAACAGATTACGGTCATGGCATCTCAGACCACATACTACAGCATATATTTGACCCGTTTTTCACCACAAAATCCAAGGGCAAGGGGACAGGTCTTGGACTGTCTGTCTCTCAGGGGATCATAGCAAAGCACGGTGGTCAGATTACCGTCCAGACGAGGGTCAACCGTGGTACCACCTTTACGGTCAAGCTACCCATTACAACCATCCCGGCAGACCTGGCAAAGTGCGGTGAGAAGGTAAACCTGTCGATAACGACCTGAGTCGCTGACCCTTCTCCGGCTCACTTCCCCCGCCTCATTCTCCCGCCCCTCCCATAAAGGGAGGGGGATTGTTGTCAATTACCGGGTACTGGCAGTTCTAATTACCAGGCGTTGCGTTGCGAACTGGCCAGACATAGCCAATGTTGGATTTAACCGAAATGTCGGCTTTGCCATCTTCCATATTGATGCTCCACGCATAGGAGGCACCCTCATGGTAGGCAGTGGATGACCAATAGTTGCCAAACTGCACGTTTGTAAAGGGATGGACGGAGGAAAGTGCCGGTGAAGACATGCCCCGGTTAATGAGGCTATAGAGTTCCGTCTTGTTTGGCAGCCTCCAGTCGGTATAGCCGAGGTAGCTTGCACTGTTTAAGCACTGCACATAATCCAGCGCCATCTGCCAGGAGTTAGCTCCGCCCGTGCAAGAGCCTATCGCCGCAGTGCCGGCATCTTTGCTCCAGAGCAGTCCCGTGAGGGTATCGGTGACGGCATTTTTATCGCTATCGACAAACCTCGGAGCAGGCCATGCCACACCCTTCTGTAACGCCCCATCATCACCGGCAGCATAAGTGGCAGTCTGGCCGGTAGACCAAATAGATGAAAGCGCTCCAGATTCCCCGGAACGAATCGGCCAAACATAGTGATAACTTGACTTAAGGTCAGCACCCACACTGCCGGAGTCCATACGCACGCCCCATGCAGCGGATGTATTGCCGGCCCTAGCGCAGGTAGTGGATGACCAGTAATAGTTTGACTGCACATTGGTGAACCCCTGCTTGTTGAGCCATACACTTGTATCAACCTGCCCTGCATTGATGAGGCTTTCCAGCTCGTTTACATTTGGCAGCCGCCAGTCGCTGTAACCAAGGTACTTGTTCGTATTGAGGCAGGCCACATAATCCAATGCCCCCTGCCAGTTCTTAAGACCGCCCATGCAACTGCCAACCTTGGGCGCAACCCCATCTTTGCTCCAAACCAGTCCCGTAAGGGTATCGGTAACCGTCTTATTGCCGTTGTCCTTAAAGCGCGGACTTGGCCATGCCACACCCTTCTGTAACGCTCCGTCGTCCTGTTGTGGGGAGTTGGCATCGGAGCTTTTTATCTGCCCCGTCTTAGGCAGGCTCAAGGTGCCGGCATAGGCTGCATCGGTAAGAAACATGCCCAATATCACTGCAATCAGCGCCGGGACTATAAACACGAGTGAACTGTTGGTCTGGTAATGCCTCATCCTTGTTCTGTTGTTATTTTGCCAAAACATACTTCCTCTGCAATACTGCTTAATTTTGCCTCTGCAAACCAGTAAAACTGGAATTTAGCACAGATAACCATTATGTTATAGCAGGTATCTTACCTCACCTGCCAGTCTTTTGGCAAACCAAACGTAACGTAACCGCCATCCGTAACCTTTATGCCATCCATGAGATACATGTAGACGTCGCCAGTTGCATTGTCCTGCCACAGTAGGTCGGCATTGCCGTCACTGCTGTAATATCCGGGTGTGCCAATCTGCCAGTTATCAGGCACCTCTTTTATCACATATCCCCTGTTGGCTATAGCACTCCCATTCATGAGCCAGATAACTACGTCACCTGATGAGACGTTTCGCAGCAGGATATCGCTCTTGCCATCACCGTCAAAGTCCTCAACCGCCCTTATCTGCCACTTGCCGTCAAGACCCCTTTCAACGTAGTTTGCAGATGCTATGGACAGACCGTTGAGCAGCCAGGCAACGACGTCACCATTGGCGGTGTTTTGCCACAGGACGTCGCTGTAACCGTCGCCATTAAAATCGCCTGTTCCCTTAATCTCCCACTCCGGCGGCATACCCTTGGCCAGATGATCACCACCAGATATCTTTGTGCCATCCATGTACCAGACATAGACGTCGCCCATGTTGGTGTTTCTCCAGACGATGTCGCTCTTGCCATCGCTGTTGAAGTCGCCTGTTTGCTGATATACCCACTCCGGCGGCATACTTCTGTTGACATACCCGCTATCCTTGATTGTGCGGCCTTCCATGAGCCAGTTGACAACATCTCCGGTCTTGGTGTTTTGCCACAGGACGTCGCTTTTACCGTCGGCATTGAAATCCCCTGTTGCCTTAATATCCCAGTCCAGTGGCACGCCTCTGGTAACAAAGTCCATCTCCGTTATCTTTGTACCATTCATCGACCACAGGTAGACGTCACCAGTTGATGAGCTGCGCCACAGGACGTCGCTATTGCCATCACCATCAAAGTCGTACTTGACTTTCCTGGCTTCTGGATTTAAAATGAACGTTGGCGTAAAATTCTTGTCGCCAGACATGGTAATAATGCAGGTTGAACCACTCCCTGCACAGTCACCCCCCCAGCCAAAAAAAGTTGAATTGGCGTTTGCCGTTGCCGTGAGTTTTAAGATTACGGGTGATGTGTACGATGCAACGCAGACGCCTCCGCAGCCTATCTTGCCGTCCGAGCTTGTAATATATCCTCTGCCCGTGCCCTGTTTTGAAATCTTTAACGTATATATATCTCCTTCCTGGCCCACCTCTCGTGTGCGCACTGGCCAAACAAACCAGGGGACAGATTTCGTGTCTTCGCTCATAACACCTGAAACCAACTTCATAAACCAGACGTTCTTGGGTTCTCTTGCATTCGTCGTCGATGTCGCATACGTTTGTTTCCAGTGGATAAATGGATTTCCAAATGGTAGTGCAGGATAATATCCCTGACGGTCGATTAAACTCATAAGCTCTTTTCTGTTTGGAAGGCGCCAATCGTTGTGGCCAAGGTATCTTGCATTGTTTATGCACTTCACGTAATCAAGAGCTTTATCCCAGTTCGCAGGCGGTCCCTCGCAACTAAGCACGTCTGTTTCGTTGACCTTCGAGTACACGTTGGGCGTACTAGCGTCCTTAGTCCAACTCAACCCCGTCAGATTATCCGTTACTGTATTGTTAACGTTTTCTGTGAATCTAGGTTCAGGCCACGCCACACCTCTGTGTAATGCGCCATCGTCGCCTGCAGCATAACTGGTATATTGTCCGGTTGCCCAGATAAGCGCATCACCGGAGTCTCCCTCCCGAACAGGCCAGACACCGTAGCTGGGGGACGACTTAGCGCCTGGTTCAACTAAACCCAGGAGCATGTCAACAGTCCATGCATTGCTGGTATCGTTATAATATGTAGTAGATGACCAATAGTGTCCAAGCTGCACATCCATAAACCCCTGGTCCTTAAGCCATGTTGATGAAAAACCCTCTTGGGCATTTATCAGGCTCTCAAGTTCGTTGATGTTTGGCAATCTCCAGTCAGTGTAGCCAAAGTTATTTACCTCGCCTCTGTTCATCTTGTCAACATACTTAAGGGCATCACTCCATGACAGACCTTCACCTGCAAGATCACCGTATTTGGGCCATACCAACCCCGTGAGGTTGTCTTTCATGCAGTGTGACAAGTTGCAGTAGTGCCAGAACCGAGGGATAGGCCAGGCCACACCAGCCCTTATTGCACCGTCATCACCGGCGTAGTAGCTTGTTGTTTGCCCCGTCTCAGGCAGCATGACACTACCACCATAGGCAACACCATTAACATATACCCCTCCAATGACCGCTATCAGTGTCAGGGCAATCAGCGCCCTTACGATGAACGCTACGCTGTACGGAGGATACTTCACCTTTGTTCGGCTATTATTTTGCCAAAACATACTCCCTCCAATGACAATATTCATTTTTGATATGCAAACCAGTAACACTGGTAGTTATCCGATGCAAAGACAACTATGACACACCCACCACAACGGTATTCCCTTGTCAGGCCGACATCAGCAGCACACACATCATGGCAACGTTCCAGTTCATATCCAGTGGTAGGTGAAACTCACACGTGGAGTCAAACAGCAGATTGACCCGTGCCGGAAACTCCTCGTCCTCAAGCCACAGGATCAACACCACGGGCACACGAGGATATGCAAACAGCCTGACGGCGGCATCCCCAAAAGACACCTCCTCACCACCCAGCTCCCTACCCCTCTTTAAAAAACCGTCCCTGTCAGCCCCAAAGCGTGCCGCTAACTTATTGAGCGGTAGGGTGTGACCGCCCTTGAAAAACATTTCGCCATCCTTCAATCCCTCCGGTGGTACCAGGTGATTTGACGGCGGTATATCCCGTGCATCGGTAAGATACCACAACGATGCCAGGCGGTAGAAGTACCCAAATCGGGTCAACAGCATCTCCTGTTGGGGGGGCTCCAGCACGGGGGGTGATATCTGTCTCTCATGCGGCGTGAACCGATACGACAGTCCAAAAGACCTAACGACATATGTCCCCGCCACGTCGTCGTACTCCACCGACGCACGTTGACACACCTCCGGTGGCGGAAGGGTTACGAGCTTGTCCCACCTGCTGCTTTCACCCGGAGGAAGCATCACGGCTCCGCCCCCTTATCAGTGTCTGCAGGGTGTGGCTCACAGCGCAGCTCTATGGTAAACAACGCACCGTCCGGCGTGTTTTCAACGTCCAGCTTACCGTTCATGTTGTTTTCGACGATGGTCTTGGACATGTACATGCCAATGCCGGTGCCTTTATGGGTGTCCTTGGTCGTAAAGTAGGGATCAAAGACCTTGCCTATGATGGTGTCATCTATGCCTCCGCCGTTGTCGGATATCCCTATGATGACCCGCTTGACGCCGTAGGAGACATTCACGGAGATATTTATAGAAATAGCCCCTTTCATTTTCTTTAGGGAAGGGGTCTTCTGGCGTCTGTCAACGATAGCGTCCTTGGCATTGTTGAGGATGTTGAAGACCACCTGCTTGAACTCGTTTGGATAGCCAAGTACCTTGACATCATCAGCGCCGTCAATACCACAATAGTCTAAATTTACGGAGATATTAACACTCCTGAGCATGGCATCAAAGAGTGACAACGTATCGGTAATGGCTGCCCTTACATCAAAGAGTTCTTTCTTCTTTGACGGTCTTAGGAAATCCCTGAAGGTGTCTATCGCCTTTGCCATGAAGTCGATCTGTTTCATTGAGTCCTCTACAGAGGTTGCCAAATATGCCCCGTCCAACTCCTTTGACTCATATGCAACCTGTACGTCCTGGATGATGAGGTTTAGGTTGTTTAGCGGTTGACGCCACTGATGGGCGATCACGCCAATCATCTCACCCATCGAGGCCATCTTGGATTGTTGGATGAGAAACTGCTCGTGCTGTTGGCGCTTTCTGATTTCGTCATATACCCTACCCTCGAGGGTTCTGTTGAGTTCGCGGATTTCCCGTTCGTATGTCCGTTCAGCCGTGACGTCTATGACGCTTATCAGGGCAGAAAAGGCGCTCATGTACTCCACCGTATCGGCAATCAGGCGTATCCAGCGCTCATCCGACCACCTTGTCAGTATTTTCATTTCCTGGTCTTCGTGCAGCAATTTTTCGCCCTTGAGACGCCAAAACACCTGCTCTTTAACCGTATCCCGCCAATTGGGATGCACGATATCCCACAGGGATAACCCCATAAGCTCCGCCCCCGTATAGCCCGTTATCTTCTCCATCGCCGGATTGACGTATATGAACCTCTCCGTGTGCAGCGCCACGCCAAAGGCACACCCCTCCGACAGCTTTCTGAACAGCTCCTGACTCTCCCTGAACTTACGCTCTATCCCTACCACCTCCATGCACCGGTAGATGGCCGCCAGGAGGTTATCCCGATTGATTGGCTTGAGAACGTACTGGTTGACCCCAATATTTATTGCATCGAGGAACAACTCCCGCTCGCTGAAGGCCGTGGTGATGATTATCTGTGCCTTGGGGTTGAGTTTTTTTATCTCCCTGGCCATCTCCAGACCGTTGAGCAGGGGCATCCTGATATCGGTAATAACGATGTCCGGCTTGTGTTTTATGTATAGCTCCAGCCCCTCCTGACCGTTTTCGGCCTGATGCAGGCACCCCACACGGCGACTGATGGCCTCACCGATGTTTTCCCTGATACCGGTCTCATCCTCCACGTACAGGACCGTCAGCGTCCTCAGCTCGTTATCCAGCAACTTGTTATCCATCAGAGCATCTTTTTATAGCAACTGCTATCACTCATTAATTATTATACAAGGTTTGCCTGATTTTTTGCATGTTGATATTATTTGTCATAATAGTTTAACATATTCTATAAAAAGGACAAATAATTATAGCATCAAAAAAAAGGGGGCAGAGGGCACACTATGGATATAATAGAACAGATTAAGTCTCAGATACTCCTTGAGACAGGGACAAACGAGTTTGAGATCCTCGAGTTTTATATATATGAACAGTCCTCGGTTGACACCACCACGCAGGCCGTCTATTTTGGTATGAATGTTGCCAAGGTGATGCAGGTAATTGAAAGCCCCAACCTTGAGCAAAAAGACTACTCCCAAAATCCCTGTTTTCTTGGCACTATCCCCCTGCGCAATCTCATAGTGCCCGTGATAGACCTAAGTGAATGGCTTGGCATAGAGCGGGTAAGGACCAACAATGAAATCGTCATTATAACCGAGTTCAGTCAATCCGTGCAGGGTTTTCTGGTCTCCGGGGTAACGGAGATTCACAGGGTTGTCTGGAAGGACGTCATCCCGCCCAACGAGTTCATAAACAGGATCGGTTCCAGCTCCATTGTCGGAATGGTGATAAAAGACGGCCACTTCATTCAGCTCCTGGACCTCGAACATATCATATCAGACCTCAACCCGGAGTCCACCGAAGAGATGTGGCAGACCAGCGTCAGGGCACAAAAGAACTACATCGCCCTCATAGCAGACGATTCACCAACCATCCGCCTGATGCTCAAAAAGAACCTCCAAATAGCCAACTTCTCCACCCACATAGTCAACAACGGTGAGGAGGCACTGAGCTACCTCAGGCAGACCGCACAAAAGGCCTCCGATGAGGGCAGGGACATCAGTGAATTCGTAAATGTCGTGATATCCGATATAGAGATGCCACAGTTGGACGGCTTTACGCTTACCAAGAACATCAAGGAGGACCCCAGGCTCAAGTGCCTTCCGGTCATCCTGTACTCCTCCATCATAACCGATGAGTTGCGTCACAAGGGAGAGTCCGTCAAGGCCGACTACCAGGTCTCAAAGCCCGACCTCAACAAGATGGCAGAGATGGCCATACGGCTCATAGAGACAACCGCAACATAAATAACCGACAAGCAGAGGTAATTGATGGCATTTGAAGAAGACGACGAGGTAATAGCCACCTATATCGAAGAAACGTCCGATCGTCTGGATGAGATAGAAGATACCCTCCTGGGTATCCACAGAACCAGTAGGCAGGAGCAAGAGGCGCTTTTGCACGGAATCTTTCGTTGTGCTCATTCCATCAAGGCCGGCGCCAACCTGCTCAACCTCAAACACATAGAAGCCATTTCACACAGCATGGAGAATGTGTTGCAGTTTTTCAGGCAACACAGGCACTTGCCCGATGAGGATGCCGTTACCGTACTGTTGAGCGCAATAGATGGCATCCGGGACCTGTTAAGGGACATCAGGGTCGGTAGAACGTCAAACATATCCCCGGCAGGCGTAGTCTCTATTGTTGAGAGACTCAACATGCTTATGGGACAACTACATAAGCCATAAAAGGAGGTAACATGGCAGGCAAAAGCGGTAAATTTGGAGACAAGATTGGTGACAAAGAAATAAGGGACACTCTCATAGAGTTGGTACAGGACTCTGAGATAATGATGAAGCATCTGACCGGTCATGAGCTAAAGGATATAAAGATACTCAAGTTAGGGCCGCCAACCAATGTAGAAAACCACAGGCCCTCTGACGTAGACCTGGTGATACCAAATAACAAGGATGTAACCAGTATTCTTCTGGTGCAGTTTCACGACACCAATGTTGAGAAGATGGCCAGATGGATGCTTTATAACATAGTGGAGGCAATTGGTAAGTATGGTACAGAGGTTGATATCAAACAGTATCTGGTATATTACGGCAAGGAAAAGTTTGACATGCCCATAAGTATCAATGAGCCAAACATGCAATACCACTATCATGTAATAGACGTAGGAGCACTGGAGGGTGCACAGGATATCGACATAGGCAAGATGGCACAGGACATAACACTGGCGGTATTGAGCGGCGACACGGATGGCGGTCAGTCGCCGGTGTTGCAGGCCATCCTCGACAGATTTTCGCAAGACGGCATCATGGGCGATTAGAAAAGAAAACAGGAAAGAGAAAAAAGGGGGTGTGGCAATCGCATTTGACCGTAAAAGAACATAAAGGGGTCAAGGGGTCTGGCCCCCTTTCTTCCCTTACTACTGCCATTTTCCTGGTAACCATTTATTTTGTCAGTGGGCGGCTTTCGTTGTTTTTTGCCATCCCCCCGGGGTATGCAACGCCGATATGGCCGCCATCGGGTGTGGCGTTGGCCTTTATGCTGTTGTATTCTTACCGGGTTTGGCCGGGGATATGGGTGGGGTCGTTTTTACTCAACGTGTATATATCGTTCAACACGCCAGGTGTCTCTGTGGTGCTGCCGGGGATAATTGCCACCGGTGCAGTACTCCAGACGGTGACGGCAACATATCTGATACAACGCTTTGTCGGACGCCAGGGGACCTTTGAGAGGGAACAGGATTTGCTAAAACTCCTGCTTATCGGTGGCCCTTTCAGCTGCGTAATCAATGCAACCCTCGGCTCTGTTGCCATGCTTGTTGTGGGTGCAATAAAGCCGTCGGGCTATATTTTTTCACTGTTTACCTGGTGGTTGGGCGATACTATAGGTGTCATTGTGGTAACGCCACTGGTGCTGATATTGATGGGCAGACCGGCTGAGTTGTGGCGGAAAAAGAGAAATACCGTAGTGATCCCCATTTTTACCCTCTTTTTTGCCGTAGTGGTTTTATTTGTGTATGTCCGCAGACTGGAGGAGACCCGTGCCAGACTTGAGTTTGCAGGTAAGGCCGATATCATAAGCAACACCATATCCGAGAGTGTTCAAAACTATATAGACATCATTGAATCGGTAAAGAGTTTTTATGAAGCCTCAAATAAAGTTGAAAGAAATGAGTTCAGGATATTCGTCAGCGGTATACTCTCACGGCACCGTGCAATACAGGCATTGTCGTGGAATCCCAGGGTATCCGAGGGAGAGAGGGCAGCCATCGAGGAGGCGGCAAGGGCAGATGGCTACAGTGACTTTCGGATAACGGAGCGGGATAGTAAGAGACAACTGGTAACGGCCTCCAGTGGGGAGGAATACGTTCCTGTGTATTTCATAGAGCCTTATAAGGGTAACGAAGCGGCAATGGGGTTTGACCTTGCCTCCAACCCTTCGCGTAAGGAGGCACTTCTGAGGGCAAGGGATTCAGGACAGCCCCAGGCCACCGGGCGCATTACGCTTGTGCAGGAGAAGGGAAAACAGTTTGGTATGATAATATTTGTACCCGTGTACAGCACAAGACAGCTTAACGATAGCGTTGAACTTAAAAGTGCAAACATCCAGGGATTTGTATCGGGTGTGTTTCGCATCGGGGATGCTATAGAAAAAGAAATAGAGGGGCTTAAGGTAGAGGGGATCAATTTCGCCGTATATGACGATGCAGCCAGTGAATCGGAGAGGCTCATGTACATACGCGACCCCGAAGCTGGAGGTTCAGAGGGCAAACATCAGGGTGGCATTGAGCACAAGACTAAGATAAACGTGGCAGGTAGGGCATGGAGTGTAGTATTTTATCCGTCGGCGGAGTATTTAAAGAGCCACATGACGTTTCAATCATGGTTGATCCTGGTGGGTAGCCTGTTGTTTATCGGGTTACTGGAAGTGTTTCTGTTTATGCTTGCAAGTCGTGGTGAAAGGGTGGAGAGGCTTGTGCAGGAGAAGACCACGGAGTTGTCGCAGGCAAATGCAGCCCTGCACAAAGAGATCACGGAAAAGATGGCAACCGAAGCAGCCCTGAGAAGCGCCATGGAGGAGGCCAGAAGCGCCACAAAGGCCAAGGGTGAGTTTCTTGCCGCCATGAGTCATGAGATACGCACCCCGCTGAATGCCATCATAGGCATGGCCGATGTCCTCACCGAAACCGGGCTCACGCAGGAGCAGGATAAGTCCGTGCAACTGTTGAGAAACGCCGGGGAAAACCTCTTGGGCATAATAAACGATATCCTTGATTTTTCAAAGATGGAGGCGGGGCAGCTCAAACTCGAACGGGTGTGCTTTAACATCTTTGATGCGCTGTCAAAGACTGCCGATCTGATGAGGGTTAAGACGCAACAGAAGGGTATTGATCTGTCGCTGGTCATTGCCCATGCTATACCGAGGCAACTGTGGGGGGACCCGTTGCGTTTGCAGCAGGTGATGTTTAATCTGTTAAGCAATGCCATCAAGTTTACCGACGCCGGGGAGATTGGTGTCACGGTGGATATTAACAAGGAAGAGGCCGGTTTCATCGAGCTTCAATGCTGCGTGAGGGACACGGGGGTGGGCATTGCTCAGGATAAGCAGGGGTTGATGTTTCAGCGGTTTTCGCAGGCCGATTCATCCACCTCCCGCAAGTATGGTGGCACGGGGCTGGGGCTTGTGATATCAAAGACCATCGTCGAAAACATGCGTGGGCGGATGTGGTTTGACAGCAAGGAGGGAGTTGGGAGTCGATTTTATTTTACGGTGCAGTTGGAGGTCTTTGGCAAGGAGTGCAAGCTGATGGAGGCGCCATCGGATGCCGGGGCTGGTGGTAGTGCTCCGCCAAGTGGTAAGGCAGAGAGATCGTTGCGCATCCTAATAGCAGAGGACAACGAGGACAATCAGGTGCTGATGCGTTCGTATTTCAAGAAGACGTCGCATATCATAGAGATAGCCCCAAATGGCCAGGAGGCCGTTGACAAGTTTACCGGTGGCAACAGCTACGACATCGTCCTGATGGACATGGAGATGCCTATAAAGGACGGCTACACGGCGGTGGCGGAGATCAGGCAGTGGGAGAGGGACAATGCAGTTGCGGCGACCCCCATACTCGCCCTGACCGCCCACGCGCTCAGTGAGCACGTGCAAAAAAGCCTGAACGCCGGATGCAACGGCCATCTGACAAAACCCATAAAGAAGGCCGTCCTGATGGATGCAATTGCACAGTATCGG
Source organism: Candidatus Magnetobacterium casense (assembly GCF_000714715.1). Lineage (GTDB taxonomy): Bacteria > Nitrospirota > Thermodesulfovibrionia > Thermodesulfovibrionales > Magnetobacteriaceae > Magnetobacterium > Magnetobacterium casense. Next base: position 22,059 of record NZ_JMFO01000028.1, read on the forward strand.
AAGGAGTAAAGAAAACGTTTTCCTCCTTTTCATAGGGAATTCAGCGGTGCAAACGAGCGTCTGTGTATGGGGCAGGGGCCGTGTGTGCGTATCATCTCCATGTGTTGTTTGGTGCCATATCCCTTGTGGGAGTTGAAGCCGTACTGCGGATACTGCTGATGATATGCCAACATAAGCGAATCCCTCAGCACCTTTGCCACTATGGAGGCAGCCGCAATGGAGGCGCTCTTTGAATCCCCCTTGATGATAGAAACCTGACTGATGTCAATATCGGGCAAGCGTAGGGCATCAATGAGCAGGATATCGGGGGGATGGTTTAACTGCAGGACGGCCTTTTTCATGGCCATTTTTGTGGCATTGAGGATGTTGAGTCTATCGATATCGGCGGCATCCACGATGCCAATGCCGATGTCTCTGGCGCAGCAGACGATCTCAAAGAACAACGCCTTGCGACGTCCCTCAGAGAGCTTTTTGGAATCATTAACGCCCTCTATGTAGCTCCCTGCCTCAAACACAACCGCTGCGGCAACGACAGGGCCTGCCAGAGGGCCCCTGCCGGCCTCATCAAGCCCCGCTACACAACCGTTGTCGTAGAACTCTCTGTCGTGGTCAAAGAGTTCCCTCAATTTGCCGATTTGGTCGCAACCGGGTGTTTTATCTCCCGTGCCTTTTCCTTGATCTTTGCATCTTTACCCTTCTTGTGGCGTATGTAGTAGAGTTTTGCCTTTCTGACGTCTCCGCGCTTGATCAGTTGTATCTCCTTGATGATCGGCGAATGCAGCGGGAATATCCTCTCAACCCCAACACCGAACGATATCTTTCTGACCGTTACGGTTTCGCGGATGCCGCCGCTCTTGCGGGCAATGACGAAACCCTCGTAGGGCTGGATGCGCTCCTTGTCCCCTTCAACAACCCTCACGCTTATTCTCAGGGTGTCTCCGATGTGAAACTCAGGGATCGTTTTCTTAAAACGCTCCTCGTATGCCTTAACCAGGTTCATTTTCTATTTCCTCCTTGATTTCTGTCAAAAGTCTGTGTTCCTCTTGTGTCAGCATATCCATGTTGAGCAGATATGGTTTGTTTTTGAGGGTTTTTTTGATGGCTTGTTTTTTACGCCACCGGTTGATTTCCTTGTGATTGCCCGATAGTAGCACTGGGGGGACACATCTGCCGTGAAAATCCTCCGGGCGTGTGTAGTGCGGACAATCGAGATAGCCCGACGAAAAGGAATCCTCCATCCCGGACCGGCTATCACCCAACACCCCCGGGATAAGTCGCACTATCGCATCTATGATCACCAACGCCGGTAACTCACCACCGGTAAGGACATAATCGCCAATAGATATCTCTTCGTTGACCAGGTCGAGGACCCTTTCGTCAATGCCCTCGTATCTGCCACAGATAAAGGTCAGCGGGGTTGAGTGCGTTGCCAGTTGTTGTGCCCTGGTTTGGTCAAACACCCTGCCTTGTGGCGTTGTGAGGATGACGTGTCTCTCTGTGCCGTCAGCGTGCAGATACTGCAGGGCGTCAAATACGGGCGCAATTTTCATGACCATCCCCGGGCCACCACCATAGGGGTAGTCATCCACCGTGCGGGCCTTGTCACTTGCAAAGTCCCTGATATTGGTCACGCTCAAATCCACCAAACCCTTCTGTATAGCCCTGGTCATCATGCCCTGTGTCATATACGATAAGATCATATCCGGAAATATGGTCAGTACCTCTATTTTCATTGCCATAAATCCCGTTTACTTCAGTCCAAAAAAAACGGCCTAAAATACGGCCAAAGAGACTACTTTAAAAAAAAGAATGCTAAAGGGACGGCATATGCACTTTTTACTTCTGCGCCACCCGTTGCGCCACCCGTTGCGCCACCCCATGCTACACGTGTCCCTTTAGTTTAGCATTGTTTATCTCTATGAAGCTATTTTCTATTCAAGAATCTCTAACACGGAACGTTTGCCTATTTTTGTACCTGCGGCAGAGAGTATGGTTCTCATAGCCCTTGCTGTTTTTCCTTGTTTACCAATGACCTTACCCAAATCACTTGCAGCCACCCTTAATTCGAAAACGGTCGTTTTTTCTCCATCGATTTCCTTCACTGCTACATCTTCCGGTCTATCGACCAAGGCCTTTGCCATAACCTCAACTAAGTCTTTCATCATGACCACCTCCAAATGAATTAGGCTGTCTGCAGTTGTAAGCCAGCCTTTTGTAATAGTTTTCTGACAGTATCAGTAGGCTGAGCGCCATTGCCAAGCCAGCTCTTGCACTTTTCAATATCGATGTTGATTTCCGAGGGTTCCTTCAGTGGATTATAAGTCCCTACTATATCGAGAAAGCGTCCATCTCGTCTTGTTCTTGAATCGGTCACAACCACCCTGTAGAAAGGTCTCTTGTGTGCTCCCATCCGTGTCAGTCTAATCTTTACCAATATAGATACCTCCAAATACGTTCCTATAAGATATTTTAATATATCCAGGCAATCAAAGTAAATATGCCAAACAAAAGATTAACAAAGCGTCAGTTAAAAGGGCAGGATATTAGGCAGTTTCAGGCCCTTCTTACCCTTAAACATCTTCATCATCTTTTTCATGTCCTTGTACTGTTTCAGGAGTCTGTTTACCTCTGCGACGTCGGTACCGCTGCCGGTGGCGATTCTGATCTTTCGGCTACCGTTGAGTATCTGCGGATTGGTTCGCTCCTTTTTTGTCATAGAATTGATAATGGCCTCTATCTTTACGAACTGTTTTTCATCGACATTTATGCCCTTCATTTGTTTGTTTATGCCCGGGATCATCGACAGCAGGTTTTCAATAGGCCCCATGGAGCGGATCTTCCGGAGCTGTTCCTTGAGGTCATCGAGCGTGAAGCCATCACCGAGGATTTTGTTTTTAAGCGATTCGGCCTCTCGTTCGTCAAAGGACTGCTGTGCCTTTTCGATGAAGCTCAGGACGTCGCCCATACCGAGTATCCTCGACGCCACTCGCTGGGGATAAAACGGTTCCAGCATGTCTATTTTTTCGCCCATACCGATAAACTTTATCGGTTTACCGGTCACCTCACGAATCGAAAGAGAGGCGCCACCCCTGGCATCGCCGTCCATTTTGGTGAGGATTATTCCGTCTATGCCGATCTTTTCATTGAAGGCCTTTGCTATGTTGACGGCATCCTGCCCTGTCATTGCATCGGCTACAAAGAGGGTTTCTTTGGGGGTTGTGGAGTCTTTGATGTTTTTCAGTTCGACCATGAGGGCATCGTCTATATGCAGGCGACCTGCGGTATCGAGGATCACAAGGTCACGTGCCTCACGTCTGGCCTCAGACAGGGCGTTGTTGCATACGACTACGGGGTTTTTCTCTTCCTTGGAAAAGAACACCGGCACATCTATCTGTTTACCGAGGGTGATCAACTGGTCTATGGCCGCAGGTCTTTGCAGGTCTGCTGCTACCAACATAGGCCGCCTGCCCTGGGTCCTGTAGTGTCTGGCGAGTTTGGCGGCCGTTGTGGTTTTACCGCAGCCATGAAGGCCGATCATCATCAATATTGTGGGCGGATTGGGAGAGAGGTGTATTTTTTCGTTGTCCGATCCAAGCAGCACGCACAACTCATCATGCACTATCTTTACCACCTGCTGACCCGGGGTCAGGCTCTCAAGCACCTCATTGCCTACGGCCTTGTCTCTTACACGCTCTATAAACCCCTTGACTACCTTGAAGTTGACATCAGCCTCCAGGAGGGCAAGGCGGATCTCCTTCATCGCAACATCTATATCCTGGCTATTGAGAACCCCCTTGCCTTTTAACTTCTTTATTACCGAGTCAAGCTTCTCGCTTAAGGAGTTAAACATAAGTCTTTTTATCCTAGCAGACCTTCGATCTTGTCCTTTAGCTGATGTTTGGGTACTGCACCGACAAGCTGGTCTACCTTGTCACCGCCCTTGAAAAACATCAGCGTCGGTATACCCATTATCTTGTACTTACTGGCTACGTCCGGATTTTCGTCCGTGTTTAACTTTACGACCTTCATCCGTCCTGTATACTCTTTGGCCAAGTCTTCGACAATCGGCGCTACCATTCTGCAGGGACCACACCACACTGCCCAAAAATCAACCAAAACCAAGCCTTCCGCCTGTAACACCTCTGCCTCCCACGTCTGCGACGTTGCATTCACTACGCCTTCTGCCATATTACCTCCAGTCAATATTTCGATTACTTAATGATTATATTTGCAAACTAACTCTTTTGTCAAATCTGCCTATCCTTTTGCCAGCCCCTTTTGCCGGCCCCTTTTGCTGGCCCTTCTGGCGGGCTGCAATTGCACTATGCCAAGCACAAAGGTTCATTATAACATAATGGCAAGGAAAAGGGTACAAAAAAATCCGACACACTTGAAACGTATTTTCATTAACAAGGCATGGTAAAAAAATGGGGTCAAGGGGGCTGGCCCCCTTACTAACTGCACATGACACTGCCCCTAAAGGCGCCCACCCCTACCCCTACAGGTCTACCCCGCAGGGGGACAGGTCAAACCCCCTGGTGCATAACGGAAGGTCCGTGACACTTGCCCCCCTCATTGCCAATGCCACCGCACCCCAGTTGTAAAACGAGGCATCCACGACCTTGTAGTGCTCCACTTCGCTGTTTGAGGTAGTCGTGACCATGTGACAGACTGCCCCACGCCACCCCTCAACCATCGACACTACTATGCGGTCGGCAACCGGCAGCGCTTCTGCGGCCATGACATCCCCAACCATAAAGCCATAACTGAGCCACTTCCGGACCAACGCTATGGAGTCGTCTATCTCCAGTGCCCTGACCTTGACCCTGGCATAGGTGTCGCACTGGGTCAGGAGCCTTGCTACAACTTTGTCTTTGCGGTAGATGCCAAAGGGCTGGTCGGCCCGACAGTCAATGGGCAATCCCGAGGCCTTGGCCGCAACACCCACGATGCCGGCCTTCCACGCAAGCTCGGTGCCAATTGCCGCACTGCCCTGCAGGTGTGCCAACACTCCGGGACTGTCCAGGAGATAGGCGTTGATTGCCTCCGTGTCGCGATGCAGCCGCTCCATACCCGCCATGATGTGCTCTCTGAGTGCCTCGTCAACGTCAAAGAGGACACCTCCGGGACGTATCAGGCCCCGTCCGTGACGATTACCACAGAGCATCAGCAGCATATCAAAGACCTCCGAGCGCAGTCTGCCGTAGTTTGCAACACCAGCGGAGAATCCAATCGAGGCCGAAATGCCCGCCAACGACGACAGGTGCATCGCTATCCGCTGCAACTCAAGCGCAACGGCCCTGATGATCTCCGCCCTCATGGAGATATACGTGCCGCTTAAAGACTCCATCGCCATTGCGTATGCCCACGCATGGGCAACAGCGCTGTCTCCCACAACGGACTCGGCCAGATGTGCCTTGTTCATAACCCTGCCCTGCTTAAAGAGCGCCTCCACACCCCGGTGTTGATAACCAAAATCAAGGTCTGCGTGGTAGACCTCCTGCCCGTGACACTGAAACCTCAAGCGGTAGGGTTCCGTGGCACTGCCATGCACGGGGCCAATGTCCACATCGCAGGAGACATCCGTAGCAGTAGAGCGGATGCGCAGTGGTCTGAGGTCCGGATGTCCGTTGGGCACTATGCCAGTCTGCTCCCACAGTTCCCGTTCAAACAGTCCCATGCCCGGTACCCTCGTGCTGATGGCGTCGTAGCTGTAGGACGCCCGTGGATTGGCCTGACAGATGAGGAGTCTGGTCGCCGCATCATCGGCAAGGACCGCCGTTACCATAACGGAGTTATCCTTTTCCTCGCGCCTGCCGCAGAACTGCACGACCCTGTGGCCACTGCCAATGAGCTGCGCCATCGTCTCCGTCAGTTCGGTCATATGCACGGTGGGGATGGCTGACTTTGGTACCGCCTGGGCGTTCTTGAGACGCAACCACTGTGCCACTACCCACCCCCCAACAAAGAGGCCGCCCCACGTACTATCGCATCCAAGCGTTGCGGCAGGTGCAGGGCCATCAGCGCCAACAGCCCTATAAATACCCACTGTGGGACATGGGCAATGATCGACTCCGTCCCCTGCGTAAACGCCGGTATAGCGCCGTAAGAGAGCGTGATGCGCAACGTTGCATCTATGATGGCATAGGCAACGATTGTCATCAGCAAAAGCGACACAATGAGGATCATCCATGATGGATAGGCAACCATGCGCTTAAACAGCATAAACTCACCGATAAAGACGCCCGATGGCAGCACGCCTGCAATGACAAACACCCCAACAATCAACAACCACGAACTGCCGGGCATACTGCTGAGTCCGCCGCTGATTTCGCTGGTGTTGATGGTGCCATATGCGCGGAGAAAATTGCCCGAGGTCAGGAGCATCAGGTGTTTTGCCAGGGCGTAAGACAGGGCATAGAGCATTGTGGCATACACCGCCCCACCGCCCAGCCCCATCCCCACGCACAACAATCCCATGTGCTGGATGTTGCAGGAGGCCAGTTTTCTCTTAAAGTTATCGACCCTCAATATGTACACTGCCCCAACAATGACCGAAAACAGGCCAATCAATAACAACAGATGCCTGAAATCAGCAATCAGTGGTGTCATTGCAAATATCTGATAATACCGCAGTATGCCCAGAAAGGCACAACTGACCATAGCGCCGGAGAAAAACGCAGCCACCGGAGAAGGCGCCTGAACATGGACATCAGCCAGCCAGGCGTGCATAGGGGCCATACCCATCTGAGCCGCATAGCCAACCAACGCAAAGGCAATGGCAACCCTGCCCCACTTGGGTGCTATCAGTGATGCCCTGCCGGCAAGCAGATCAACACTCAAACTTGCCCCGGCTATTTCCCTTGCCCCCTCAAGGATTGCCAATACCCCGACAAAGGCAAGCGCCAGACCCACGGCACATATGAAGGTGTACTTCCACACCACCTCCAGCGATTCCCTGTCGCCGTAGTGCCACACCAGCGGCGCACTTGCAAGCGTTGCCGCCACCGCAAAGACCCACATAAGCCCTATGTTTCTGCTCAGGATCACACCCGTCAGGGCACCAAGCAACAGCAGCATAAAGATCACATAGCGGTAATTAAAATACCCCTGTTCGGTGTACTTTATAAATGGCGCACTGCTTATGGTTGTGGCGCCAAAGAGCGTTGACAGGATCAGCAGAAACAGACATCCGAGATTGTCTGCTCCCAAGAGTGGCGCAGCAACACTACCCCTGAGGCACAGGTACAGTGTAACCGTCATATGAAAAACAGCGGCAATGAGCATAATAGCCTTATCCCACTTGCCCGATTTCTTAAGGAAGGACACCAGAGCCAGTACAAACTGTGCCATTATCAGGGCTAACTCTTGCACCGTATCATCTCTCCAACAGGCACGACTTCATACCGTTAAGAAATATGCCTGTTATGAATACACCAGCGAGGACGTCCAGGAGCATTCCCGCCTCAACAATAGAGGCCGCCCTGGATGCCGGCATCAGTGACATCAGAAAGACCCCGTTGCTCAAGACCACATAACCAATCACATGTGTGATAGGCCGTCTGCCGGAGGTCATTACAAACAGTCCTGTAAACACCGCACATATGGCCAGTCCAAGCCCCAAGGTACCCGTTACGGTGATGGCTGTAAACATTATCACGGCTGCCACAACAACGGACATGTAGCCCTCCCCTGAAGAGTCGCAATCGCTCTGGATGTCCAGTTTCCGGCTCGTGTACATTATGAAAAACGGGATAACCGTCACCTTGACAACAATGACCTCGAGGGCTATGACAATTGTATGCAACAGGCCGATGTGCCTGACATACGTCAAAGAGACAAGCAGCATCAGGCAACCCTGTATAACAAGGGCCTTTACGTATGTCTTGACAAGGTTCGCCGTTGACACGTACAACAGGGCCATGCCAAAGAGCACCAGAGGCAGGGCATCCAACAAATTACCCGTCATTTGCCACTGGTCTCCTCCTTCCTTTTACGCATTCGTTTGACCTTTCCGCTGGCCTTGATCACGGTTGCATCGCCAAGGATGCTGCCATCCTTCCACACCCCGGTTATCACGGTGCCATCTTCCCGGGTCAAAGTCCCCGGACCGTTTGCCTTGTCAGCCCTGAATCCGCCGACAAATTTATCCCCGTTACGAAGCTCATATGTCCCCGCACCATCCCTCTTGCCGTCCTTCCATTGCCCAACATACCTGTCGCCATTTTCAAAAACGGCAGTTCCTGTACCATTGACACAATCCCCCTCGATACATTGCCCAAAGGCAACAGCAGACGATAGCACGATCGCCATCAGCATGATACCCAAACGTAATCTCATAAAACACCTGCCCGTAGTTAGTTTATACGTCAAAGAAGAAAGAAGGGGGCGGCGCTGCCCCCCCTCAGACCCCCCTGCAAGGGGACCAGTCCCCCACTGAGCCGGGGGTCGCTGACCCCTTGACCCCATAAATGCGCAATCCTAAAAGTTTTGTCCATGTACTTAATGCCACTGCTCCTTAATTTTGCTACTGTCTGTATTGTAATTAAAAAACAAAGCTGATGTAAAGAATTTTTATTGTTTTTTATAGTATAATAAGCGTGTACGGGAACTTAGGAATGAAACACAATAAAGAAATCCTCGTTGTCGAGGACAGCATGGTGCAGCGAGAGCTCTTACGACGCAGTCTGATCAGGGCCGGTTATGAGGTGATCGCTGCCAAGAACGGGGCCGAGGGACTGAAGCTGACCAAAAGTCAGAGGCCGGCACTGATAATCAGTGACATTGCCATGCCCGAAATGGATGGCTATGAGATGTGCTTCAGGATCAAGACCGATAATGAACTCAAACACATACCGGTGATCTTGCTGACAGCACTGTCGGATACGAAGGAAATCATACGCGGTCTGCAATCCGAGGCCGACTACTATATCACCAAGCCCTATGACGAGGTCTACGTCCTGCAAAGTATCGAGGCCATCCTCAACAACACCCCAAGTGCCGTCGGTGATGCCACGTCCCAAGACAAGCTCGAAATCAACCTCATGGGCGAGGTCTACGAAATAAAATCCAAACCCCGGCACATCCTCAACCTCCTGCTGTCAACCTATGAAAATGCCGTCCGCAAAAACCGCGAACTCCTCAAGGCCCAGATCGAACTTGAGACCCTCAACGAAGAACTCGAAGACAAAGTCAGACAACGCACCAAGGAACTGCGACACTCCGAGGAGAGCTACAGGGTGTTGTTTGAAAACACCTTCAGCGGCTTTTACCGCTTTGACACCGAGGGCAGATTGCTCTCAATGAACCCTGCATTTATAACCATGCTTGGCTTTATCAATCAGGAAGAGTTGCTCTCCGCTAGCCCGAACCTGCCATCCCTGTACATCAAGAGGGCGGATTATGAGAAGTTTGTCGGTATGCTGGCAGGACAAAGCTCCATAAAAGACCCCTGCAGCCGCCTGAGAAAAAAAGACGGCAGCGAACTCATCATAGAGCAGAATATCCGGATCGTAAAAGACGACGATGGCAAACCACAGTACTACGAGGGCTTTGTCAACGACGTAACCGAGTGTAAGCAGGCCGAAGAACAACTGATAAAGCTCTCAAGCGCCATAGTGCAAAGCCCTGTTGCCGTGGTAATCACGGACCTCAAAGGCAGGATTGAGTTTGTCAATCCTACGTTCGTCAAAATGACCGGTTATCAGAGGGATGAGGTCATAGGGAAGACCCCAAAGATATTACAATCGGGCAGTACCCCCAGGGAGGTATACGCGGACCTGTGGAAGTCCATAACCGCCGGTAATACATGGCATGGCGAGTTGCTGAACAAGCGAAAAAACAACACCTTCTACTGGAACAACACCACCATCTCACCCATCAGGGATGCCGAGGGCACCGTCACACACTACCTGTCGGTCAACGAGGACATAACGGAACGAAAGGCAATAGAAGTGGCGCTAAAAAAGGCCAAAGAGGCCTCCGAGGTGGCCAACAAGGCCAAGAGCGAATTCCTTGCCAACATCACACACGAAATCCGTACCCCCATGAACGCCATCATCGGCATGACGGAGTTCGTCCTGGACACCGAACTGAAAAAACAACAACGGGACTACCTCGACCTGGTCCTGACATCGGCCAATTCCCTGCTGACCATACTTAACAGTATCCTGGACTTTTCAAAGATCGAAGCCGGTAAACTCGACCTGGAAAACGTTGGCTTTGACATCTACCCGCTGGTTGAAAACATATTCGATACGCTTTCAATTCAGGCACACAAGAAGGGCATAGAGCTGTATTGCCGCATAAAACCCAACGTGCCGACAAAACTGATCGGAGACCCCGCACGTCTCAGTCAGGTGATCATAAACATCGTGGGCAACGCCCTCAAGTTCACCGACGAAGGCGAGGTCGCAACGGTTGTCAATGTTGAACCTGACAGTCTCGACGGAGACTCTGTCATGTTACACTTTTCGGTCTCCGATACGGGCATAGGCATCCCGCAGGACAAGATCGACTATATATTCAGCACCTTCTCACAGGCCGATGGCTCAACTACCCGAAAGTACGGCGGCACGGGCCTGGGACTGACCATATCGAAACAACTCGTCTCACTGATGAGTGGCGATATCTGGGTTGAGAGCAAGGAAGGGGCAGGGAGTACCTTCCATTTCACCGTGCGGGTGAGGGTCAAGGACATCAGGGAACTGCACAGAACCCCCCCTGAACTCGACCTCAACGGTAAGAGAATACTCACAATCTGTACCTATGCCACCAGTTGTACGATTATCAAGGAGATGCTCAACGATTTTGGTGCCGAAATAAAAAGGGTCAAGGAACCAAAAGAGGCACTGGAAGACCTCAGACGTGCCAGAGATGCCGGCCTGACATACGACATGGTCTTTGTAGACGTCAGGATTGCCGAAATAGGCGGCTTTAAGGTGGCCGAACAGGTCGTGCATGACCCCACACTTACCCGCTTTGTGGTCATCATACTCAACTCCAACTACCGCACCGGCGATATAGAAAGATGTACGCAACTTGGCCTTGCAGGTTATATCATAAAACCCATCAAGTATAAAGACGTGATAAGTACAGTCCAGCGCCTCCTTATCGGCCAAAATAAAACAATCACTCCCCGGTTGACACCACCCAGGCCGGAGATTCAAAAGGCCGAAACCTTCAGAGAGGTTAAGGTTGACGTAAATATACTGTTGGTAGAGGACAATGCCACCAACCGATTGCTGGCCAGAGAGGTGTTGAAAAAACAGGGCTATGCCGTGACGGAGGCAGTGGATGGTGCAAAGGCCGTTGAACTGCTTAAGAACAACCGCTTTGATATAATCCTGATGGACGTGCATATGCCCGTAATGGACGGCTTTGAGGCAACAAAGATAATCAAGACCTCACCGGCAACCCGCTCAATCCCCGTTATTGCAATGACCGCATACGCGATGAAGGGCGACAGGGAACGTTGCCTTGAGGCAGGCATGGACGACTATATCACAAAACCCATCAGGGCAAATGACCTCATAGAGATCATCAAACGCTATGGCCCCGAAGAATCCCTCAATGAAACCCAGCGAATTCCCATTGCAAATGGTATCCCGATCTTCCCTCCGCAAGCCGTGTCTAACACCAAAGCGGGCACTGAAACAACAGCAGAAGATAACCTGACCGTATTCTTAAAAAAAGCATCACTGCAGATAGATACAATAAAAAAAGCATTTGAAGCCCAGGACAATGACGCCATAGAAAGACTCGTCAGCAAACTGAAAAAAGAGACCGAAAAAGCCGGCCTGACACAACTCCAGCCATCGGCCTTCCGTGTCCTGCTCTCACTCAGAAAAGGCGATATAGACAGCGCCATGAATCACTTTCTGGCCTTTGAAGAGGCATTTAATAAATTAATCGAATAAAATGAAAAAAAAGTATATTATTTATATCCCATGGTGTGGCTATTTTCTTACGTTCCCTGGATTCCTGCTTTCGCAGGAATGACATATATATGGCGGCTCTTGCTGTCATTCCAGCGAAAGCTGGAATCCATGCCTTTAAACCGAGCATTATGGGGTCAAGGGGGCTTTTTTGTGGCTGGCCAATCCTCCCGTTATTTTTTCTTCCATGACATCTTATACAACATTTAACTTAGAGGGCTTGGCCTTTGCGCTGCCTGCGGAGGCGGTGGAGGAGATCGTGTGGCTTGCCGAGCTCAGACCCGCCTGCAATGTACCGCACTACGTCATCGGGATGTTGAACTACCGTGGCAAGGTCATACCGGTCATGGACCTCAATGTGCGAATGGGACAGTCCCCCATGCGATACAAGATAACCGATAAAATTATTGTCATCGGTATGGAGGATGTTTCCTACGGGCTGATTGTATCGGATGTGCAGGATGTCATAACCATCTTAAAGGGCGACACAGAGGATATCAATACCCTCAGTGATGCAAACGTTTATCTGCACGACTTCATAATCGCCTTTGCCAAGATACAGCATGAGATCATAATGCTGCTTGACCATAAGAGGCTGATCCGGCACGACAGACCTTCGCATTTTATGCCGGAGACGGCCCCCCCACGGGAGCACTCTGATGCAGAAGATTGGCCGGAGCGCATTACACACGACGAGGGATACTTCATAGCCGACGCCCCTGAACATCACAGGGATATCTACCACAAACGGGCAACAAACCTCCTCGTCGTCAAAAAACACGACTACGTCAAACAACCCATGTCCCTGGCCGTGGTGAGTATCAACGACGAGCACTTTGGCCTTGAGATCAAATCAGCATATCCCGGCATAAAAGCAGGCAATGACGCTCCCTGTATGAGTAAGATTATCGAATTCTCCAGGGTCAGAGACGTTCGTGTAATCCCTTGCTGTCCCGGACACATCGTTGGAAGCATGAACCTTCACGGAGAAATCCTCACGCTTATAGACGTCAGGGGCGCTCTGAATCTGGCCGCTGCCCCCTCATATGCCGATGCCAGGGTGGTCGTCATACAGGTGGAGGACATGGTGGCCGGTGTCGTAATCGATGACGTCATCGACGTTGTCTATCCCAGACAGGGCGATATCATCAACGTCTCAATTGCCGAGTACTCCACTGCCGAACGATATTTTAAGGGCACCATCCGTTATGGAGAAAGACCGTTGCCCGTTGTCGATCTGCACAAATTATTGACCGGCAGTGACCTGATTGTCAACGAAGAAGCTTAATTTAACATTATTTCAGGCTTGCAGATTTCATCTGCCTGTGATAGAAACCAAAGGAGAAAATTTATGGATTTTTTTATTAAGATTAAACTGAGAACCAAGTTGATAATTCTGTTTTTGGCGCTGGGTCTGTTGCCCTTCATATTAATAGGCAGCTATTCGTATATAAAGGCAAGTGGCACCATAAGACAATCAGTGCAAAATCAGCTCACATTTATCAGGGAGACCAAAAAGGAGCAGATCGAAGAACACTTCAGGTTAGTTGCCAACCAGGCAACCTCCATGGCGGCAAACAGGGCTATCATAGATGCAATGGAGGAGTTTAACAGCGCGTTTTCAAAGGTCGAGCGTGATTTGGGCTCCCTGTACGACGAAAACGCAACTACCAACGAAGAGGCGTTGAGAGCCAGGTACGTCTACCAAAAAGAACACACCGATGGCGCCTCGGAAAACGCCCTTGAGGTGTGGTGGCCCAAAAACAAGACAACAAGGATACTTCAACACCTCTACATCTCCTCAAGTCCATACCAGATTGGCAACAAACACAAGTACATCTCCTCCCCGGACCCCTCCACCTACAGCAAGGTTCACAGGAAGTATCATCCCACAATTTTGAGTTTTCTCGAAAAATTTGGTTACTACGACGTCTTTCTGGTAGAACCAAAGACCGGCTACATAGTGTATAGCACCGACAAGGAAGTAGACTTCTCAACGAGTCTGCTAAATGGCCCCTACAGCAACACCAATATTGCCAGGGCCTTTGAGGCCACCCTTGCCTCAAATGACAAGGAATTTGTAACCTTTGTCGATTTTGCCCCCTATGTACCCTCATACAACGTCCCTGCGGCCTTTGTTGCTACCAACATATACAACGGCGACCAAAAGGTCGGTGTACTCATATTCCAGGAGGATACTTCAACACCTCTACATCTCCTCAAGTCCATACCAGATTGGCAACAAACACAAGTACATCTCCTCCCCGGACCCCTCCACCTACAGCAAGGTTCACAGGAAGTATCATCCCACAATTTTGAGTTTTCTCGAAAAATTTGGTTACTACGACGTCTTTCTGGTAGAACCAAAGACCGGCTACATAGTGTATAGCACCGACAAGGAAGTAGACTTCTCAACGAGTCTGCTAAATGGCCCCTACAGCAACACCAATATTGCCAGGGCCTTTGAGGCCACCCTTGCCTCAAATGACAAGGAATTTGTAACCTTTGTCGATTTTGCCCCCTATGTACCCTCATACAACGTCCCTGCGGCCTTTGTTGCTACCAACATATACAACGGCGACCAAAAGGTCGGTGTACTCATATTCCAGGTATCGATAAAAAAGATAAATGACATAATGACCAGCAACAAGAGTTGGGAAAAGATTGGTATGGGTAAGACCGGCGAAAGCTATATAGTAGACCATGGATTTGAGATGCATAGCGACTCACGGATGTTTATAGAAGACCCCGCCGAGTTTTTCAGAAAACTAAAGATTGCCGGCACCCCGCAGGAGACAATGGATAAACTCAGGAAAAACAACACCACTATAGAGTTAATCAACGTCAAGGACCTCCTGGGCAAAGAGTCCGGCCATACTACGAGCCATGACATGGAAGATGGTGTCAATTACCTGCATGATAAGGTGTTGTTCACACACGCACCGTTAAAGATAGAGGGACTCCAGAGTCAATGGATGGTGGTCTCTGCCATCAATGAAGACGAGGCCTTTGCCATCCTGCATCGCCTCAATTTTGTGATGTGGAGCCTTGGGATAGTGCTTGTGCTTATTATAGTCGGTGTTGGGCTGTATTGGTCGGGAAATATCGGCAAGTCGTTGAACCTGATAGTCAGCGACATCACGACGACCTCCTCGGAGCTTGCCACGACCATCAACCAGCACGAGCGCGTGGCAAAGCAACAGGCGGTCTCCGTCAACGAAACCACCACCACGATGGATGAGCTGACCTCCTCGGCACGTCAATCCGCCGAACAGGCCGAGTCCTCCGCCCTGGGAACGGAAAAGGCCATGGCCATCGCAGAGGGCGGCAACGCCACGGTCAACCAGATGCTCAACGGGATGATCAACCTTAAGGATAAAGTCCGCGCCGTAGCCGAACACATCCTGCACCTCAGCGAGCAGACCGGACAGATCGGAAAGATCACTGGCCTGGTCACCGACTTTGCCAGTGAAACCAAGATGCTGGCCATGAATGCCGCAGTTGAGGCCGTAAAAGCCGGCGAACATGGCACGGGCTTCTCCGTTGTTGCAATGGAAATCCGCAAGCTCGCCGATGAAAGCAAAAAGGCCGTAGACCAGATAAACGCCCTCGTAAACGACATCCGCAAGGCCACTGATATGACGGTCATGGTCACCGAGGATGGCACAAAGACCGTTGAGGAGGAAATGGCACTCGTACAAAGAACGGCAGACGCCTTCAATGGTGTGTTGTTTGCCGTCAAGAGTTCCTTTGAAAGCTCCAAGCAGATTTTTCTCAACATTAAACAGCAATCCCTGGCCATCGGTCAGGTCGTAGAGGCCATGAACTCCATAAACATCGGCGCCAAGGAGACGTCTTCGGGCATAAGCCAGACAAAGGTCGCTATCCAGAAACTAACCGAGGTCTCTCAGAACCTCAAAGATATGATATAGCGCATTTGACTCGTCAAGAAGAAAGAAAGGGGCGGAGGGGGTGCCGCCCCCCTTCAGAACCCCCTGCAAGGGGAGGGGCGAGGCGCCCCGGCCGGAAAGAAGTCCCCTTGACCCCATTTTACCATGCTTTTTTAAGAGGATACGGATACTTTTATTTCTTTTACGAGGTTGTCTACTGTCTCTTCATTAAACAGTGATTTCCTCATTTCAGTATAATCGCCTTCCCCTTTTTCATATTGCAACAAGAATCTTAACGCACCTGCAATCCCAAGGTTGTCCTTTAGAACATTCCAACCTGTTTTTTGGATTTCAAAAGGGGTCATATCAAAAACATGCCGACTCATATTTTAAAAATCTCCTCCGTAATAAAATTCATTAACGTTACTACTTTCACCGTATCTTATTTATATTTCATGGTAACTATACTTTTACACATCCTGGATTCCTGGTCAAGCCAGGAATGACACACTTGGAAAATGGCTGTAACTGTCATTCCTGCAAAACATGTCCCTGGCTTGAACAGGGAGCAGGAATCCATGCCTTTTAACCGGGAAATAAAAATTACCCTGCTTTTTAAAGAGGATACCGCTATATGTTATATAATAATAAGATATGAATCGTTTGTCAAGGAATTTATGAACCACAATTCTTGTTGAAGATAAATAAGGGTAGGTCAAGGAGCCAGGTGTGCCTGGAGTGGTAAAAAGAGGATACATGCAGGAGGTATTATTGAATGTGGGAAAAGGTGTTTTCTAAAATGTCAAGATATAGTAGGGAAAAAATCTTGCAAGGAGTGTGAATTTTATATCAAAATAAAAAAAGGCGAAATATAAAGGTGCAATTCATGGTATAATAGTTTATGCCTAAGCAGTCAAAAAATTTAGACCATGATTGACGATGTAGAGATGCGGGAGCTTTTTAAGCTCGAGAGTGACGAGCACTTGAGCGTGCTTGAGAGCAACCTCATGCAGTTGGAGCAACAGCCTGACAACAAGGAGATACTGCAAGAGATGTTCAGGGAGGCGCACAGTCTCAAGGGGTCTGCCAGGATGCTGGGGGTCTACAAGGTGATGGAGGTATCACACGCCCTTGAGGACCTGTTTGGAAAGGCACAACGAGGCGACATCGTCTTTACCCCGGCGATAATAGAGAGGATCTATCCCGTGGTTGACGCAATCGGCAAATTTGTAGCCGAAGCCACCACGGATGCCAGGCCCGGGATAGAGGTCAAGGGTGTCCTTGAGTATCTAAGGCTCGACAGGGAGATGCCAACCTCCAAGACTCGCCCCCTCCCACAGCCCCAGGGAGAGGAGCCGAAAGCACCTCCACCTTCTCCATCACAGGAACCGGCAAGCGCTGTTGTTGAGGCAATTGTCGCTGTTGAGATGCCCCCTGCTGTTAAGCCAACGCCTGTGGATGAGACGACTGACGTTGCTGAGGCAAGCACTGCTATCCCCGCCCCTGTCGTTGAGGCTCAGACAATGGATGTTGCCAAACCGCAAGAGACAACACCGGAGTACAGACCGCCGACAGTAGACATCCCCGGTAAAATCGATTCCGGTAAGAATCGCATAGAGACAATCCGCGTCGATACCAGAAAGCTCGATAGCCTGATGACCCACGCCGGTGAACTTTCGGTGACAAAGACCAGTATTATCCACAGGTTCAAGGAGATCAACGGTATAACGTCGTTCTGTGATGACTGGAACAGCGATGTGCTTTCAAGATACATAATGCTCAAGGAGATGGCTCACGGCAACGAGTTACTGTCAAAGGCCCTCGTTGACTTCTTCAACCTCCAACGTTCACGGTTTGAAAAGCTGAACAGTTCCCTGAACGAGCTGAAAACCGGCTGGCACGGCGATAACACAAGACTGGAATCGGTGACAAAGAAGTTGCACTACGAAATAAGAACCGTAAGCATCCTGCCGATAAAGACGCTGTTTAGGGTGTTTCCCAGACTGGTGCGGGATATATCCGTGGCCTTGTCCAAGAGCGTAGACCTCGTCATAGAGGGCGGCGAGACCACCGTTGACAGACAAATCATAGAGGAACTCAAGGACCCGATAATGCACCTGCTGCGCAATGCCATCGACCACGGCATCGAAGGCGCTCAAGAACGCCTCAACTGCGGCAAACCCGCCACAGCAACGATTGTCTTGAGGGCGTACAAACACGCCAATCAGATAATCGTTGAGGTCGAGGATGACGGGTGCGGTATCAACACCGAAGAGATAAAAAGGACAGCCCTCAAGCATAGACTCACCACCGAAGAACAACTCCAGGGGATGACCCTTGCCCATATACATGGGCTTATCTTCACTCCCGGCCTGTCCACAAGCAGCATGATCACGGACGTCTCCGGCAGGGGGGTGGGCCTTGACGTTGTCGCTACCAGGATGGAGGCGCTCAAGGGTAGTGCAAGGGTGGAGTCGGTACAGGGCAAGGGATGTGTGTTTCGGTTGAAGATGCCCGTAAACATGACCACGACACGAGTCCTGGTGGTTATGGTGGCGGGCTTACGGTTTGCCATACCCGTTGAGTTTGTAACAAAGTCCTTTGTGCTTGCCAGGAAGGATATATTCAGGCGCGAGGGACGCGATACCATCAAGTACGAAGACCAACCCATATCGCTGGCGCTTCTGTCCGATCTCCTTGAACTGGACAGGGTGCCCTCCGCTAAGGGCATGGTGGGTGGGGAGCAGTCCCTGACCTGTATAATCCTGTCATCGGATGACCAACTTGTTGGGGTTATCGTGGGACAGATAGTTGACGAACAGGAGGTTGTCCTCAAGCGCTACAGCACGCTCCTGCAGCGGGTGAGAAATATATCAGGGGCTGCGATCCTGGAAACCGGCGAGGTCTGTGCCATCTTAAATCCCGCCGACCTTATAAGGAGTGCGCTAAAGAGGAAGTCCGTGCGTATATCGGAGGAGGTTGTACAACAGCAGTCACGGCTGCGGCGCATATTGCTGGTGGAGGACACGATTACAACCCGCACGCTAATCAAACGTGTGCTGGACAGCGCAGCCTATGAGGTGGTCACGGCAATAGACGGCCTGGATGCCCTCAATAAGCTGCCCACACGCGACTTTGATGCCGTAGTGTCCGATATCCAGATGCCAAACATGGACGGCCTGACACTGGCCGAAACAATACGGGCAGACAAAAAGTACAAGGACCTGCCCATAGTGCTTATTACGGCGTTATCCAGCGACGAAGACAAAAAACGAGGCATGAAGGCCGGAGCAAACGCCTACATTACCAAACCAACGTTTGATCACAAGGTCTTGTTGGACGTATTAAAACGGCTTATTTAGGAAGACAACGATAAATGAAAAAAGTACGCGTGTTGTTAATAGATGACTCTCAGATAGCGCTGGCGGTGCTAAAGCGTATGCTGGCCTATGACCCGGACATAGAGGTGGTTGGGGGATTTACCAATGCCGCAGAGGCCCTCCGGATGATACCGATGCTTTCGCCGGACGTGATCTGCACCGACCTTCACATGCCGGGGATGGACGGTCTGGTGTTTACCAGGACGGTGATGGAGCGTTTTCCGTTGCCGATCCTTGTGGTAAGCGTATCGGTACAGGAGCATCATACGCATACCATCTTTGAGCTTCTTGACAATGGGGCAATAGATGTCTTTCCCAAGCCCAAGGGTATACTCGATGGCGATTTCGAGCTACATGCAAGGGAACTGACCTCAAAGATAAAGATACTCTCAGGTGTGGTGGCATTTACCAGGCATAAGAAAAGACCACAAGCAGACATCAGGACAGGAAAACTATCGAGTCCCACGGCAATAGAAAATCCCCATCACATAAGGATGGTTGCCATAGGGGCTTCCACGGGCGGTCCCCAGGTGCTGCACGGCATATTTAAGAATCTCCCCGCCGACTTTCCCGCACCCATATTGTGTGTGCAACACATCAGCGAGGGCTTCCTCGACGGCTTTATAGACTGGCTGGCGCAGGAGTGTAAACTCAAGATAGTCAAGGCCCCTCACGGACAGCCCCCGGTACCAGGCAATATCTACTTCCCCCAGGAGGGCTTCCAACTGGAGATCAACAGCCAGGGGCGTTTTAACTGTCTCAACAGGGCAAATTATGACGGTCACTGTCCGTCGGTCACGCTAACGTTCAGGTCTGTTGCGCAGTACTATGGCAGGACTTCAGTTGGTATAATCCTGACCGGCATGGGAAGAGACGGCGCCGACGGCATCCTCGATATAGCCAACGCAGGTGGAATAACGATCGCACAGGATGAGGATAGTTGCGTAGTCTTTGGTATGCCCAGGCAGGCCATAGAGCTTGGCGCCGTGCGTTGCATCATGTCCGCAGAGGAGATAGCCGCCGTACTCCAGGGTCTGAGATTCACCGACTGCCGCAGACGCGCCCTTAACATCTGACCCCTCCCCATAGGGCAATCGTATTTGACCGGAGAAGAAAGAAAGGGGCGGCTCCGCCCCCCTTTAGAACCCCCCGCAAGGGGACCAGTCCCCTTGACCCCATTTTTTCACGATCAATTATCATGCCTGAAAAAACCTGTGTCATTTAAGTATATCACCTCTTATGTTTTGATTTTGCTCATTATATTTTCTAAGTCAGTTATGAACGATGGGATATTGATAGAGCAATTAGGAAAATTATCATGTGCTATTTCACACCTAATCTTATAGCTATCAAGAATATATTGATAATCTTGTTTTGAACTATCGAACAAGAGAGCTGTTTTTTGTTGGAACCTCAAGTTTTTATGTATAATAATTCCCCATACTCGTTTTTGCGACCATCTCTTCAAAGTCCTTTTTTTACTTATAATTTTTTCACATGCAATATTAATCTTTTCTTCTAAATAAGCAAATAACATTACAAAATAAGCTTGATCATTAATCTTTCTCAGTAATTGATAATGTCCCTTTTTAGACGATCTGCAGGTGTTTTCTTTAACTGATAGTTGCCCGTCTGATTCCATATAAGCACTATGTATATTGTTGAAAGAAATCATAGGATTTCTTTGGTTCCTTTTCATTTCAAGTGGGTAGCCCAATCTTAGTATAATCCAGCTTACCTGTTAGCATGTAGATAATAGTCTTTATGTTTTTGAATGTTTTATAACCTCTTGCCTTTGCTTTAGCTGCCTGTACCAGACTATTAAGTCCTTCTAATATTCCATTGTTTATTCTACTTTCATACCATCTCGTTACTCCTGACCAATGCCTTTTTATTGTTTTGGCTGCTTCATATATAGGCTTTAAGCGACTATGAGTTGCCCAAAAATACCACTTATGTAGTTTTAATTCAAATTCTTCTTGTGTCTGTTCTGTATAAATTGATTGAAAATTTTCACGTATATGAAATGCTCTTATAGTTTGTAAATTCAGAT
>NZ_JMFO01000029.1 GCF_000714715.1 Candidatus Magnetobacterium casense
ATGTTCACACCCCATTTTACGCCACCAGCGGCGGATACTTTCCACTGCAAACTCCGAAGTATCGTTATCTGTACCAACACTTACCCAGCCTATATTTGCGCCTTGATCGTATACCCCATAGGGATTGACCTTACCAAGTTCCTTGTCGGCAAAGTCATGATCCCGTACCACATCGGGTTGTCCCATCGGTTGCCATTCACGTCCCGCATTTTTAAAATCACCTACAAGTTCCTTCTTTTTGGTGTCCACAGATATTACTGGTTCTTGACGCTGTTGGAAATCAACCACTTGCTCGTTTATGTATCTAAACTGAGCATCGCGGTCGGGATGGTCTGAACCCTCACGTATCTTCCGGTTCGCTTGTAAACTGTACCCCAAACCAGACAGCAGGTGGGCAACTTTTTGTCTACCAATCACATGTCCTTGGTTTTTGAAGAGCAACAGCAAGATTACGAACACTCTTACAGGTCCACCGTAATGGAGACTCAGGGTCTCCTCGGGTAACCGGATCTACCAACCCCTCAATATCTACAAGCACGGATGGGTCTGTTTCAACAACCGGCTTGCGTCCACCTCCAGGTAAACGTATCTTCTTTTTCCCTTTTGAAGGTTTTTCCTTTGATTCAGCAATACGTCTAATTCCTTCATATATCGTTGTCCGCGAAAGACCAGTAGATCTGGAAACTGAAGTAACTCCTCCTCGTCCCAATGCCTCGGCTTCCACTGCAGCCCACATTCGTCTGCCTTGTTCGTCTAAAACATCTTTGAGTACTTCAAATTTTCTTTGTATCATAAGTTCGGTATCGCTTTGCACTTTTTGATCATAACATATTTAGACACCATTTGTACAAGTTATTTGTGGACAAATCCTTACTCGTTGGGGTGATTGTCATGCTGTTGCAATCTATACCTAACTGCGTCACCGTTAAGGTCTGTCCTGCAATCGTTATCGTACCGGTGCGGGAGGTGGTAGCGGTGTTTGCCGCAACGGTGTAACTGACCGTGCCATTGCCGGAGACGGAAGGGGTGTTGACCGTCAGCCATGATGTGGCGTTGCTTGTTGCCGTCCATGCACAACTGCTGCCTGCGATCACGCTAATGGTATCGCTGCCGCCTGTTGCCGGGAATGACTTGATTGTCGGGGTGATTGAGTAGCTGCATGGGGGTGGCGTAGGCGAAAGCGAAAACGTCGCCGTAACCGTGCAGTTAGCGGTGATAGCGCCTGTTGTGTACGTGTTGCCGGATAGAGAGCCGCCGCATCCGGTGACTGATCCGATGGAGTATCCCGTGTTTGGCGTCACCGTGAATTGCGTTGTCGCGCCGGAGGTAACGGTCTGAGGCGTTGACGGGGTTATCGTCCCTCCCGTGCCCGCTGACGGCGTTACGGTGTAGGTGGGTGTTGGGGTGGGCGTGGATGTTAGATATTCTATCTTTATGTCATCTATCCATGTAGTAATTGCCCCTTCTCCATAATCTCCCTGCTCCCATTTTAGTGTCTTAGTCCCACCAGTAGGAGCATAAATCTTGACATCATTCCAACATGAAGTACTCTCGTCACGATCCCAACCATAACCTAACTCAGCTTGGGATGTACTCTTATCGATAAGATAAAAAAACTGGACGCCTTGATGTCTTTATCTTAAATGAAACTATAGCAGGGTCTGTTACATCTAAAGAAAATGACCCACTTCTATTTGTGTACAGTGAGTTTGATGAACTATAACCCGTTGTACTATCAATGGACCAGTTACCGGTTTGGGTGAACTCACTTGGGATGCCGGCATTTTCAAAGTTATACAGTGTATTGCCTTGTGGCGTTACTGTGACAGGTGTGGCAGTTGTCTTTACCTCAGCAAATGCTATATAGACACTTGCTCCCCCATAGTTATCACCTACGCCACCATGTATAAATCCCTTTTTTAGCAGATTCCACTGTAAGGTATTTAGAGTAAATGAGTCGGTTTTAAACACAGTACCACCCATCGTATCATAATTTCCAGTGGATGTCACAAAAGTAGCCGTCTTGTCAGAATTTACTTTCGCCCTTGTGTAGTACCACGTGTCAACACTAAAAACAGTGCTACCCATATAAGACCAAGCTGTAGTACCACCTTGTCCTATACTGTCAGCAAGCGTGACACCATGTCCCATATATGTACCACCACCATTTACCTTCCACTTAATATATGTCTCAGAGTTGTTGGTAAAATCAAATATCTGACCATCTCTCATTGGTACGTATATATCACCATTTATTGATAGGATTTGCTGAAAGTATGCGTCGTTTCTACCAGTATCGGGATGTGAAGATACCCTACCCGATATAGTGAGCAAGCTACCAAGCGTAGATGTAGCCGTGTTGTATATCATCTCTTTGGTAGCGCCCCCATAGCTCCACCAACCATATCTCTGGGACAAGACATGAAGGTTGTTATTGGCATCCCTGATCATTGTTTGTGCTATATCCGCAGGACCAGATGCCTCTTCCCCCCTGTTGGTATAAAGATCAGTTGCCTTATTCCAAGTGGCTCCTGTCTTTTTATATATACTGGCATCATCTGCTCCAGTATACCAGGCCGTCCTGTCATAATCATTAGTGGATGCCCACTTATTCCCAGCGGAATCAACAACCGTTGATGTAGATTGGACGGACTTTTGTCTTGTATCAATCAGACTATCCGACCATGTGTTGGACGCTGCGGTGTACTCAGCATATCTGAGCTGTTTATCGTTACCGTAGGTAAAATAGAGATTTCCATTACCATCCTCTATGAGAGAGTATCTGTGGTAATGAGGCCATCCTCCTGACACACCTGCGCTACCATCCCTTACGAAGCTTGTGGAAAATCCGATGTTGTCGAAGACCTTAAACTCTGACGCATTAACCGTTAGTGTGCTGGCAGCCGGAACCGCTGTATCAGCGCCTCTTGCTACCCCATATGCAAAAACCACGCCAAGCACGAGGAGCGTCAAAAAAAATCCTTCCTGCACTGTAACCTTTCTTAAACATTTTTCGTAACCTCCTTAAAGTCTCAATGAAATTGCTCATTCCCCCGACTAATGCCAAGGGGTACCAATGTCACCAATCTTGCTTAATCACACGGAACTTCAACACAACTGTCGATGCTCACAATACCTCAACGCATAATATACACCACCTCCTTTTAACGACATCATACAATTACCTTCGTCAGGTTATTATAAACATAGTGTTAAAAATAATGCAAGCAAATTATTTCTTTGGGTGCATAAGAATAGTGGTTGGTGCCTTTGGGAAAGAAAGGGGCTATGGCTTCTTGTTGCTCCAGGGGGTGAGGCACCCCTGCCATAAAAGTCGCTCCTGGCCCCTCAGAACCCCCCGCAAGGGGAGGGTCGCACCCGCAATCTTGTCGCAGCGGGGGGCGAGCCGCCCCTGGCTCAATTGTCGCACCCGCCCCGGGCACGAAGAAGTCCCCTTAACCCCATTTTATCATGCTTTTCTAAGAGGATATGCTTTTTTTGTATCGTATGCAATCGAAACGCTCTATATACGAGGGAAGTTAAAATCACCCTTTTATTTAGACCAATGTTGTAAAATATATACAAGGATGGCGAGTG
The DNA here is from genome assembly GCF_000714715.1 of Candidatus Magnetobacterium casense. Taxonomy (GTDB): domain Bacteria; phylum Nitrospirota; class Thermodesulfovibrionia; order Thermodesulfovibrionales; family Magnetobacteriaceae; genus Magnetobacterium; species Magnetobacterium casense. The sequence goes on from NZ_JMFO01000029.1 coordinate 3,598, forward strand.
TTCGTTAGAATATTCCTCTATGGCAGATATAAAAAGGAGGAGTCATAGGTTATGAAGTATCAGATCGGCACAACGGGTAGGGTTTTTGTGTGCAGGCTTGCAGATGGCGAGGACCTTCTAAAGGCCCTCATACAACTGGCAACGGATGAGGGGCTTAACGCTGCCATATTTCACGTGGTTGGGGGAATGAGGGGAGGCAGCATCGTTGTCGGTCCCGAAACGGAAGAAATGCCAATAAAACCCGACTACAGAAAGCTCAACGAAAGCCACGAGGTAACCGGCATGGGCACGATTTTTCTGCGGGAGGGAGTCCCTGCCATACACTTCCACGGGGCCTTTGGCAAGAAAGACAATGTCAGGGTCGGGTGTTTGCGCGACTTCTCCGAAATCTTTCTGGTGCTTGAGGTGATTGTCACAGAGCTTGTCGGCATTGACGCCAAACGTCAGTTAGATGAACTCTCCGGCATGTACCTGCTGCAAGTGTGAGGTAAGTCATGAAATGCCCCACATGTAAGTCAGACATCAAGTACCTGTCAAAGACGTGCAACATCTGCGGATATGTCTACACCGAGGCAATGCTAAAGAGGATTGCCCACGTAATTGAGATCAGAAAGGAGCTTAACGGCGCCGTTGAACGCCTCAACAACGTACAAAGTGTCCTTGGCAGACTCAACGCACGGATAAGCGGCCTTGAGGGACTCTTAAGCGACGACTTCGCAACCCTTACCCACATGCCTCCCCAAAAGAAGGTATCTCCCCCCCCAGGGCAAGAACCAGAGACTCCACCGGAACCATATCCAGAGCCACCACCCAAAGACCAAGACATAGAACAGGACATAGGACAAGACATCCCGCCCCCCAAGTTCCCTACACCGGGGCGACCAAAGTGGCCGATTCCGGAGTTCAAAAGACCTGAGCTGGACTTTGAACTCAAGGTTGGCCAGAAGTGGCTGTTGATCATCGGCATCGTAACCATTGTCTTTGGCGTTGCGTATTTCCTTAAATATTCCTTTGATCGGGGCTGGGTGGGTCCGGCAGGGAGGGTGGCGTTGAGTTATCTGTGGGCGATCAGTTTTCTTGTGGGCGGGGAGCTATTCAGACGAAAGGGGCTGGAGATATTTGGCCTGTATGTCATTGGAGGTGGGATTGCGGTGCTGTATTTTTCGACGTTTGCCGCATTTGACATCTACCACCTCTTTGACCAGCTCATAGCCTTTGGCATCATGGTGCTGATAACGTCCTTTGCTACGGTCAGCGCCCTGCGATACGACTCCAGGTGGCTGGCGGTGCTGGGCCTCATCGGCGGATTCCTGACACCGGTACTCCTGTCCACCGGTAAGGACAACCAGATCGCACTTATGACCTACATGACCCTCCTAAACCTTGCCCTGTTGGCGGTTGCACTGTACAAGAAATGGGACTTGCTCAACTACCTTGGATTTGTTCTAACCTACATACTGTTTACCGCATGGACTGTGCAACACTACTCGGTGAGCAAGTTCTGGCCGACCATATTGTTTCTCAACACCTTCTATGCGATCTATAGTGTGGTGCCGTTTGCATATCAGTTTCTGAGGGCCGGGACGGGCCAAAGCTCGAAACAACTGCGTGCCTTTTACATAATTTCTTCCAATTCCTTCATTGCCTTTGGCTTCAGTTATGCAATGATTAAGGAGTACGCCTCCGTGGAGTGGGTCAGTGTGATATCGATCCTCTACGCTGCCGTGTTTTTGGCAATGGCCACACAGTTGCTAAAACAGGGCAAGGAAAGCGAAAAGGCCTTCATCGTCGTCATTGGCAAGGCCGCCCTGTTTTTGATCATCACCATCCCCATACTGTTTTCAAGGCACTGGATAACGATATTCTGGTGCGCACAGTCCGTTACCCTCTTCTGGCTTGCACTGAGGTTTAACAACAAGGCTCTCATCTACGGTGCCTATACACTCTTTGCGCTGGCCAATGCCAAGTTCTTGCTCTACGACTACCACGACGTATTTTACCTCTACATAGATACCCCCTACGTGACGAGCAGATACACACACCTCATTGTGGAACGCTATCTAACCTCGGCCCTCGTCGTTGGCATCTCCTATGCCTTCTACCGTATATCCAGGAGGGCCATGCCGCATACGGCACTCACGGAAAGGACACCGGTCGCCTTTGCCGTCATCGGCGGAGTGATGCTGTTTATCGTCCTGAACATCGAAACGAGCGCATTTTTTGGGTCCTACCTGCCCCAGGGGAAGTTTGCCGCTATTTCGGTGCTGTGGAGTGCCTTTGCAGCGGTGTTGTTGCTCAGGGGCTTTGTGCACAACAACAAGGCAATGCGTCATGTGGCATTTGGACTCTTTCTGATTACGTTGTTTAAGGTCTTCTTCTTTGACATGTCCAGGTTCAGCACCCCTTACCGGATCATATCGTTTATAATACTTGGCCTTGTGCTCGTTGCAGCATCATACCTGTATCACAACTACAAGGACAAGATCACAAAGAAGGAACCATCATGATCAAGTTTTTATATAAACTCAGGATTGAGTATAATGGGGTCAAGGGGACTTCTTTCCGGCCGGGGCGCCTCGCCCCTCCCCTTGCGGGGGGTTCTGAAGGGGGGCGGAGGGGGTAAGGCACCCCTGCCACAAACCGCCCCTTTCTTTTTTCTTGTGCCATGTGCGTAAGGTGAGTTATTTAATGAGGTCTCCTTCGCCCTTGAGTTTTGCGACGTGCAAGACATCTTTATCGCCCCTGCCGGAGAGATTAACAATAATCACGGCTTCTTTTGAGAGAGTTGGTGCCAGCCTCATTGCCTCACTGACGGCATGGGCCGACTCCAGGGCCGGCATTATTCCTTCCAGTCTGCACAGGGCCTCAAAGGCATTGAGGGCTTCATCATCGGTAGCGTATGTATACCTGACGGCCTTGGCATCATGCAGGTGTGCATGCTCCGGCCCCACGGCGGCATAGTCAAGCCCCGCCGATACGGAGTGTGTACCCAGGACGTTGCCATCGTCATCCTGCAACAGATAGCTCTTGCAGCCCTGGAGTATGCCAACACTGCCACCGGCAAAGCGCGCCGCATGTTCCCCCGGCTTTATCCCCAATCCACCGGCCTCTACGCCGATAAAGCTGATGTTATGCCCCGCCTGTTGCCCCGCCAGGAATTCGTGAAACAATCCCATGGCATTACTGCCACCACCAATGCAGGCAATGAGATAATCCGGCAACCTGCCCTCTATGGCCAGTATCTGCTGCCTTGCCTCCTGCCCAATAACGGCCTGAAAGTCCCTTACCATCGAGGGATATGGATGTGGCCCAAAGACCGTCCCCATGACATAGTGCGTGGTACGGACATTTGTTGTCCAGTCCCTTAGGGCCTCGTTGATGGCATCTTTTAAGGTCTTTGAGCCGATGTCCACACCCTTGACTGTGGCACCCAATAACCTCATCCTGAAAACGTTTAAGGACTGCCTCTGCATATCCTCCGTCCCCATATATATATCACACTTCAAGCCAAACAAGGCAGCCCCCGTGGCAGTGGCAACACCATGCTGTCCGGCTCCGGTCTCAGCGATAACCCTGTCCTTGCCCATCACTTTTGCCAGCAACGCCTGACCAACGGCATTGTTTATCTTGTGAGCACCGGTATGCGCAAGGTCCTCACGTTTAAGATATATCTTTGCCCCGCCAAGGTGTTGCGTCAACTTGCCGGCATAGTAAAGCGGCGTCGGTCTGCCTATATAAGATGCCCGAATTTCGTGTAGCTGACGCTGAAAATTGCCGTCCTTCCTTGCAACCTCATAGACCTCCTCCAGCTCTTGCAGCGCCGGTATCAAGGTCTCCGGTACATACCTGCCTCCATAGATGCCAAAATAACCCTTCTTCATTAACCGTTCTCCCTAAAAAGCCTTTCTATCTGCTCAAATCCAGACTCCATAAAACTTCTGAACTCATCGCGACTCTTTTTTGAATAGTCAAGGAAATCCACCAAGACCTTCTCTGCCTCTTTATGCATGTCAGTGCCCCTCCTGGACATATCCAGGAAAACCCTCTCACTCAGCTCATTGATCTCATAGACGTTATCAAGAGTAGCCCCAAAAGACGATTTAATAGCATCAATCATTGCCACGCTCAACCTTGCCTTATCCATAGCCTGACCCTCCAAGTCTTGTCTGTATGATCATTAATAGTACTCTGACGGAAAATAAAAGTCAAGATAATATGCAGGGCGGGTGCATTGACCCCATTTTACCATGCTTTTTTAAGAGGATACAGATATATCTCAGATTGTTGTGCTATAATTATTTATGAAGACGGTAGCACTCCATTCAAACGTGGACACATTGCTTAATCATAGCAACAATGCCATATTCTGTGGGTACAGAAATGGCTTAAATCCTGCTAACCACGGTTGATTGTGGTGCTACCGGGTGTACCGCTGCCTTGAATAAGTGGATTGTTGCCATAAGCGTCATGCTGCCAACGCTGATTGAGATAATCGACACCTCTGTTGTCAACGTCTCACTTGAGCACATACGGGGCAGTCTGTCGGCGGGCATTGATGAGGCCACCTGGGCTATTACGGCCTACCTTGTCTCAAACGCTATTATTATACCGTTGACGGGGTGGTTAAGCAGGATGCTGGGCAGGAAGTTCTACCTGATACTGTCCATATCGGTCTTTACGGTCAGTTCGTTTCTGTGTGGTTCGGCGTGGAACCTGCAAAGTCTGGTCATCTTTCGAATCATCCAGGGCATTGGTGGTGGGGCGCTTCAGCCTCTGTCGCAGGCCATCTTGCTTGAGGCCTTCCCGCACAACCAGCATGGAACGGCTATGGCACTCTTTGGCGTGGGGGTGATGTTTGGTCCCATTGTTGGCCCAATGTTGGGTGGATGGATCACGGATAATTGGGCGTGGCAGTGGATATTCTTTATCAACATCCCCATCGGAATACTCTCCATAATCATGTGCATGGTCTGCATCACGGACCCGCCATACATGCAGAGGACCAGGATGAGTATCGATTACCTTGGACTGGCACTGCTTGTCGTGGGGCTTGCATCGATGCAGATTGTCCTTGAAAAGGGACAGGGGGAGGACTGGTTCGTTTCCGGTTACATATTTTGGTTAACGGTGGTTTCGGTTGTATCCATAATCATGTTTGTCGTCGTGGAGTATTTCGCAGAATCACCAGTCATCAACTTAAAGGTGTTTAGCAACGTTTCTTTTACCACCGGCAATGTGGTCATGTTTTTTGCCTTTTTTAATCTCTTTGCCAGCATTGTCCTGTTGCCCATATATCTGCAAAGCATCATGGGATACACGGCGACGATGGCCGGCAAAGTGCTGGGACTTGGAGGTATTGCAACACTGCTTACCATGCCCGTTGTGGGCGTGCTGGTCAACAAGATCAATCCCAGGTGGCCTATGGCGGCAGGCATTTTGATAGCCGCAGCCTCGACGTATCTGTTGTCGCAACTGAACCTGTATGTTGACTTCAAGACGGTGTTTTTGCCACGAGTGCTGTTGGGGGTTGGGATGGGACTGTTGTTTATACCACTTACGACGATGACAATGTCGGGCATAAGTCGTGAGGACATGGGAAACGCCACGGGTATATACAACCTGCTCAGAAATGTAGGAGGTAGCGTTGGTGTGGCATTTGTGATGACGATGGTATCGCGCCACTCACAGAGTCATCAGCTTCAACTTGTTGAGCACCTCAGTCCCTTTGACAGAGGCTATCAGATGGCCGCCTCATACATCACCGGAATGTTGAAATTCAAGGGATACAGCGACTATGCCTCTGCACACACGGCAGACGGGATCATCTATGGACAGACCATCAAACAGGCCGCCGTCCTTGCCTTTAACGACGCCGCTTATATGATATTTGTGGTCATGCTGTGTGTCCTGCCCCTGGTGTTCCTCATTAAAAAAGCTAAGGCGCCAACACGGCAGGAACTACACCAATAAAATACAGTGTAACGTCCGGTTTTGATTTGCCACATAAAAATAAAAACTATGAACTTGAAAAAAGCCCTCCGTGTATGTTATGCTTATTAAGTACGATATACGGCGGCGTACCCAAGTGGCTAAGGGAGAGGTCTGCAAAACCTTTATGCGCCGGTTCGAATCCGGCCGCCGCCTTTTCTGATTTTCTTTTCTAAGGTTTGTGGCATTGGCGACGTTAAACGAAATCAAGAGGGTTATAGATAAACGTAGGGACGACTTGTGGCATCCGTTCTGATTTTGAAGGTATCCTGCTCAGAGAAGCGCTTCCCGTTTTTTTTCCTGTTAAGGTTGCTTGTGGTAGTGTGCATGTTGCTTGTGGGATGTTCGAAGACTACGGAGACAAAGCCGGGGCCTGTGCCCCTGACTCGGGAGCACTTTTGCAGCGTGTGTCGGATGATCCTGCTGGACTTCCCCGGGGCAAAGGGACAGATCATCTACACAAATGGTCGGTATGACCTGTTCTGTGGTACGGTGGATTTGTTTACGTTCTACCTCCAGCCCGACAGTCCCAAGAACATAGCGGTCATCTACGTAAACGACATGGGCAAGGAGGACTGGCTACGTCCCTCCGGGCACTGGATCGACGCAAAGAACGCCTTCTACGCCTACGGTGGCCAAAGGAAGGGTGCGATGGGTGACCCGCTCGTCCCATTCTCAGACCGCCAGGATGCAGAAAAACATGTGAAAGAACACGGCGGGAAAATCCTCATGTTCGGAGACCTGACAATGGAACTCCTCAATCCCGTCAGCCATCATCACTAAGAAAGAAGGGAGGACTTTGTCTCTTTTATGCCGGATGCGCTGACTCTTTCTGAATCGCTGATTAATTCGCGGGCATTTGACAAAATATGCTGCCTGCCTGCATAATATAGTTCACGGGTTTATTTATGAAATCATTTGAATTTATCACGGTGCTTATGGCGTACCTGACACCTTCCAACCTGGTGGCAATGTATGTTGTCAGATTTTTGCAACTGATATTCCTTGCATGGGTTGGCTACTTGTGTGTATCGGCAGCCAGGACCACCAGGGAACGCCGTGCCGTTCTCAAGCTCTCAACCGTAGATGAGTTGGTACATTTTCGCAAGGAGTTGACCTTTGACGAGGAGCGTCCCGTACACCGAGGCAGGTTTACGCTGTTTCTGAAGGAAAACGCCATGCCTGAAAACTCAATCGTAGCCGGACACGTCGGCGCCATCTTTGACTGTGGCATAACCGGCAGTCAACTGGATATCAACTCCCTGATCAATCACACAAACTATCGCCTGTTTGCAAACAACGCGGTACTGAAAAACGTACTGAGTGTCTTTATCATCGTCGGCCTGCTTGGCACGCTCTTTGGCCTTGCCGACAGCCTCGCCAGACTGTCACCCATGCTTGGAGCACCCGAGATCGAGCATATAAAGGGCGGTATATCGGTGGCATTAACGGGGCTGCTCAACGACCTCAAAAACGCCTTTGCCCCGAGCATCTGGGGGGTCATGTTTACCGTTATCGGCGTCCTACTCTACGGCATACACCTCAACCTCTTCTGCACCCCCCTGAAGGTGGCCCTGGAGAGCACAACCATAAACACATGGCTACCAAAACTATACCCCACCACCACTCAGGAACTCTACAGAACCCTGCAAAAAAGCGAACAACACATGCGCCAAAACTTTCAGGCCGCTAAAAAAGTCGCAGAACTGGCCGACGCTATCGAAGATGACACCGGTAAACTAAAACAGAACCTCGCAAAGGCAAACAAACTACTCGGCACGCTAAACACTACCTCGGAACAAATAACAAAAGCTGCCGACTTCTTCAACGATGCCTTTTGCAAACGCATGGATGCCTTTTCGGGGGACTTCACAAAGAGCGTTGCACACCTGACCTCCTTCCAGGGGGAGATCAGGCTCCTGTACGACCAGATAGTCATCGGTTCCGAAACCTTTAAGAGCAATCTGATTGAGGCCCTGGGGGTTCAGCAGCGAGAGATACACGACATTGTCCTTGTCGTTAAGGCGTATGAGACGTCTTTTTTGCAGTTGCGTGAAAAAATAGATGCCCAGTTGCTAAAGTTCATAGCCGAAGCCACCGAAAGCACCACGAGCGTCAGCAAGGCCAACAGACAGATCGCCCTGCAAAACAGCGAAACCATCGACAAGGGACTGAGGGAGGTCTTAAAGAGGCTTGAGGCCCTCGATACGCCTGTCCGAAAGGCTGCCGACAAACTGGGTGATACCCTCAAGGATGCCATTGGCGGACTGTCACAGAACATAGCGACCTTCTCCACCTTGGTTGCAAACATCCCCAGTCTGACACAATCCCTCGACGTGCTGTCAAAGAACATCGAAACCTTCGTCCCTGAGATCAGTGCCAAATCGTCCTCAGAGTCCTCGCCGGAGCCATCACCTGCAACCCCTGCCGCCTACTCCGGCAATCTCAAGGTTGGCGATATACTGAAGGAATTATTTAGAAAAAGGTAGATTGCTTTATCATGTATAACGAATCCGAGGCAGGACAGGAAGACTTTTCGAGCTTTAACTTCTGGCCATCTTTTGCGGATATGATGCTGTCTGTGGTGCTGATACTTGTCCTGGTGATATTTCTGGTGCTGACGGTGCTTGCAGCGGGCAGCGTCAACCTCAAGGGGGTAGAGCGTAATCAGATGGAGTTCATAAACAAGCTGGCCGAGGTCTATCACACCAGACCCGTGGTGCTTGACACACACACCTATAGAATATCCAGCGACATCGTAGTCCTCAACGATGTCACATTGCAGAAGATCAGCTTCAGTGACAAGCTGTTGTTTGGGCGTGACCAGTACGCGTTGACCGAACAAGGAAGACAGACGCTCAGGACAGTTGGAGGGTTGCTGAAGTCAAAGCTCGACTTTATCAGGGAGATACAGATACAGGGACATGCCGATACGGATGCCTCAAGACATTTCTCATCAAACCTCGAACTTGCAGGACAAAGGGCCATGACGGTGTACAGCTTTTTACAGAAAGACATGGATATCAATCCGGCCAGACACCTGATGTCGGCAACGTCCTTTGGCGAATTCAAGCCCGTGACACGCTCCGATGTCGATGTAAAGTACAACGAACAAAGACTCGCCACCGACAACAGTTCCATGGAAAAAAAGGACAAAAATCGCCGCATCGAGCTGTTGCTCTTCTACCTTAAGTAACAGGTCCTGGTTCAGTGCAGACATTAATTAGAAGAGATGTCCGATGCCTTAGAACCAGTAGATTAGGTACTGATACAATGGCGATTTACACCAAATGAGGATACCTGGATGGCAGTGCATCACGAGATAGACTTCTTAGGGCAGTTTTAAGTTGCCACCGGACAGACCTTGAGCGCAAACGGAAAGATAGCCTTGTCGGCCTTTGTCATGTCCGTGGCCACGTTTATAAGCCGCGTGCTTGGCTTCATACGGGACATGATCGTGGCACGGTTCTTTGGTGCATCGGGGGTGTCCGATTCCTTCTTTGTTGCCTTCAGGGTGCCCAACCTCTTGAGGGAACTGTTTGCCGAAGGCTCCATGTCAAGCGGCTTCATACCCGTGCTGACACAGTACAGGACAAACAAGGGTGACGCAGAAGCAATTGACCTGGTCAGGGTGACGTTTACCTTTATCGTCATAGTCATCGGGCTTCTGTGCGTGCTTGGAATTGTTTTTGCCGGGCCAATTGTAAGGCTCATAGCACCCGGGTTTGTCAACGATCCGGCCAAGTTTGCCGGCACCGTTACACTGACGCAGACGATGTTTCCGTTTTTGCTGTTTGTCAGTCTCTCTGCCCTGACCATGGGTGCCCTTAACACAAAGAAAAAGTTTTTTGTACCCGCCATGGCCTCGGCATGTTTTAATGTTGCCATAATCGTCACCATCATCGCCTTCTATGACCGCTTCAGGGAACCGGTGATGGCCGTTGCCGTCGGGGTCACGGTAGGGGGACTGGCACAGTTTGTATGGCAGTTACCCATATTCTTCAAGAACAACTACTCGCTGCGACCAAACTTCCGCTTTTCGCACCCCGGCTTAAAACGGATCGGGGCGTTGGTCTTTCCTGCGGCGGCGGGCACGGCCGTGGCGCAGTTCAACATCTTTATGAGCACAATACTTGCCTCCTACCTGCCCACGGGGAGCATCACGTACCTGTACTATGCCATGCGCCTGATCCAGTTTCCGGTGGGGATATTTGGTGTGGCAATGGGGATGGCCGTTTTGCCGGCGTTGTCCGAGCACGCCTCACGGGGCGACTTTGAGACCCTCACCGGGGACTTTGCCTTTTCGCTCAAACTCCTATTTGCCATAACCCTGCCATCAATGGTGGGACTGATAGTGTTGGCAGAACCTATTGTGAGCACATTGCTACAGCGTGGCCAATTCGATCACGCCGCAGTAGTGGCAACGGCATCCGCCCTGGTGTGCTACAGTGCGGGCATCTGGGCAATGGTCGGGGTCAGGGTGGTGGCATCGACGTTCTATGCCATGCAGGATACCAAAACCCCAGTAAAGACCGCCATATTTTCGGTGCTGATAAACCTCCTCCTGAGCATCATCCTGATGCAGCCTCTGTCACATGCAGGGCTTGCGCTGGCTAATGCCCTGGCATCGATGCTGAACTTTTCGTTGCTCTTTTACATGCTCAGGGGCAGGCTCCTGACGCTGAACACCGGGGATATCGGTGTAGCCTTTGTCAAGACGTTGATCGCTTCGGTGGTAATGGGGGCAGTGGGGTGGTACATGGTCAGACTCTGGCACTGGGGCGCAGGGGAGAGCGGGTTTGGTAGGGCGGCATTTTTAGCTTGCACTATTGCGTTGTGTATGGTAGCATATACGGTGGTTGCATGGGCACTGAGGAGCGAGGAGATACGCTATATCTTTCAGATGGTCATGGCCAGGATGCGGGGCAGAAGATTTAAACATCAGGAGGCAGCAGATGGATAAAGTGCTGGAAATCGTATCTGATGAGTTGTTTGCATGGATCAGACAGATAAGACGGACAATACATGCGGAGCCGGAGATCGGCTTTAAAGAGTACAAGACCAGTGAACTTATCGGCAGGTACCTTGACGGGCTTGGCATAGGGTACATAAGCGGAGTGGCAAGGACTGGCGTAGTTGGGAGGCTGGTCACTGGCGAAAGGCGTCCAACCGTGGCGCTTAGGGCAGATATGGATGCACTGTCGTTGACGGAGGAGACGGGTCTGCCTTTTGCGTCGAAGGTCAAGGGTGTTATGCACGCCTGCGGCCACGATGGCCATGTGGCAATGCTGTTGGGTGCAGCCAGGATATTAAAGGAAAACCCACCACCGGGCAATGTCGTCTTTATCTTCCAACCCAACGAGGAAGGCTCCGGGGGGGCAAGGCCAATGATAGACGAAGGGGTTACCAAGGGCATTGACGCCATATATGCCGCACACCTGGATAGTCACTACGCCACCGGAGAGATAGCCATAAAGCCGGGAGTCAACTCGGCATACACGGATACCTTTGAAGTGCAGATTGTCGGCAGTGGCGGACACGGCGCCAGACCACACGAGGCCGTGGATGCCCTGATGATAGCCTGCCAGATTGCCATGCAGTTTCAGTTGATAGTATCGCGCGAGCTTGACCCGTTGCAGCCGGCGGTGTTGACCATAGGGCAGTTACATGCCGGCACCGTCTCAAATGCCATCGCCGAACGGGCGCTGCTCCGGGGCACCATCCGAACCATCAGTGACCACATCAGGAAACGTATCATCGAGCGGATGAATGTCATAGCCACAGCCTTCTCAACCCTCAACAATGCCTCTGTGGAGGTGAGACACTTTGAGGGATATCCCCCCGTGGTCAACCACCAGCGGGAGTATGAGATTGTCCGAGCGGTGGCCGAAAACCTCCTCGGTAGCGAAAAGATCATTGACATACCACTACCCAGCATGGGCGGCGAGGACTTCAGTTACTTTCTCAGGGAGGTGCCGGGTTGCTTTTATCGCATCGGGGCAAGCATCGGCTCACCACCGGGAATCCCCTTGCACTCACCACACTTCGACTTTGACGAGGAAGCCCTCCGCATCGGCGCAGCATTTATGGCTGAACTTGCCACCACCACACTCAGAAAAATATAATAAGCACTCCCCAGCAAGGAGGAGGGATCACTTAGGAAATGCCCTTTCTATGGTATCTCTTATTTTTAGTTCCCTCTTATCGCCCTTCTCTTTCCAGTCCGTGTCGTTGGCCTTTGCCTTTGCTTCGAACTCGTCATAGACCTGCCCTACATTGATTAGGGATATCGTGACAAGGGTCCTCTTGGGATTGATATCTTCGTTAAAAGAAACGCTAAAGACGTAGTATCTGTTTTCGTGTATGATGTTGTATGCAAACACATATCGCTCCCATTTTTGCAGGGATTGTTCACCGGAGAAAAACTCCTTTTCATCCGGCGTACCATATCTCTTTTCAAACTCAAGCGATAATTCCTTTGCGTAGTGCTCCTGTTCATCGTTAACGATCACTTTTGAAATTCCAAACACCTTGTTGTCAACAACTTCGATGCCATAGAGACCAGTTAATTTCTGGTCTGTCATGGGTTTTAAGAAGGTTGTGATAATCTTTTTAAATTTCGCCTGATGGTATTGTTTAGGAATCTTGCTGGCTATCGGAGGTAAGACACCGAAGTCCTTTTCTTTTTCTTCATACGATTCCAGTTTTTCGGATGCTATAATATCACCCGGAGTCATTTTTTGTTTTGTCTGCAGTTCAGAGTCAATCTTATATGTCTTGATCAGCGTGCTTATTTTGGGTTGATTCTTGTGTGAATTTCTAAACGAATGCCTTGTCTCTGCCATCGCCCCCGACGAGATTATACCCTGCAGGCAGCACAGGGCAATAGTAACAACTGCCACAATTAACAGTCTTGTCTTCATATCTTTCAGTCTCATTATAACATTACCTCCAAAATGGCTTATTTATCGCCTTAGACGCAGAGTAAATACCCCACGCACAACAGACACTTCAGTTCTGAAGTCTAGTTTAGTATTGCAGCACTATTGCTAGTTTGTCAACAGAAAAATTTGCAATCTTGTAACCACCCGTCTTAATAATCCGCACCACAATAAATATCTGGACATAAATATTGGAAATTATGTACTTGACAAAGCAAAATATATCTGATATCTTAATTAAGGAAAGATGAGATATTGTAATAAGTTTAGCTTTAGACGGGATCAACGAGGTGTGATAGACGGCTTCAGAACCGGCAACAGAGTTAAAGGCATAGCCGGTAAGGGGTTAATTTATAAGGAATCGGGAAGAATAAAGGATAATAACAATAAATGACATATGCTGAAGAAAAAAAGTATGGTGTCTTGAATGTTCGACAAGCCAAAGAAATAAGTCATCTTTATCTGGAAGAAATAGAATTACAAAATGTTCTATCATTTGGTTTACCAGAAATTGACGATAGATATAATATTTGGAGAGTTCCGTTAATGAATTCAATTGGTGAATGTATTGGAGAAATTGTCATTGATGCAAAATCGTCTTTAATTGTTGAATCAAAAACCACCAAGAAAGATATATTAGAAAAAAGATTACTTGGTAGAAATGGTAAACCGCAAAAAAAACAAAACAAAATTGGACTTAAAAAATATGTTCTGTCATCTATAAGAAATACAGTTGCATTTGGTGATAGTGAAGAAATATTAGAACTAATACCTACAGAATCTATAGATTTAATTTTTACGTCACCACCATATTACAATGCTCGACCTGAATATACAGACTACATTTCTTATGAGGATTATCTTTTAAAGATAAGAAAAGTGTTACAAAGAGCACATCGGGTATTGTCGGATGGTAGATTTTTTGTTATAAATGTTTCTCCTGTTTTAGTTAGACGAGCGAATAGAAACGAGACATCTAAACGAATAGCCGTTCCATTTGATTTTCATAGATTATTTGTTGAAGAAGGATATGAATTTGTAGATGATATTATTTGGGTTAAACCAGAGGGTGCAGGATGGGCAACAGGAAGAGGAAGGCGATTTGCTGCTGATAGGAATCCTCTGCAATATAAGACTGTCCCTGTAACAGAATATGTTTTGGTTTATCGGAAAAAAAGTGATAAACTGATTGACTGGTATATAAGAAATTTTCCTGATAAAAAACTGCTCAAGGAATCCAAGATACCTGATGGATATGAAAAGACAAATGTTTGGAAAATAAAACCAGTTCATGATAAAAATCATCCGGCAATATTCCCACTCGAATTAGCACAAAAAGTAATTCAGTATTATTCATTTAAAAAGGATGTAGTATTAGATCCATTCGCAGGTATTGGTACTGTTGGCGAGGCAGCTATTTCTCTTAACAGACGATTTGTATTGGTGGATATAAATATGGAATACATAGAAACAATAAAAAAAAGAGTTCAAGTATGGCTTAACGGAAAAATAGAAGATATCCATTGGATAAATACTAACCGACCTAAGATAAATCCTATACAAATGAAGTTAATAGAATGACAAGGGAGCTTGATAATCTTGCAGCGTTAATGCCGAAAGAAGGGTTAGAAGTTTTTAATGCTGAAGGAAGTCATTTTATTAAACAAATTGGAATTGAAACTGTTAAACAAGTTATTCATGCAGTTCTTTGTGGAGAAAACCTAAGAAACTCAACAGAAAAATTAACACGAAAAAGAATTTCCATATTAAATGGTTCAACAATCATTATGTTCTTAAAAGGATGCCAAAATACTGATGATTTCATTGAAACCTCAATAAAATCGGCATCAGAGCGATTAAAAAATGGCATATTAAATAAAAATGATAAATGGATTCTGAATTGGTTGCTTGGTCTAACAGAAAAAGCAGTCCAGAATATTTTACGTGATGACCCGGAAAAATTTATCAATTATATAACGGAATTCGACAATACCCTCACTAATGTAGCACATGATTTTCAAAAAATTTATGGCGAATTGGAATGTAAACTTTCATTACCAGGTTTTGACACGCAGACTTTAGGCTGGAAAAACATTATCCATATACTTAGCGTAGTTGGTGCGCAGACATTAACAATCAGGGGATCGGAGAAATCAACGTATGGCAAGTTATTTGAGCGTTTAATATTGGGGTCGCTTCTGCATATACTTGGATTTAAGTTAGTTGACCATAATCAAAAAGAAAAAAGTTTTGATAAAGTATTTTGGTTATCGCAAAGGAGTGAAAAACGAGAGAGCGATGCAACTTTAATCTACAAAGCAGGGAAAGGGATAAGATTTGATATCGGTTTTATCGGAAGAGGAAACACAGAGATTTCATTAGATAAAGTATCAAGGTTTGACAAAGAATTAAAATATGGAAGGTCAACGCATTTTATGGCGACATTTATCATTGTTGATAAAATTGGGGAAGGAAGCAGAATTTATGAAATGGCAAAAAAAATTGATGGGACAATAATTCAGATGAGTATGAGTTATTGGATAAAGCTTATTGCTGAAGAATTAAATAAGGTTCTCAAGTACAAACACGAAATATTAAATATTCCAAATGAAAAACTGCACTCTTATTTAAACGAAAAAATGAAAAACGTACCAGTTGAATCTTTCTTAAAATAGCACTCTAAACTGGTATGTGGTCTGTAGCAGATTTCGAGTTGATTAAATACTAAAAAAACGTAACACTTTGATGGGAGCAAGAGGTCTTCTTTATGGCCGGGTTTGAAGCGTCCTGGATTACCAGGAAGGCAGAATTGTCTTCTTCTTTATTCTTTCGCATATGATGTGCAGATACTAGTACGCAATGAGTGAAAGACACGGGATTGGCCTATACGGCGGTACATTTAACCCCATCCATGTAGCGCACTTAACGGTGGCACAGGAGATATGGTTGCATTGCCGCCTTCAGCGGGTCATCTTTATCCCTTCTTACAACCCTCCGATAAAGCGGGAAGGCATCGTATCCTTTGCCGACAGGGTTGCGATGATTAAGCTGGCCATCGGTGATAGTTCGCATCTTGAGATATCCGAGGTAGAAACCAGGCGACAGGGGCCTTCCTATACCCTCCTGACCCTCATGGATATGCAAGCACAATTTCCGGGCAGTGAGTTGTTTTTCATTGCAGGGATAGACACCTTCCTGGATTTGCCCAACTGGCACCTGCCTGAACAGATCGTCTCAACTACCAGCTTTATCGTGACAACAAGGCCCCCCTGGCGTGCGCCGGATTTGCTGAAATCACCGTTTATTCAGACACCGGAGGAAGTCTTGGAGGGGTTTGAAGGTGCCAGCCACACCTCCATAGAGTTACCGGTCAGGGGCGGTAAAAGCCTCATTCTCTGCAAGGTTACACCCCTGGAGATTGCCTCTTCAACCATCAGGGAGTTGACCCGTCTGGGCAAAGACACAACCCACCTCCTGCACCACGACGTGCATACATACATAAACGTCAAGGGGCTGTACAAATCCACCAGTCTGACTTAATGCGTGGGTGTGTGGTCTATAGTGACAACTGGCGTATTATAGGGAGCAGTTGACCGAGGTCATTTTCGATTATGAAGTCGGCCTCTCTCAGCGTTTCGATTGGTCTGTATCCGTAGGCAACGGCTACGGTTGTGGCACCGGCCCCTCTGCCTGCCTCGATGTCGTAGCTGCTATCGCCTACCATCAAGGTTTCCTGCGGGGAGGCCCCAAGTATCTCCATTGTCCTGAGCACCGGCAGGGGGGATGGCTTGCGTTGAGTAAAGGTGTCGGAGCCACTGACCAGCTCAAAGTAGGGCGCCATCTCAAGCCCTGACAGCAGTTGCTCAGATAGCGCCTTCGTCTTGTTGCTGACCACGGCCTTCTTGCAGGCAGATAACGCCTCAAGGGTCTCTATGACCTTATCGTATGGCCTCGTGTAGTCCATGACGTGCTGCAGGTAGTAGTTGACAAAGACCTCCAGCATGGCGTCCTGCTTTTCAACGAGTCTGCCACCCGATGCCCTGGATAGCAGATTGCCCATGCCCTCGCCAACGTAACCCTTGACCTCCTCTGCGGTCAGCCCAGGCAAGCCAAAACAGGCCATGGTGTAATTGACCGCCTGTGCTATATCCGCTATCGAATCAACCAGAGTGCCGTCAAGGTCAAAGACTATCAGTTTAACTTGCATGTGTCAGGTAAGGGCCTTAGTGCCAGCTACTCGCCCAACAGCGTAGTGAAGGTGTTGTGGTGCAGTTCTTCCTCTGCCAGTATCTGTTCAAAGAGTATCCTGGTTGTGGAGTCAGCCTCGTCATTGGCCAGCTTGATGATCCTTTTGTATAGCTCAATGGCGGCCAGTTCCTCGTTGATATTCTTTTGGAGCATCTCCTGCTCAGTGCCCTCGATGTCAGGTGTTTCGGGGACCGTGGTTGGCGTCCTGCCCAGATAGTGCAAGCGTTCCGCTATCTTTTCGGCATGAAGCATCTCGGCAATAGCTATCGCCCTGAACTCTGCACCTATGAACTTTGCTCGCTTGCCCTTGATCATTATATGCTGAAACATATACTGGATGCTCACCTTTAATTCCCTTGCTATGGCCTGGTTCAACATGTCCATCAGTGCATTGCTTGCCATAAAAAATCCTCCTTTTGTTTTGTCTGTCAATTTTGTATCGTATCATTATGCTCTTTAGAGATTATAATAAGATTAATCCAGACAAGTCAATTGAAAAAATCCTTTACAGTAATTCATAAATATGATATAATAACTAACATGTATTTAGCTGATTTCATGAAAAATTGCGAGGTGTTGCTCCGTCAAGAAAATAGACGTTATGAAATTATATCACATTACAGACATACGTAACATGGAGTCCATTATCAATCGCAATGGTCTGTATTGTGATAGTATAAATTGAACAAAAATGGTATTATTAAAGAGAAGGACTTTTTATGATTAAACATGTAAGAGGGAATCTGCTGGAAGCTGATGTTGAAGCCCTTGTTAACACGGTTAACACTGTGGGAGTGATGGGGAAGGGTATTGCCTTGCAATTTAAACGGGCATTTCCCGACAATTATAACGCATATAAAAAGGCATGTAATCAGCAAGAGGTACGAATTGGCAAGATGTTTGTTTACCACACTGATAAAATGATTAATCCACGTTACATTATAAATTTTCCCACAAAACAGCATTGGAAGGGCAAATCCAGCCTTACTGACATTGAAGACGGGATAAAGTCTCTGATGGAGGTTATAAGAAACAAAGGTATAAAGTCAATTGCCATTCCACCGTTAGGTTGTGGAAATGGCGGCTTACGGTGGGTTGATGTGTTGAACTGCATTGAAGCTGCCTTTGAGGAGCTTCCGGATATTAACGTTGTCTTATACGAGCCATCCGGCGTACCAAAAACAGAGGATATGCCCATGACAACTAAAAGACCCGAGATGAAGTCAAGTCGTGCAGCGCTTATCTGTTTGATTGAAAAGTATATAATTCCAGGGTACCGTTTGACGTTGATAGAGATACAAAAGCTTGCTTATTTCTTGCAAGTTGCAGGAGAACCGTTAAACCTGAACTTTGTAAAAGGGAAATACGGTCCTTATGCTGAGGCTCTGAATCACGTTTTACGACGAATGGAGGGGCATTTTATAACGGGATATGGAGACAAAAGTTGTGATGCCTCTATACGTTTAACAGCCAGTGCCATCGAGGAAGCCAGAGAGATTCTCCAATGCAATCAAGACACCTCTGAGCGGCTTGAGACGGTTATGCGGCTCATTGATGGCTATGAATCACCATACGGAATAGAACTCCTGTCAACAGTACACTGGCTTGGTCGGGAGTATCCCGCCGTAAAGGAGAATTTTTATGCCGCCATGGATGGTTTTAAATCATGGAGTGAATACAAAGAGAAGACTTTTAATCCTGAGCATATCAAAAAGGCCTGGTCAAGGCTCCGTGAACATAGATGGTTGTAAGACGGAAAATATCTTGGACAGGATTTAGACACACGTGAATGTCATAGATAAGGTAATAGCCTGGTTGCAGGCAGAGATAGATAAGCTCAAGCGTCTGAAGAAAACGCAAGACCCTGATGATAGGACATCAGAAATTGAGATCGTCCAAACTCTGTATGTTAAGTTGAGGGCAGACTATGACAACCTCGTCAACAACTACACCAGCCTGCAAGACAATCACATGCTGGTGACAAAACAATTGTCGAGATTACGCGTAGGGATAGAGAACTTTAAGGATCTCAACTCGGGTCTGCGCAAGGCCTCTGAAACCAAGCGGATGACCATTGACAGACTACAGCAGGAACTCCGATTTGCACAGTCCCAGTATGACAGTTGCATGGCCAGGTTGCAGAGTGAAATAGACTCGGCCAAGAGTGAAAATGCCATGTTACAACAGAAACTGATTGAGAGAGAGGCTTACATCGCTCAGTTACAGATTCATTGCCACGATACGGAACATCAAACACCAACAGACCAGGACGATGTTGCGGCAGTGCAGCCAAAACCGCCAGAAGTAACAGAGCCGGCAAGAGATCGCATAAAAGGCAAGTTTGACCCCCTGTGGTATGACGAATATCACCGGAGAAATAAAGGCAGAACCCCAAAAGACAAAGATTACCTGAGTCTGCGGGCATTTGCCAGGGAAAAAGGCGTAGACAGCCATACCATACGCAGGGGATTCAAGAGGGTTGAACATGACAGACGCCTTGATATTTAACACAGCAGCCTGTTATATTATATCTTAAAAAAATCTAAAGAAAGAGGTGGCCAATGGCTAATAAAGTACATATCATTGACGTAACCAACCGCGACGGTGTTCAGACGTCCAGGATACTGTTGCCCAAACTGTCAAAGACGATGCTAAACGTCTATCTGGATGAGATGGGTGTATACCAGAGCGAGGTGGGATTTCCTACCTTGAGACATGAGATCGGCTATATCAACGCAAATCTCAAACTGTATGAAAAAGGGGTAATAAAAAACATACACCTTGAAGGCTGGTGCAGGGCTGTCCTGGAGGATATAGAGCTTACATTCAAGAACTGTCCTAAGATAAAACATCTTAACATCTCCGCCTCTACCTCGGATATCCTCCTGCGCGGGAAGTTCCAGGGCAAGAAGACCTTTGCCGATGTGGTCAAGGGCATGGCAGAGGCCGTAAGGGCGGCCAAGGCTCAAGGGATCGAAACCATTGGTGTCAATGCAGAGGATGCCTCCCGAACTGAAATCGAAAGGCTTGAAGAATTCATCATAGCAGGCAAGGAGGCCGGTGCTGACAGGTTCCGCTACTGTGACACCCTGGGTACGGAAGGACCAATATCCATGTATGAAAACATAAAAAAGCTCTCCGAACGGACCGGCTTTCCTATTGAGATGCACTGCCACAACGACCTGGGCATGGCCGAGGCAATATCAATAGCGGGTGCACGGGCGGCGCTTGAGTGTGGGATTGACACATACATCAATACCACGGTAAACGGCTACGGAGAGCGTGCAGGTAACGCCGACCTGGTCTCAATCCTCCTGGCACTGCGGTTTTCGTCCTACTTCAGGGACAATCCTATACTTGGTGATAACGTTAATCTGAAGTTGTCCTGGCGGTTGGCCAAGTACGCATCGTATGCCTTTGGGTTGCCCATAGCGATCAATCAGCCCGGAGTGGGTGCAAACGCCTTTGCACACGAGTCCGGTATCCACGCAGATGGCGCCCTCAAAGACAGGAGAAACTACGAGCTTTACGACCCCGAGGACGTTGGCCGTGGGGTGCCCGACCTGCTTCAGACCGGAAGGGTGATAACCACCGGGGCATATGGCGGCATCAAGGGATTCAGGCACGTCTACGACAACCTTGGCGTCTACTTTGCCACCGACGAAGAGGCACGTGATGTCCTTGAACTCGTGCAGTATGCCAACCTCCATACGCAAAAGCCTCTTACCGATGACGAACTGCGCTTTATCGCCAGTAACCCGGAAGAGGTGAGGGAGATACTACGGGTATGCATATAGAACCATCCGGCAGACACAGGGTGACCCTGATCCCGGGAGATGGCGTTGGCCCGGAGGTCTCAGAGGCCGTGGTACGGGTGATCGACGCCACGGGAGTCAAGATAGACTGGGATGTCCAGAATGCCGGTACGGACGTCTATGAGGCAGAGGGTACGCCCTTGCCTCAACGGGTCATAGACAACATCAAGGACAACAAGGTTGCTATTAAAGGTCCGGTCACCACGCCGGTGGGGACGGGCTTCAGGAGTATAAACGTCGCACTGAGACAGGAACTTGACCTCTATGCCTGCCTCAGACCCTGTAAGTCATACGCAGGGGCAAGGAGCATCTATGCAAACGTAGACCTGGTAGTGGTCAGGGAAAATACCGAAGACCTCTACGCCGGCATAGAGTTCCAGAAGGACGCACAGGTCACAACGGAATTGATTGACTTCATAGCGGCCAAGTCCGGTAAGCCGATCCGTCCGGATTCGGGGGTAAGTATCAAACCCATATCGGTCTATGGCACCGAGCGGATAGTGCGTTTTGCCTTTGATTATGCAAGGAACAACAACCGCAGGAAAGTCACCGCTGTCCATAAGGCCAACATCATGAAGCATTCCGACGGATTATTCCTGGAGGTAGCCAGGGAGGTGGCCAAGTCCTATCCGGACATAGAGTTTGAGGACAGGATCATCGACAACATGTGTATGCAGCTTGTTCAGAAGCCGGAGCTTTATGACGTCCTGGTGTTGCCCAATCTCTATGGCGACATCGTGTCAGACCTTGCGGCCGGCCTGATTGGCGGACTGGGGTTGGCTCCTGGGGCGAACATCGGAGCCGGTGTTGCGGTCTTTGAGGCAACCCACGGCAGTGCACCCAAGTACAAGGGGCTGAACAAGGTCAATCCGATGGCCATGATGCTCTCCGGTGTCATGATGCTGCACTACCTCGGGCACAGAGAGGAGGCTTCAAGGCTCGATAGCACCATTGCAGACCTGATCAGGGAAGGCAGGTTCGTTACCTACGACATGAAACCCTCCCCCGATGACCCCACAGCCATAGGCACCTCCAACGTGGCCGACGAAATAGTCAAACGATTACAGGCGTGAATAAAAGGGTGACTACGCTTATTTTTCGCTCCAGGGGGTGAGGTGCCCCTGCCATAGAAGTCGCACTGGGCAGGGTAATAGCATTTGACCGTAAGAAAAAAAGGGGCGGCTCCGCTTCTTGGCGCTCCAGGTCGCACCTGGCCCCCTTCAGAACCCCCCGCAAGGGGTCACGGACCCCTTGACCCCATCATGCGCAGACCGCAGGCTTGATTTTTAAACATTCTGCTATAATATAGTTAAGCGGCAGAGGTTAATAACAGAAATCGAGGGACATTAACAAACAGTGCAGGAGAGCTAAACTGACAGAGGAGTTCAATGGATATGGAAGACATTAATCACAAAGACTTACGATGTGCAATAGGCAAGGAATACGCCGAGGTTGCGCCAAAACCCGTCCAAAAGCCGGAAGAGCCAAAAACCTCCCTATTCAACCGTAAAGAGCACTGGGAGGGCGTCTACAAAAACAAGCTGCCCACTCAGGTAAGCTGGTATGAGGAGTATCCGGAGGTCTCACTGAAACTGATCAAGTCCACAGGGGTTGGTCCCGATGGCAACATCATAGACGTGGGAGGCGGTACGTCAAGTGTTGCGGATATGCTCCTGGCAGATGGCTATCAGAGGATAACCGTCCTGGATATTTCGGCCTCTGCACTGGCAAACTCACGCCAGAGACTCAGGGAACAAGCCCACAGGGTCAAGTGGCTTGAGGCCGATATCACCGGGGTTAAACTCCCGGAGCGGTATGACCTCTGGCATGACCGGGCGGTCTTTCACTTCCTCACGGATGCCGATGACCGCAGGAAGTATGTCCGGGCGGTCAAGCAATCGTTAAAGCCAGGCGGACACCTTATCGTAGCGACCTTTGCCATAGATGGTCCGCAGAAGTGCAGTGGCCTGGATGTGGTGAGGTATAGCCCGGAGACTCTGCATGCCGAGTTTGGAGACGAGTTTGAATTATTGGAGTCCTTTGGCATAGATCACGTTACGCCTGCAAAGGGGATGCAACGGTTTACCTTTTGTCGCTTCAGACGGACAACGTAACGGGATAATATGCCGCTCTCTGGCGAAATATTTTTGAGTGACATATTGCATAAGCCTGTCTTTGACATGAAGGGCGAGGAGCTTGGCAAGATACACGACGTCCTTGTCGTAAAGGGTGAGACATTGCCCAGGATCGAGGCGCTTATCATAAAGAGCAGGGACAGCTTTTACAGGGTGGATTACAAGAGCCTGAGCATATTCAACAGGAGGATGATGACCACAACGTTGCAGCATGACAACCTGCCAGGGTACGACTCCTTCGATGCAGACCTGCTTGCCGCACGTGACGTACTGGACAAACAGGTCGTGGACATTAACGGGGCCAAGGTGGTCAGGGTCAACGACATAAAGATCGAGGGCTACAGGAACTGGGCGGTTCTTGTAGCCATAGACGTTGGTATGCGGGGATTGCTCAGGCGCCTGGGGGTGGAGAAAAAGGCAATAGAGCTGTTGGCTTTGCTAAAGCTGCACCTGCCGGAGAACCTGATCAGATGGGACTACCTGCAGCCGTTAAGTCCGCGGTTAAAGTCGATTTCGCTGAAGGTAACCCAGAAGCTGGCAAAAATACACCCGGCAGACTTGGCCGACATAATCAGCTCGGTGTCACGGGCTGAGGGTGCGAGTTTTTTCCGTTCCCTGGATGTGGAGTCTGCCGCCGAAACCCTTTCTGAGCTGGAGTCCGGCACACAGGTGGAGATACTCTCCAACATGGACCCCGAAAAGGCCGCTGCCATCATCGAGGAGATGGCCCCCGATGACGCCGTTGACATACTGAGCGACCTGCCCAAAGACAAGACCAAGCAGATACTCGATTCCTTTGAGCAAGAGGACGCCGAAAACATCCACGAACTGCTCAGTCACGAGGAAGACACCGCCGGCGGGTTGATGAATACCGAGTTCTTGCTCTACAGTTCCGAAACAAAGGTGCGGGAGGTCATTGAGCGATTTAAGACCGAGGCGCACGATGTTGAAACCATCTACTATCTGTATGTGGCCGACAAGTATGGTGTTCTGGTTGGCGTGGTATCCCTGAAGGACATGTTGCTCTCAGATGGCGAAATGAGTCTGTCCTCAATCATGTCAACCAACATAAAGTCCGTCAAACCCGACGACGATGAGGACATCGTGGCCGCCAAGATATCCAAGTACAACCTCGTTGCCATCCCCGTTGTGGATGATGACGGACAGATGGTTGGCCTTGTAACCGTTGACGACATCGTTGACAGAATATTGCCTCCAAGTGCCCGGAGGAAACGAAAAAAAATATGAAAAATCGTCATAATGGAGGATGACACAGATGCACATAGAGGGTCTTTACGAAATAATCCCGCTTCGTGAGTTCAGGAACACGCCACAGGTCAAGTTTCATATAACCCCGTTGCAGCGGCTGCCCCGGATCGATTCTGTTGACCGGGTGGAGCACGGGCCAAATGCGCAGTCGCCTACCATCCAGGGGGATGTGCGCTCCCTGTGGTACTACCACAAGGCCCAGACGGACAACCTCCTGGTGTTTAAGGGCTCCAGGGTTACGCAACTGTATACGCCCAGGCACGGCAGGGTTGAGGTCGTCGAAGTAACCACAGACAGCATCAAAAAGGATGGACAACTGCTCTACGAAGGTCCTGCCATGCTTGCCTGGCCCCCTGGCGTCTTTCATCGGGTCTGTAGCGGACCGGAGGGGTCATTGTCGCTTAACTTCGCCATACACCACGAGGGGTTTTCTCTGGAGGATAACTTCGATATATATGAGGTAGACGTCGAGGGGGCCACCTACAGGCTTGTCAGACATGGGCATGCAGACCAGAAATAAAGAGGTGTACACTCGGGGGGGAAGGCTGCCTTGGCAGAGCAATCCCCCGGGGGTGATTAAAAAAATTGCCACTGCAAAAAATAATGAATTGCAAATTGATCTCAAATGTTATATCATAGTAGCTAAAATTTAGAGACTAAGGAGTGTAAGTGCATTATTTTACCTACAAAAATAACCTCTTGCATGCAGAGGACGTACCAGTGACAACGCTTGTGCAACAGTACGGGACACCTCTTTACGTCTACAGCTACAACACCCTGCTGAGGCACTTCAAGGCCTACGACGAGTCCTTTAAGGACTTCCCGCATCTTGTGTGCTTTGCCCTGAAGGCGAACTCCAACGGAACAGTGCTGCGGATATTTGGAGAGTTTGGCGGGGGGGCAGACATAGTCTCCGGGGGTGAGCTATACAGGGCAAGAAAGGCAGGTATCCCGCCCGAGCGCATTGTCTACGCCGGTGTCGGCAAGAAGGACGATGAGATACGTTATGCCCTCTCTGAGGGTATCATGATGTTCAACGTAGAGTCTGAGCAGGAGCTTGCGGCCATTGACAGGATAGCCGGTGAGCTGGGTATAAAGGCCCCCGTGGCGCTACGTGTAAACCCCGACATAGACCCTGGCACCCATCCCTACATATCAACGGGGTTGAAGGAGAACAAGTTCGGGATTCCCTTTGAGCAGGCCCTGGAGTCCTACAAGCAGGCCAACAAATTGAAAAACATCTCCGTGGTGGGTATCCACAAGCACATCGGTTCACAGATAATCAGTCTGGCGCCGTTTCTTGACTCACTCAACCGGCTCGTTGCCCTGATAGACTCGCTCAAGGAAGAAGGCATAGACATGAAGTACCTCGACATTGGCGGTGGGTTGGGCATACAGTACCTCGATGAGATTCCCCCTCACCCCTCGGAACTTGCCAACAAGATAATCCCGATCCTTCAAGGTCGGGATATCACGGTGGTAATGGAGCCGGGAAGGACCCTGGTTGGCAATGCGGGTATCCTTATAACGGAAGTCCTGTACATCAAGAAGGGGCACGACAGGGAATTTATGATCGTTGACGCCGGCATGAACGACCTTGCACGGCCTGCCATGTATGGGGCATATCATCACATCATGCCCGTGCATAAGCGCAAACGCAAGATGGTCTTTGCCGATGTGGTTGGTCCTATCTGCGAATCGGGCGATTTCTTGGGCAAGGACAGGGAGATACAGTCGCTGCTCCCCGGCGAGTATGCAGCCATTATGAGTGCGGGGGCATACGGATACTCCATGAGTTCAAACTACAACAGCAGACCCAGGGCCGCCGAGGTCCTCGTCAGGGGGACCGAACACTACCTCGTGCGCAAGCGTGAGTCTTTTGACGACCTGCTGAGACACGAGGTCGTACCGGAGTTCCTGAAGAACCCGTCTGACACGTAGGTTGTCAGTGCAGTGAAGATAGACTTTGTTAAGATGCACGGGCTTGGCAACGACTTCATACTTGTGGATTGCCTCAGGCAGGTGCAGTTACAGGCCCTTACGGGTCAAGACTGGCAGTCTATGGCGCCAGGACTCTGTAACAGGCGTTTTGGCGTGGGGGCTGACCAAATACTCTTGCTCCTGCCGTCATCGGAGCGGAACTACAACTGTAAGGAGCAATCCGATCAATTTGATTTTCAGATGAAGATATACAACGCCGATGGCTCCGAGGTAGAAATGTGCGGCAACGGCATCAGGGCGTTGGCAAAATACGTATGGGACGAAGCCCTCTCCGGCAACAACCCCCTGGCAATAGATACCCTTGCAGGTGTGATCAGGCCCCAACGTGCAGGCGACCTCATATGTGTTGACATGGGCATTCCGCAGTTAGAGGTAAGCTCCATAGCGATGGACTCCGTTGGCGGGGTCATCGGTTATCCCTTAGAGGTCGCAGACAGGGTGTTTGCGATAACCCACGTTTCAATGGGTAATCCACACACAATTATTATAACGGAGGACGTTGACGGTTTTCCCGTTGCCCGGTACGGCCCGTTGATTGAAACCCACAAGCTATTTCCAAACAGAACCAACGTTGAATTCATCGAGGTGTTAAGTCGCACGGAGGTAAGGATGCGTGTATGGGAGCGCGGTGCGGGTGAGACGCTTGCCTGTGGCACGGGGGCATGTGCCGTGGCCGTGGCAACCAGTATAAAAGGTCTTACCGACAGAGCAGTCACGGTACATCTGAGGGGTGGTAAACTCCACATAGAATGGCGGCAAGCTGATGGCCACGTATACATGACCGGCCCCGCTACAAGGGTTTTTAACGGTTCGGCAGAGTTAACGTAAAGAAGCCCACCTTTTATGCCGGGGCGCTTGACCCCTCGCTGCCCCCTTCTTTGTCTTTTCTTCTTAGGGGGGTGAACTATTACGATAAAAAAAATCAGGAGATATACGATGACGGAGATAGGGATTATTGGCGGCAGTGGTTTTTACAACATTGGAGACAATGACCGACCTGCTGATACAAGCATAGAGTTGATCGAAGAGATATCGGTGGATACGCCGTATGGTTTGCCCTCTGATCGCTATAAGGCGCTGAGGATAGCGGGCAGAGACGTGTTGTTTCTACCGCGCCACGGGTCGGGTCACAGCATAGCGCCACACAAGGTCAACTACCGCGCCAACATCTGGGGGTTCAGAGAGCTTGGCGTAAACCGGATATTTGCGGTGGGTGCAACCGGCGCCATCAACAAGGTGTTAAATCCCGGGGACATGGTCATCCCAGACCAGATAATTGACATGACACACGGTCGCCCCTCAACCTTCTACGAAGAAGGCGAGGTCTATCACGTGGACTTCACCGAACCGTTCTGCCCACAACTGAGGGCATGTCTGATAGAGGTGTCCAAGACGCTCACATACGAGTACACAATCTATGACGATGGTGTCTACGTCTGCACGCAGGGGCCGCGTCTTGAAACCAGACGCGAAATAAGCGCCTACTCGTGCTTAGGTGCCGACGTCGTAGGCATGACGGCAATGCCGGAAGCGATCTTGGCACGTGAGCTACAGATATGTTATAGTACCATAGCGGTGGTTACAAACCACGCCGCCGGCGTGACCTCCGAAAAACTCACGGTGACGGAGGTCAAGGATACCATGGCAAAGGCCTTTGAGACGCTGACAACACTGCTCACTGCCACCATGACCACCGTAGAACCACACCGGCAATGCCCGTGCAAGGATGCCCTCAAGGATGCCAAGGCATAGCATAAGGATATATTTTTGGGACATATTGACGATTAGTTTTTTTTTACTATAATTTAACTAAACAACAAATTAAGATATAAAAATGGAGGACTGTAACATTATGACTTTTCTAACAGGTAAGGGCGCCATGTGCAAACACGACAGGGCAAGCGTTGCAGGTGACAGGTGTGGGGTACGCTACGGCAGGCTCCTGGCATGTCTGCTGGTAATTGCATGTGTATTGTCCCTGGGCACGACGAATGCCTTTTCTCAAGAGCCTAAAAGCAAAAAATTTACACAAGAGGAGATTAAAAAGATGTCAGAAACAAAGGCGGTTATCAAGACAAAATTTGGTGATATCAAGCTGAAATTCTTCCCCGATGTTGCCCCCAATCACGTCAATAACTTTATAGAACTTGCCGAAAAAAAGTTCTACAACGGCACGACCTTTCATAGGGTTATCCCGGGGTTTATGATCCAGGGTGGAGACCCGAATTCCAAGGAGCAGGACAAGTCCAAGCATGGTATGGGAGGCCCCGGCTATACCGTCAAGGCCGAATTCAACGCCACTCCCCACAAAAAGGGCACGCTTTCGATGGCCCGCTCCGGGCATCCCGACAGCGCCGGCTCGCAGTTCTTTATCTGTGCCGCCGATGCACCCTTCCTTGACAGACAGTATACCGTATTTGGAGAGGTCACCGATGGCATAGACGTGGTTGACAAGATCGTCTCTCAACCTAGAGACCCCAGGGATAACCCCAACGAACGCATAGAGATGACCGTAGAGGTTGTTAAATAGGGTGAGGGGGCATATCTTCTTTAAGGGCATGGATTCCAGCTTTCGCTGGAATGACAGGATAGGCGTTTGTCATTCCTGTGTAAACAGGAATCCAGAAGTTGCAAAAACGCTGCTGCCGTGAAAGATAGAGAATATACATGCGGACACCATCAAAAAGAACGGAGGTATAGCCTCTGTTAAAGACTCAGAAAGATTGTCTGTATTATACTATAGATAAGTCCAGGCCGTTGCCGCCCGTTGACATATATGAAACGGCGGAGTTGCTCGTATTTGAGATAGACCTGCCAGGTATGGAGCCCAGAGAGGTTGAGATTAAGGTGGTAAACGACACTGTTGTGATAGAGGGAGTCAAGAGAGACCGCTCCGGCGGCGGAGTTGGAGGCGGCGGAGCGATTGGCTGCCGCTTTCTGTGCATGGAGAGGTTTCTTGAGGGCTTCAGGCGAGTGATAAAGATACCTGTTGCGGTTGACGTCTCCTCCGGCAGGGCCGTCTACAGAGGCGGCGTTGTTTGTCTTACGTTTCATAAGAGCGAAAATAAGGAAATTCTGATAAGAATAGAAAAGGAGTAAAATAATAGCGATGTCTGAGAGTGATAAAAAGGACGAAAAGGAACTAGAGATACCAGATACATTGCCGGTACTTCCAGTAAGAGACATAGTCGTCTTTCCATATATGATATTGCCGTTGTTTGTAGGCCGTGAGAAGTCTATCAGTGCCATAGACTACTCTCTGAATACAAACAGGATGATACTGCTGCTAACCCAAAAGGACCTCAACGTGGAGAATCCCGAACGTGATGACCTCTATGCTACGGGTACCGTAGGGTTGATCATGAGGATGCTGAAGTTGCCCGATGGCAGGGTCAAGATACTCGTGCAGGGGCTGACAAAAGCCCGGTGTCTGACAATCGAGGAAAAGGACAACCTCTACATAGCCGATATAGAAAAGATCGAAGAACAGAAGCCCGCCGAGATATCCCTCGAAATAGAGGCGCTGATCAGAACGGTTAAGGAGCAGATAGACAAGACGGTTTCGCTGGGCAAGAGCATCCTGCCCGATATAATGGTCGTGATAGAGAACCTCGATGACCCCGGACGGCTTGCCGACCTTGTGGCCTCAAACATCGGACTGAAGACAGACCAGGCACAGAACGTCTTTGAAATAGATGACCCCGTGGAACGTCTCAGTAAGGTTGGCGAAATGCTCAACCGCGAAATCGAGCTGCTGATGGTACAACAAAAGATTCAGAGCGAAGCCCGCGGAGAAATAGACAAGACTCAACGTGAGTACTTCCTCAGAGAACAACTAAAGGCGATCCAGAAGGAACTAGGCGACATCGATGAACGCATGGAGGAAGTCCGTGAGTTCAAGAAAAAGATCGAAGAGGCCAAGATGCCTGAAAAGGTACTCAAGGAGGCAGAGAAACAACTCAAACGGATCGAAAAGATGCACCCCGACAGTGCCGAGGCCGCTACCGTCAGGACATACCTCGACTGGCTTGTAGAGCTGCCCTGGTCTAAGGCCACCACCGACAACCTCGATATAAAGACAGCCAAAAAGGTACTCAACGACGACCACTATGACCTTGAAAAGATCAAAGAGCGCATCCTGGAGTACCTCAGCGTCCGCAAACTCAATCCTAAAATGAAGGGACCGATCCTGTGCTTTATCGGTCCGCCCGGAGTGGGCAAGACGTCTCTTGGCAAGTCCATAGCGCGGGCGTTGGGCAGGGAATTTGTCCGCATGTCCCTGGGAGGTGTCCGTGATGAGGCCGAAATAAGGGGCCACCGCAGGACGTATGTCGGCGCCCTGCCTGGCAGGATCATACAGGGCATCAAGCAGGCAGGCACCAACAATCCGGTCTTCATGCTCGATGAAGTAGACAAGGTGGGTACCGACTTCAGGGGCGACCCTTCCTCGGCCCTTCTGGAGGTGCTTGACCCCGAGCAGAACAACTCCTTTGTTGACCACTACCTGGCCGTACCGTTTGACCTGACAAAGGTGATGTTTATCACAACGGGCAATCTCACCGACACAATCCCCGGTCCGCTCAAAGACAGAATGGAGATCATATACCTCTCCGGTTACACGACTGAGGAGAAGATGGGCATAGCGCAAAACTATCTGATCCCCAAGCAGTTTGAAGAGCACGGCCTGACAACCGACATGTTGCGGCTGACCGATCCCGCCCTGCACCTTATGATCACACAGTATACGCGTGAGGCTGGGGTCAGAAATCTCGAACGCTCCATTGCCGAACTGTGTCGCAAGGTTGCACGACAGATTGCCGAGGGTAAGGGCAAGAAGTTTTCGGCAACCCCTAAGAATCTGATCAAGTTCCTTGGTGCCCCAAAATTCCTCCCGGAGGAAGAGATCAAAAAGGATGAGGTTGGCGTCTCCACGGGCCTGGCATGGACAGAGACTGGCGGCGATATCATATACGTTGAGGCCATCACAATGAAGGGCAAGGGCAATCTCACCATCACCGGACAACTTGGCGATGTGATGAAGGAGTCTGCACATGCCGCCCTGTCATACGTAAGGTCCAGGGCAAAAGACCTGAAAATAGACGATGACGAGTTCTCCAAGCGAGACATCCACATACACGTACCCGCCGGCGCCATTCCCAAGGATGGCCCTTCGGCCGGAATCACGATCACCACATCAATTGCATCCGCACTGACCGGCATCCCCGTAAGCAAGAACATCGCCATGACCGGCGAAGTGACCCTCAGGGGAACTGTACTGCCCATTGGCGGACTCAAAGAAAAAACACTCGCTGCAAAACGAATGGGCATAAACAGGATCATAATACCAAAGCGCAACGAAAAAGACTTCGACGAACTGCCAAAGTACATCAAAAAAGACATGGATTTCATCTTTGTCGAAACTATGGACAACGTCCTGGATACGGCGCTTAAGAGGCCAATAAAGAGGAAACGCACCGTTGAGCAATCAAAACCCGTTGAGGGTTGATGGTGAGCTAGCCCTTATAGAGCACATACGGCAACGCTTTACAAGAAAACAACCCGGCGGTAGGCTATCCGATGGCGGGTTGCCGGAACTGCCAACACTAATGGTTGGAATAGGCGACGATGCCGCAGTGCTGCGGGTTGGTGGCAAGAATGTCCTGTTGACGACCGATGTCATGGCCGAGGGTGTGCACTTTGACATGGCCTTTGCAACGCCATTTCAGGTTGGCCACAAGCTGGTGTCGGTTAACGTCAGTGATATCTATGCAATGGCCGGCAGACCGGCATACATGTTGCTAACGATGAGCATACCCACTGGCAGGATGGCCGAGGCAGATGGTTTCATCGCCGGGTTTTTTGACGGTGTTGAAAGTGCACTGACCACCTACGCTGTAGATTTGATCGGGGGGGATGTCACATCATCGGCAAGCGGGATCAACTTATCTGCAACGCTTATTGGGTTTGCCCAAAGCCTTGCCCTCAGAAGCGGGGCAGTGGTCGGAGACAAAATATATGTTACGGGCAATCTTGGGGATTCGGCCTGCGGATTGCACCTGCTGCGGAGGCTTAATAGACCGGTGGCCATAGAAAGGCCAGAGACAATAACAGAGACGATAAACGTTCCACTTGCGTGGCATGTCATGGAGCCGCTGTTGCGCAGACACCTGATGCCTGTTGTCAGCGCCCCGGTGGGCACAGAGAGGGTTAGCGCAATGATGGATATAAGCGACGGCCTGTCGATAGACCTGCGCAGGTTGTGTGAACACAGTGGCGTTGGGGCCAGGGTGTATGAGGCAAATCTCCCGCAGTCACCTGCAATGACTGAGGCGGCGGCATTGCTGGGACTCAATCCAACCATGTTGGCCTTGTGTGGGGGGGAGGACTACCAATACCTCTTTACCTCATCCGAGTCGCTGTCGGGGTATCGGTGCATCGGAGAGATCACTGAAAGCGAATTCGTTTTTATAGACACAGACAACAGACAACGGGAGTTGATAAGGTGTGGATATGAGCACTTCAAGAATTAAGGCTAAACTTAAGGAGTTCATGGGGATAGAGGATTCACCCATGAAGGTGGCCGTATCCTTTGGGGTTGGGACGCTTATAGCGTTTTCCCCCTGGGTGGGGTTACATACGGTGTTGGTTATTGTCCTGGCTATGGCATTTAAGTTGAACAAGGTGGCGATATTGACGGCGGCCTATATTAACAACCCCTTTACCATTGTTCCGATCTCCACGTTTTGCATCTGGGTGGGGATGAAGCTCATGGGGATGGAGGCAACTGGCATTACGATTGATTTTGGTAACCTTACGCTATCAAACGTGATGGGTGTCTTTGGTGTGTTGCTGATGCCTTTTATCTGGGGGTCATTGTTTGTCTCCGTGATAGTCGCGGTCTTGTCGTTTTTTATAGTCCTGCATATCTTTCGTCTGAAGCAGCGTTTGCGGACACCCCCCCCTGTTGATATCCTCAACCCGGCGGATTACGTCGATGAGCTTACCCCTGCCGACTGTGTCGTGGATGACAAACATGATGGCGGGGGGAGTTGACAACACCCACGCACATGCCTTACGTCACACTGGTAACCCTTGGGTGTCCCAAAAATCAGGTCGATTCAGAGCACCTGCTGAGGGCCCTGCACAGAGAGGGCATATACAACACCGATTCGGTTGAGGATGCGGGCATAATCCTGGTTAACACGTGCGGCTTTATCAACGATGCCAAGGAGGAGTCCATCAACGAGGTTATCAACCTGGCGCAACACAAGGGGTCGGATAGGAAGCTGGTGGTCTTTGGCTGTCTCAGCCAGCGTTACAAGGACGAACTGGTAAAGGAGCTGCCAGAGATCGATGCCATCTGGGGGGTTGACAAGGCCGATGAGATCGTGCGCTACTGCAAGGATACACTAAGCCCTGGCGTCAGACCTGCCCCTGGGGGGCAGCGCCCCCTGGCTCAATTTGCATCCCATGCTATCCCGTCGGGGGTAACAGGCGGGGGACTGTATGCCTACATAAAGATAGCCGAGGGGTGTAATCGCCCATGTGGTTACTGCGTGATCCCTGCCATCAGGGGCGGGTTCAGGAGCGTCCCCGCTGCCGCTGTCATAGCGGAGGCCGAGGCTTGTATAAAGGCCGGTAAGAAGGAGTTGATCCTCGTTGCACAGGACCTCACTTACTATGGCAAGGACATCGGATATGACCTGCCGCATCTTATCGGTGACATTGCCGCCATAAGCGGGGATTTCTGGATACGCTTATTGTACCTGTATCCCACGGCACTCAGTGACGCCCTGCTTGAGGTCATAAGCGCTCAGGACAAGGTCTGCAAGTACCTTGACATTCCGTTGCAGCACTCAGAGGACAAGGTGCTGCGTGCGATGGGCCGTGCCGGAGGCAGGAGATACTATGCCGACCTGCTCCGGAGGTTGCGGCGCGACATCCCTGACGTGGCGCTGAGGACGACCTTTATCGTTGGATATCCCGGAGAGACGCAGGAGGATTTTAACGGCCTCAAGGCCTTTGTCGGTGAGGCGGGGTTTGACTGTCTTGGTGTCTTTGCCTATTCCGATGAGGAGGGCACGGCGGCTTATCACTTGCCGGATAAGGTCTCTGAGCGCACCAAGAAAAAAAGACTGGATGAGCTGATGTCCATGCAGGGGCAGATATCCTATGAGCGAAACGCCCGTTACGTTGGCAGACGCTTCAGGGCGCTTATAGATGAGACCACAGCCGAACTGACCATAGCGCGTCTATATTGCCATGCCCCTGAGATCGATGGCAGTGTGCTCATAAGGGGACAGTCACCCGCAAAGGTGTACGACTTTACAGACGTTGAGATAACCTCTGCCCTGCAATACGACCTGGTTGGATGTCTGGCGTAGGCGTTACTTGTATGCATAGTCTGGCATTTGTCGTAAACAACGTGCTGAGGAAGCTGACTGCCATGCATGTAATTCTCTTTTTTCTGACATTTGTCTCTACGCTAATAGCGGGCGCATTGCAAAAGGGGATCAATCCCCTTGATGACCCCGGCAGGATATATGAGGGCTTGCCCTTTGCCATGACACTCCTCTCTATACTGCTGGCACATGAGCTGGCACACTACCTGGCATCCATCAGCCATGACACGATAGCCACGTTGCCGTACTTTATACCCGGACCATCCATCTTTGGTACCTTCGGGGCATTTATCAAGATGAAGTCGCCCATAACCACACGCACTGCCCTGATAGACATAGGGGCCTCCGGGCCGATAGCCGGGTTTCTTGTGTCTTTGGTAGCGGTTGTGTTTGGGTTGTTTTACTCCGACGTGGTGGAGGTAACCGATGGCCTGGCCTTTGAGTTGGGTGATTCGTTGTTGTTTTACCTGCTGACAAAGATTATTGTAGGGACGCCCCCGGAGGGGTTTGACGTACTATTGAGTCCGGTTGCGTTTGCCGGTTGGATAGGGTTTCTTGTCACGTCGTTGAACCTGCTGCCAATTGGGCAACTGGATGGCGGACACATCGTCTATGCCATTGAAAAGGATATACACACCTGGGTGTCCCGGACGTTGCTCGTGGTGTTGAGCGTATCAGGCATCTGGCTCTGGACTGGTTGGTTGACCTGGACATTGTTGTTACTCATACTTGGGATACATCATCCGCCAGTACTCTTTAGCGACATCCCCCTTCAGCCGTCAAGGAAAAAGACCGCCTTAGTCTCCCTGTCCATCTTCATCCTGACATTCATTCCACAACCATTTAAAATGTCATAAGGGAACCCTGTCCGGGCATCTATACCAGACAAAAACAGGTTTGCAAATTAAAGTTAAGTGTCTATACCGGTTAAGCTATTATTCTTCTTGCAAACTCCAGTTAGCTTGGTATAACCAAAAAGGCGCAACGATACCTACACAAACAGACTCTGGCTCAACAGAAGAATCGTTCAGGTGGGGAATAACGCCAACAATTAAGGTTAAGGCTGCCACAGCAATCTTTTAATAAACTCGGCTAACAGTGTTGCGATTGATTTTGTCCCTATATCATATGTCAAGGTTAACAATCTATCCGGAGTTTTCCACAGAGGGTGTTTCCGTAGCAACAAGTCCTTGGAAATAAAAGAAAAATTAGGAAGGATTGTGTAGTAACATAGCCTCTTTTATTTCTTCCAAATTAAAAACTTTCCAAAGATTCTTTTGTACTGTGCTTAATTCGACAATCCTTCTTTCAGCCTCATTGATGTCATAAACCATTATTACTTCTTTGATATCTGTTAATTCATCCTTAAGTAACGTTGGACTCATTTTATATCCACTTTGCTCTACCATCCATTGCATAACTCTTATGAGTGTCATTGAAACAACGCAACAAAAAGCATAAGCATGTATTTTTGAGTCTGTCCAATGTCGAATTGGTCTAAAGCGAATTATTGTAGAGTCTTTTAATAAATGAAAGTCATCTTCGATAATATTCTTTTCAATATATGTATCTATCAAGAAACCTGTTTCGGCTTGAAGCATATCTGAAAATATAATCAATTTACCAAATCTTTTTTTCCTTTTTTCTATCTCATCTCTATTCAATTCTAAACAAATCTTATCCTCCTTTAGTGATATATCTATACATAGTCCGTATGAACTGTCGCTTTTCATTGTCATTATTCCCTTAGTTATTTTTGCAGGCTTTTTCTTGTAACTATTCCACTTTTCCATTAGGATTTGTCCACAAATAACTTGTACAAATGGTGTCTAAATATGTTATGATCAAAAAGTGCAAAGCGATACCGAACTTATGATACAAAGAAAATTTGAAGTACTCAAAGATGTTTTAGACGAACAAGGCAGACGAATGTGGGCTGCAGTGGAAGCCGAGGCATTGGGACGAGGAGGAGTTACTTCAGTTTCCAGAACTACTGGTCTTTCGCGGACAACGATATATGAAGGAATTAGACGTATTGCTGAATCAAAGGAAAAACCTTCAAAAGGGAAAAAGAAGATACGTTTACCTGGAGGTGGACGCAAGCCGGTTGTTGAAACAGACCCATCCGTGCTTGTAGATATTGAGGGGTTGGTAGATCCGGTTACCCGAGGAGACCCTGAGTCTCCATTACGGTGGACCTGTAAGAGTGTTCGTAATCTTGCTGTTGCTCTTCAAAACCAAGGACATGTGATTGGTAGACAAAAAGTTGCCCACCTGCTGTCTGGTTTGGGGTACAGTTTACAAGCGAACCGGAAGATACGTGAGGGTTCAGACCATCCCGACCGCGATGCTCAGTTTAGATACATAAACGAGCAAGTGGTTGATTTCCAACAGCGTCAAGAACCAGTAATATCTGTGGACACCAAAAAGAAGGAACTTGTA